>NZ_PYUQ02000009.1:0-78597 GCF_003030865.2 Halomonas sp. SL1 | reverse complement strand
ATAGACCGTTGTTTACGTGCCGACTTTTCAGACAGAACCTAGGCATTGCCCGAAGGGTGCCGGCTTACAGCCGCGCCGTTATCTCGTAGAATACCGGCCAATCACACGCCTCGAACTCTCTTTCCAGGAAGATCCCATGGGTTTCAACTGCGGTATCGTCGGCCTGCCCAACGTCGGCAAGTCCACCCTCTTCAATGCCCTGACCAAGTCGGGCATCGACGCCGAGAACTTCCCCTTCTGCACCATCGAGCCCAACGTCGGCATCGTGCCGATGCCGGACCCGCGCCTCGACCGGCTGGCGGAGATCGTGAAGCCCGAGAAGACCATCCCCACCACCATGGAGTTCGTCGACATCGCCGGACTGGTGGCGGGCGCTTCCAAGGGCGAGGGCCTCGGCAACCAGTTCCTGGCCAACATCCGCGAGACCCAAGCCATCGCCCACGTGGTGCGCTGCTTCGATAACGACAACGTCATCCACGTGGCCAACGAGGTCGATCCGCGCGCCGACATCGAGACCATCAACCTCGAGCTGGCCCTGGCCGACCTGGACACCGTCGACCGCGCCATCCAGCGCCTGGTGCGCGTGGTCAAGGGCGGCGACAAGGAAGCCATCGCCACCAAGGCGATCCTCGACCGCATCCAGCCGCACCTGGCCGAGGGCCAGCCGCTGCGCAGCTTCGGCCTCGACGACGACGAGAAGCAGCAGCTCAAGAGCTTCGGCTTCCTGACCCTCAAGCCGACCATGTACATCGCCAACGTCAACGAGGACGGCTTCGACGACAACCCCTACCTCGAGGTGGTCAAGCAGATCGCCGCCGAGGAAGGCGCCGTCGTGGTCCCGGTGTGCAACCAGATCGAGGCCGAGATCGCCGAGCTCGACGACGAGGAGCGCGCCATGTTCCTCGACGAGATGGGCATGCAAGAGCCCGGCCTGGACCGCGTGATCCGCGCCGGCTACGAGCTGCTGGGCCTGCAGACCTACTTCACCGCCGGGGTGAAGGAAGTCCGCGCCTGGACCGTCAAGATCGGCGCCACCGCCCCGGAGGGCGCCGGCGTGATCCACACAGACTTCCAGAAGGGCTTCATCCGCGCCGAAGTGATCGCCTACGACGACTTCGTCTCGCTGGGCGGCGAACAGGGCGCCAAGGACGCCGGCAAGTGGCGCCTGGAAGGCAAGGACTACGTGCTCAAGGACGGCGACGTGGTGCACTTCCGCTTCAACGTCTGAGGCAAAAAATAGTTGACGAAACGAGGCCTTATCCGTAGTATGCGCCCTCGTTGTCCGGCTACGTAGCTCAGTTGGTTAGAGCACATCACTCATAATGATGGGGTCCCCTGTTCGAGTCAGGGCGTAGCCACCAGATATCGAAAAGCCCGCCTGGTTCGCCAGGCGGGCTTTTTTCGTTGATGAGCCGGCTTGGCCGGTCACCCTCCCACCGGCGCCCGAAGGCGCCGGCGGTCACGGGGCCTCAGGGCAGCTCGCGGCGATCGACGAAGGCCGTGAGCACTCGGGTCAGGTGCGCCACGTCCTTGGCACCCGCGGTCTCGCGGATCGAGTGCATCGCCCACTGGGGCACGCCCACGTCCAGGGTCGGCACGCCGAGCTCGGTAGCGGTGATCGGGCCGATGGTGCTGCCGCAGCCCATGTCGGCACGGGTCACGAAGGTCTGCACCGGTACCTCGGCCTCCTGGCACAGCGTGCGGAACAGCGCCGCGGTAGCGCTGTTGGTGGCGTAGCGTTGATTGGCGTTGACCTTGATCACCGGCCCCTCGTTGAGCGCCGGACCGTGAGCGGCGTCGTGCTTGTCGAGGAAGTTCGGGTGCAAGGCGTGGGCATTGTCGCAGGAGATCATCCGCGAGGCCTGAATCAGACGGATGAATTCTTCCTCGCTGCCGTCACCCAGCTGGGCACTGACCCGCCGCAGCACGTCGCCCAGGAAGGGCCCCTGGGCGCCGCAGGCGCTGGCGCTGCCCACCTCCTCGTGATCGTTGGCCACCAGCACCGCCCCTTGCGTCCCGTCTGAATCGAGGAGGGCCTCAAGGCCGATGAAGCACGACAGCAGGTTGTCGAGCCGCGCCGAGGCGATCAGCTCGCCCTCCACGCCGACCCGGGCCGGCGGCTGCATGTCGTGGAAGCCGAGCTCGAAGTCGACGATCTCCACATCGCCGAGGTCATGTTCGGCCGCCAGCCAGGTTCGCAGCAGACGATCCAGATCGGCCGACTCGCCGCCCTGAAGGAAGACCGGCGCCATCTGGGTCTGGGCATTGATCGCCCGGCCGCTGTTGGCCTCGCGGTCGAGATGGATCGCCAGGCTCGGAATGATCGCCACGGCGCGGTCGACGTTGAGCAGCATGCCTTCCAGGCGGCCGTCGGGATGACGCACGTGAACCCGGCCGGCGAGCCCCAGATCGCGGTCGTACCAGGGCGCCAGCAGCGCCCCGCCGTACACCTCGACGCCGAGCTGCAGCCAGCCGGCGGCGGTCTGCGGCGCATGAGGCTTGAGGCGCAGTCCGGGACTGTCGGTGTGGGCGCCGATCATGCGCAGCGCCGAGAGCGGTTCGCTCGGCAGCTGCAGGGCAATGATCGAGGAATCGTTGCGCGTCACGTAGACCCGCTCGCCGGGCGTCAGCTGCCAGGGCTGTGTCTCGTCGAGGCGCCGGAAGCCTTCGGCCTCGAGGCGCTCGGCCATGTTGGCCGTGGCGTGCCAGGGCGTGGGCGAACGGCGCAGGAAGTCGAGCAGTCGCTCGAGCGGGGCATCCTGGGGCATGGGACTCCTCTCGGTGTCGCATCTTGGGGGCATGGGACTCGACCGAGCTGCTACAATGGCGGTTCTGTCCGTGCAACTCGTGAGCCGAATCACGGTCTGGACGCTAGAGTGTACATGAATCCGGGAGTGCTTCATCGATGAGCCTGTTTGTGACCCTGGGTCGTGCCGCGGCCCTGGCCCTGCTGCTGGGCAGCGTCCCGGCCCAGGCGGCGATCACCGCTACCGACGCCCAGCGCGAGGCCGCCGTGGAGGTAGCCGAATCGCTGCGCTACGGCCACTACGCGGATATCCGCTTCGACGACGAGTGGTCGAAGCAGGCCTTCGAGCGCTATCTGGAACTGCTCGACGGCCAGCGGGCCTACCTGCTCGCCGATGACGTCGACGAGTTCGCGGACCTGTCGACCGCCATGGACGATGCCGTCCTCGACGGCGATCTCGACCGCCCCTACGCGCTCTACCAGCGCTACCACGAGCGCGCCGAAGCACGCCTGGAGTGGCTGCTCGAGCGCGTCGATGCAGGCCTCGACTTCGACTTCGACGGCAACCAGCGGATGGTCCTGGATCGCAAGGACGCCCCCTGGCCCCGCCGCACCGCATCGCTGGACGAGCTGTGGCAGAAGCGCCTGCAGAACGCCGCCCTGACGCTGTCGCTCAGCGACCAGACCCCGGAAGAGGTCGAAGAAACCCTCCACGATCGCTACGAGAACCAGCTGAACCGCCTCCGCCAGGCCAACGCCGAGGACGTCTTCGGCCTGATGATGGCCGCCGTGACCGGCAGCATCGACCCGCACAGCGAGTACCTGTCGCCGCGCCAGAGCGAGTCCTTCGACATCCAGATGCGCCTGTCCCTGGAGGGCATCGGCGCCCTGCTCCAGGCCGATGGCGAGTACGTCAAGGTCGCGAGCCTGGTGCCCGGCGGCCCCGCCGAGAAAGCCGGCGTGCTCAAGCCCGCCGATCGCATCATCGGCGTCGGCCAGGAAGACGAGGAGGTGGTCAACGTGGTCGGCATGCGCCTCGACGACGTGGTCGACATGATCCGCGGCCCCAAGGGCTCGGTGGTGCGCCTCGACGTGGTGCCCGCCCAGGCCGTCGATACCACCCGCTCCAAGGTCGTCGAGATCACCCGCGACACCGTCAAGCTCGAGGACCAGGCCGCCCAGAGCGAGGTCATCGAGGTCGAGCGCGAGGACGGCATGCATCGCCTGGGCGTCATCGAGGTGCCGGCCTTCTACGTCGACTTCGATGCCTGGCAGGCCGGCGAGCCGGACTACCGCAGCACCACCCGCGACGTGGCCAAGGAAGTCGAACGGCTCAAGGACGAGAACGTGGAAGGCATCGTGCTCGACCTGCGCAACAACGGCGGAGGCGCCCTTCAGGAAGCCAACTCGCTGATCGGCCTGTTCATCGATCGCGGCCCCACCGTTCAGGTGCGCGACGCCCAGGGCCGCATCAGCCTCTACGGCGATACAGACAGCGGCACACTCTACGACGGTCCGCTGGCGGTGCTGGTCAACCGGCTCTCGGCCTCGGCCTCGGAAATCTTCGCCGGCGCCATTCAGGATTACGGGCGCGGCCTGGTGGTCGGCGGCGACACCTTCGGCAAGGGCACCGTGCAGACCCTCGACGAGCTCAACCACGGCCAGCTCAAGCTGACCCGCGCCAAGTTCTACCGCATCTCCGGCGAGAGCACCCAGCATCGCGGCGTCACGCCCGACATCAGCTTCCCGAGCCTGATCGACCCGGAGCTCATCGGCGAGAGCAGCCTCGACAACGCCCTGGCCTGGGATCAGGTGCGCAAGGTCCAGTACCGCCGCTACGGCCAGCCGGAGCGCTATCTGGAGACCCTTCGCCAACGGCATCAACAGCGTGCCGACCTGCACCCCAACTTCCACTACCTGGAGCGCGAGGCCGAGCTCGCCGAGCGGCTACGCGAGCAGCACACCAGCGTCAGCCTCAATCGCGAACAGCGTCAGCGCGAGGCCGAGGCCCAGGAGGCCGAACAGCTGGCCCTGGAGAACCAGCGCCGCGAGGCCCTGGGCCTGGAGCCGCTGGAGGAGTGGACGGACGCCCGCGACGAGGATACCGAACAGGCCGAGCCGATCGATCGCGCCCAGGTGATGGAGAGCGCCGAGATCCTGCTCGACTACGCCCGTCTCGACCACGGCCTGCGACTCGCCGACTACGACGACTGAGCCCTTCCCACCCTCGCCATACACGACGCCGGGCCCTGCGCCCGGCGTCGCCGTATTGCACGGAGCAAAACGCGGACGAAACGCACGGACACGACGAATGCCGGCGGAAAGCCGGTAGCATCACGATATAATCGGGAAAGACGCGAGAGCGGAGAATTCAGGGAATCAGCGCAGAAACGGCTGAAGAACAAGCATTGGCTCCCCGAACAGGACTCGAACCTGTGACCCAATGATTAACAGTCATTTGCTCTACCAACTGAGCTATCGGGGAACGACTTGTATGCCCGGACGGGCTGACCTCAGAGGCCTGATGGCCGGAACCTGACGGTCTGGAAGAGGTAAAAGGTGGCTCCCCGAACAGGACTCGAACCTGTGACCCAATGATTAACAGTCATTTGCTCTACCAACTGAGCTATCGGGGAATGACCTTTTTTACCGTTCGACACCTTTCAGTGCCGCTGTGCTCGTTGCTCTGGGACGAAGCTGGCTCCCCGAACAGGACTCGAACCTGTGACCCAATGATTAACAGTCATTTGCTCTACCAACTGAGCTATCGGGGAATGGCCTCGAGCACGGTGCGTAGTATACGGATCCGCTTGTGAACGTCAAGGGCCAAAACCGTCACTCGCCGCTCACGCCTCCGGAAAGCAAGACGCCCGCCGGGCGATGTGCCGGGCGGGCGTCTCATGCTGTCCTGGTGGCTACGCCCTGATTCGAACAGGGGACCCCATCATTATGAGTGATGTGCTCTAACCAGCTGAGCTACGTAGCCATTTTGCGTCCTGGGAGAGATGTCCCCGACGACGGATGCAGATTATGCACGGCGGCCCGCCCCAAGGCAAGCCCGCCATGCGACAGGCGGCATCAGAGGGACAGCGCCTCCTTGACCGCGGGCAGCCCCGGCTCGCCGTCGGCGGTGGTCACGCCGTCGAGCCAGCCCTCGAGCACGTCGGGATGCGCCTGGAGATAGCTCCGGGCGGCATCGCGCGGATCGGTGCCCTCGTCCATGATCTCGCCCATCAGCTGATTCTCCATCTCCAGGGTGAAGGAGAGGTTGTTCAGCAGCGATCCGACGTTGGGACAGGCCTCGGCGTAGCCGGCACGGGTATTGGTGTAGACGGTGGCACCGCCCAGGTTCGGGCCGAAGTAGTCGTCGGCGCCCTCCAGATAGGCGATATCGAAGTTGGTGTTCATGGGATGCGGCTCCCAGCCGAGGAACACCATCCACTGCTCGTTCGGCTCGCGGGCGTTGAGCTCGGCCAGCATGCCCGCCTCGCTGGAGTCTACCAGCCGCCAGTCGCCCAGGCCGAAGGCGTCGTCGTCGATCATGTCCTGGATCAGCAGGTTGCCGTCGTTGCCGGCCTCGATGCCGTGCAGCGTGGACTCGAAGCGGTCGGCGTGGGCGTCCAGATCGGCCACCGAGGTGACGCCGGCGTCATACACGTACTGAGGCACCGCCAGGGTGTACTTGGCGCCCTCCAGGTTGGCGCCCAGGCGGTCCACCTGCCCCCGCTCGACGTAGGGGTCGCTGATCGACGCCATGGACGGCATCCAGTTGCCGAGGAAGACATCGAAGTCGCCGTTCTTCATGCCGGAATAGGCGATGGGCACCGAGACGGTATCGATCCGGGTGTCGTAGCCGAGCGTTTCGAGCACCTCGGTGGTCAGGGCGGTGGTCGCGGTGATGTCGGTCCAGCCCACTTCGGCGAAGCGGACGGGCTGACAGCCCTCTTCGGCGGCCATCAGCGGCGAGGCGGAAAGCGCCAGCGCGGTGGTGGCCAGGCCCATGGTCATCTTGTTCATTGCATCGCTCCCTTGCGTGGATCACGCGTATGATTCGAGGAAACATCGTGCCTGCCGATTTTTATTGATTGAACGTTCAATAAAAAAATGGCAAGCTGTCGCTATCTTAACCATGTCGGATGGCATGGTAGCAAGATGCTCTCGGGAGAGGAGTCAACGCAGTGCCCAAGGTCGGAATGGAACCCATTCGTCGCCAGCAGCTGATCACGGCCACCATGGCGGCCATCGACGAAGTCGGCCTGGCCGACGCCACCGTGGCGCGCATCGCCCGCCACGCCGGCGTCTCGGCCGGCATCATCAGTCACTACTTCGGCGGCAAGGACGGCCTGCTCGAAGCGACCATGCGCCAGATCCTCAACGATCTGGGCGAGGCGGTCTCACGCCGACGCAAGGCGCTGACCACCGATGCCCCGGAGGCCCACCTGGCGGCGATCATCGACGGCAACTTCGATCGCACCCAGGTCTCCGGCCCGGTGGCCAAGACCTGGCTGGCCTTCTGGGCCAGCAGCATGCACCGCCCTGCCCTGGCACGGCTGCAGACGGTCAACGACCGGCGCCTGTACGCCAACCTCAGCCACGAGTTCCGGCGCCTGCTGCCCAAGCACAAGGCCCGCGACGCAGCCCGCGCCCTGGCCGCCATGATCGACGGCCTGTGGCTGCGCGGGGCCCTCGCCCCCGAGGGGCTGGACAGCGACCACGCCCGGCGCCTGGCCCGCGACTACCTGGAGCAGCTGCTCAAGGCCTACGGCCTCGGCGCTCGCTCTTCCGAATCCCTGTCACTCGAGTCCTGACTGGAGGCTTCCATGACCCACGCAATCGAATCCCTGTACATCGACGGCCGCCGGGTGGATGCCACCTCCGGCGAGACCTTCCCGGTCATCAATCCCTATGACGGCAGCGTCCTGGCCGAGGTCCAGCAGGCCAGCGAGGCCGACGTGGACGCCGCCGTCGCCGCCGCCCGCCGCGGACAGCGCGACTGGGCCGCCATGAGCGGCATGGAACGCGGCCGGGTGATGCAGCGCGCCGTGGCGCTGCTTCGCGAGCGCAACGACGAGATCGCCGAGCTGGAGAGCCGCAACACCGGCAAGCCGGTCAGCGAGACCCGCGAGGTCGACATCGTTACCGGCGCCGACGCGCTCGAGTACTACGCCGGCCTGGCCCCGGCCATCGAGGGCAGCCAGATCCCGCTGCGCGAGACCTCCTTCGTCTATACCCGTCGCGAGCCGCTGGGCGTGATCGGCAGCATCGGCGCCTGGAACTACCCGATCCAGATCGCCTGCTGGAAGTCCGCCCCGGCGCTGGCCGCCGGCAACGCCGTGGTCTTCAAGCCCAGCGAGGTCACCCCGCTGACCGCCATGGTGCTGGCCGAGATCTTCACCGAGGCCGGCCTGCCCGACGGCGTGTTCAACGTGGTCCACGGCGACGCCCGGGTCGGCCAGCTGATCACCGGCCACGGCGACATCGACAAGGTCTCCTTCACCGGCGAAGTGGGCACCGGCAAGAAGGTGATGTCCGCCTCCGCCGCGTCCAGCCTCAAGGACGTGACCATGGAGCTGGGCGGCAAGTCGCCACTGATCGTGTTCGACGACGCCGACCTGGATCGCGCCGCCGACGCCGCCATGATGGCCAACTTCTACTCCAGTGGGCAGGTCTGCACCAACGGCACCCGGGTGTTCGTGGCCAGCGCCGTCAAGGAGGCCTTCGAGGGCAAGATCGCCGAACGCGTGGCCCGTATCAAGGCCGGCGACCCGCAGGACCCGACGGTGAACTTCGGCCCGCTGGTGAGCTTCGAGCACCAGGAGAAGGTGCTGTCCTACATCGCGCTGGGCAAGCAGGAAGGCGCCCGCGTACTGGCCGGCGGCGAGGCCTGGAGCCAGGGCGACTGGGCGAAGGGTGCCTGGGCCGCGCCCACGGTGTTCACCGACTGCCACGACGAGATGCGCATCGTCCGCGAGGAGATCTTCGGCCCGGTGATGTCGATCCTCGCCTTCGACGACGAGGAAGAGGTGATCCGCCGCGCCAACGACACCGACTACGGCCTGGCCGCCGGCGTGTTCACCGAGGGGCTGAACCGCGCCCATCGGGTCATCCATCGACTGGAAGCCGGCATCTGCTGGGTGAATACCTGGGGCGACTCCCCCGCCGAGATGCCGGTGGGTGGCTACAAGCAGTCCGGCGTCGGCCGCGAGAACGGCGTCGAGACCCTGGCCCACTACACCCAGACCAAGTCGGTGCAGGTCGAGATGGGCGCCTTCGAATCGGTGTTCTAAGGCCTGCTCTGGACCGCCGAGCGAGATGAGCTGATTCGGCGACGAGGCCCCGGAATGCCGGACCATCGCGAGGGCGCTGTGAACCCATCCATGGGCGCTACTTTTGCCGTCCATGGTCAAAAGACCCTCGCTACGCCTCATCCCCGACGCTCTTCTCGCCGGTGCCGCTGCACGACCGCTTTCTCAGGCGCGCCCTCTCTACACGCGCCTGGCCTGATCGGCGAGACCCGACGCCTCGCCACGAGACCCTTTTGACTGTTTCAGGGAGGCTCCATGTCGCAGTCCCGTGAGTTCGATTACGTCATCATCGGCGCCGGCTCGGCCGGCAACGTCCTGGCCACCCGCCTGACCGAAGACCCGAACGTCAGCGTGCTGCTGCTCGAGGCCGGCGGCAAGGACCACCGCTTCGACTTCCGCACCCAGATGCCGGCGGCGCTGGCCTATCCGCTGCAGGGCAAGCGCTACAACTGGGCCTTCGAGACCGACCCCGAACCGCACATGGACGGCCGACGCATGGAGTGCGGCCGCGGCAAGGGCCTGGGCGGCTCCTCGCTGATCAACGGCATGTGCTACATCCGCGGCAACGCCCTGGACTACGACAACTGGGCCAAGCGCGCCGGCCTGGAGGACTGGACCTACGCCGACTGCCTGCCCTACTTCCGCAAGGCCGAGACCCGCGACATCGGTCCCGACGACTACCACGGCGGCGACGGCCCGGTCAGCGTGACCACGCCGAAGGACGGCAACAACCCGCTGTATCATGCCTTCATCGAGGCGGGCCAGCAGGCCGGCTATCCGGCCACCGAGGACGTCAACGGCTACCAGCAGGAAGGCTTCGGCCCCATGGACCGCTTCGTCACGCCGAACGGGCGCCGCGCCTCCACCGCCCGGGGCTACCTCGATCTGGCCAAGCCGCGCCCCAACCTGACCATCGAGACCCGCGCCACCACCGACGTCATCACCTTCGACGGCAAGCGCGCCACCGGCGTGCGCTACGAGCGCGGCGGCCAGTCCCGGGAGGTCAAGGCGCGTCGCGAGGTGCTGCTGTGCGCCGGCGCCATCGCCTCGCCGCAGATCCTGCAGCGCTCCGGCATCGGCCCCAAGGACCTGCTCGATGAACTCGGCATCACCCCGGTGCAGGTCAACGAGAACGTCGGCCAGCACCTCCAGGACCACCTGGAGATGTACATTCAGTACGAGTGCAAGAAGCCGATTTCGCTGTATCCGGCGCTGAAGTGGTACAACCAGCCTAAGATCGGCGCCGAGTGGATGCTGTTCGGCACCGGCGTGGGCGCCAGCAACCAGTTCGAGGCCGCCGGCTTCATCCGCACCCGCGACGAGGAAGAGTGGCCGAACCTGCAGTACCACTTCCTGCCGATCGCCATCAGCTACAACGGCAAGAGCGCGGTGCAGGCCCACGGCTTCCAGGCCCACGTCGGCTCCATGCGCTCCGAGAGCGAGGGCCGGGTGCGCCTGACCTCGCTGGATCCCAAGGCCGCGCCCTCGATCCTGTTCAACTACATGTCCACCGAGAAGGACTGGCAGGAGTTCCGCGACGCCATCCGCCTGACCCGCGAGATCATCGAGCAGCCGGCCATGGACGAATACCGCGGCCGCGAGATCTCCCCGGGGCCGGAGGTGAAGACCGACGCCGAGCTCGACGCCTTCGTCCGCGAGCACGCCGAGACCGCCTACCACCCCTGCGGCAGCTGCCGCATGGGCGACGGTGACGACGCGGTGGTCGATGGCGCCGGTCGGGTCCACGGCGTGGAGGCCCTGCGGGTGGTCGACGCCTCGCTGTTCCCGGTCATCCCCACCGGCAACCTCAACGCGCCGACGATCATGCTGGCCGAGAAGATGGCCGACAAGATCCGCGGCCGAGAGGCCCTGCCGAAGAGCGACGCGCCCTACTACGTCGCCAACGGCGCCCCCGCCCAGCAGGAACCGCAGCGCCGCACGGCCTGATCACGCCACCGGCAGCACCGAGACGCCCCGCCTTCGAGCGGGGCGTCTTGCGTTGGCAATCACAAAAAATAGGGCAGCCCTCTGCTGCCGGGCTCATCGGCGACAAGCCGCGAGGAGACGCATGAATACTTCCCTGTAGCTCCCGACGCCCTGCGGCGCTCTCGCGTCCCGCTCCGCTGGCAGGTCCGGTGCTGGCCATCCTTGGCCAGCCCGTTCGGAGGCATGCTCCTCACCCATGGCGTAGGAACGCCTCGTCGGCTTGCCTCCGTAGCCCTGGATCGAGCGAGTCCTGCGTTGAGCGATAGGGTATTGGCTGCGAGGCATCTGATGGGCTAGGCTGAAGGTATTCAAACAAGTGTTTAAATGTCACGGAGCCGCCCACCATGCTGACCCTGATCCTGCTGCTGCTGGCCGTTGCCGGCCTGCTCATCGTGATGCGCCGGGAGGCCGGCGCCCTGCCCGCCCTCGGCGTCACCGGCCTGCTCGGCCTCGTCGGCCTGGCCACCGGCGCCACGGTGATCGGCGTGCTGCTGCTGGTCGCCACCACGGCGATCGCCGCCTGCGGCCTGCCGGCGCTTCGCCGCCGCTGGCTGACGCCGAAGCTGTTCGCCATGTTCAAGCGCGTCGCGCCGAAGGTCTCGGCCACCGAGCGCACCGCCCTGGAGGCCGGCAGCGTGGCCTGGGACGGCGAGCTGTTCACCGGCCGCCCCGACTGGCAGCGGCTGCTCGACTATCGCGACGACGGCCTGTCCGACTCGGAACGCGCCTTCCTCGATCACCAGTGCGGCGTCGCCGCCGGCATGTGCAACGACTGGGACATCGCCCGCGAGCGCGCCGACCTGCCCCAGGAGCTGTGGGACTACCTCAAGCGCGAGCGCTTCTTCGGCATGATCATCCCGCAGGAATACGGCGGCCTCGGCTTCTCCGCCAAGGCCCAGTCGATGGTGCTGCAGAAACTCTCGGTCAACGAGACGCTGATGGTCACCGTCGGCGTACCCAACTCCCTCGGCCCGGGCGAGCTGCTGCTCAAGTACGGCACCGAGGAGCAGAAGAATCACTACCTGCCGCGGCTGGCCGACGGTCGCGAGATCCCCTGCTTCGGCCTGACCGGCCCGCGCGCCGGCAGTGATGCCACCTCGCTGCCCGACGTCGGCACCGTGGTGCGCCGCGAGATCGACGGCGAGACGGTGCTGGGCCTGGAGCTGACCTTCGAGAAGCGCTGGATCACCCTGGCGCCGATCGCCAGCGTGGTCGGCCTGGCCTTCCGCCTGTTCGATCCCGACCACCTGCTCGGCGAGGAGGAAGACCGCGGCATCACCCTGGCGCTGGTGCCGCGCGATACCGAAGGCATGCAGATCGGCCGCCGCCACCATCCCATCGGCAGTCCCTTCCTCAACGGCCCGATCAAGGGCGAGAACGTCTTCGTGCCGCTGTCCACCATCATCGGCGGCGAGGCCATGATCGGCCAGGGCTGGCGCATGCTGGTCGAGTGCCTGTCGGTGGGCCGCTGCATCACCCTGCCCTCCGGCGCCACCGGCACCGCCCGCTACGCCCTGGGCTGGAGCGGCGGCTTCGCCCGCATCCGCCGCCAGTTCAACGTCCCGGTGGCCGAAATGGAGGGCGTCCAGGAGCCACTGGCCCGCATGGCGGCGCTCGGCTACATCGCCCAGGCCGCGGTCTACCAGACCGCCAACACTATCGACCACGGCGAGAAGCCGGCGGTGCCCTCGGCGATCCTCAAGAGCCAGCTCACCGAGTTCCAGCGCGTGATCCTGGCCGACGCCATGGACATCCACGGCGGCAAGGCGGTGACCCTCGGGCCGCGCAACTACCTCGGCATCGGCTACAGCGCCAACCCGGTGGCGATCACCGTCGAGGGCGCCAACATCATGACCCGCAACCTGATGATCTTCGGCCAGGGGGCGATCCGCTGCCATCCCTACGTGCTGGAGGAACTGGCCGCCAAGGACGCCGACGACGTCAAGGCCTTCGATACGGCCTTCTTCGGCCATGCCGGCCTGATCCTCGGCAACGCCGCCCGCGCCCTGACCCAGGGCCTTGGCATCGGCCAGCCGGACTCGCCCTTCGACGACGTCGCCGCCCCCTACGCCAAGGAGATCGCACGGCTCTCCGCCGGCTTCTCGCTGACCGCCGATGCCGCCATGGCGAGTCTCGGCTCGAAGCTCAAGCAGCGCGAGATGCTCTCCGCGCGCCTCGGCGACGTGCTATCCAACCTCTATCTGGCCAGCCTGATGCTCAAGCAGTGGCACGAGGGCGAAAAGGTCGAGCAGGAAGATGCCCTGCTCCACTACGCCGCCCGCTTCCTGCTGGGCCGCGCCGAGCAGGCCTTCGATGAGCTGTTCGACAACCTGCCGAACCGCGCCCTGGGCCGCATGCTGCGCATCGTGGTGATGCCCCGCGGCCGCCGCTGGGCACGCCCGACCGACGACCTGACGCGCACCATCGCCCAGGCCGTGACCCGCGACAGCGTCCTGCGCCAGCGACTGCTGACCAACACCTGGGACGCCGACGACGGTCCCCAGGACAACCCGCTGGCCCGCTACAACGCCCTGCTGGCCACCCAGGAGCGCGCCGAGGCGCTGTATCGCACCGTCGGCAAGGCCCACGCCAAGGGCGAGATCCCGGCCGAGGCGCTGCACCCCGAGCAGCAGGTCGACGCCGCCCTCGCCGCCGGCCTGATCAGCGAGGACGATGCCACCTTCATGCGCCAGCGCGAGGCCGAGGTGCTGGACATGCTCACCGTCGACGACTTCGACTACGACGCCTTCGTCACCGACAAGAGCAAGGTGCTGCGCCACCATCCGGCCTGAAGCCTCACTTATCACGTCCACGACCACGCCCCGGCCCGCCGCCGGGGCGTCCTTTTTGCCCCCCTGCAAGGACCGGCGCAGCCGCTACGGCGGCCAGACGACCAGGATCAACGGGATCGCCACCGCCATCACCGCCAGCGACAGCGGAAGGCCCAGCCGCCAGTAGTCGCCGAAGCGATAGCCGCCGGGGCCCATCACCAGGGTGTTGGACTGATGCCCGATCGGCGTCAGGAAGGCACAGGAGGCGCTAACCGCCACCGCCATCAGGAAGGGATCCACCGAGGCCTCGAAGCCTTCGGCCAGGCTCGCCGCGATGGGCGCCATCAGCAGCGCCGCCGCGGCGTTGTTGATCACGTTGGAGAGCAGCAGGCCGAGCGCGAACAGCCCCGCCAGCGTGAGTGCCACCGGCCAGTCGCCGCCCAGCGCCAGCAGCGTCTCGGCGATGAGCGCCGCCCCGCCGCTGGTCTCCAGCGCCTGGCCCACCGGGATCATCGCGCCGAGCAGCACGATCACAGGCCCGTCGATGGCCTGATAGGCCTCGCGCAGGCTCAGCACACCGGCCAGCAGCGAGGCCAGGGCGGCGCCGCTCAACGCCACCGCGGCGGGCAGCCAGTCGAACAGCATCGCCACGATCGCCGCGGCGAAGATCGCCACCGACAGCGCCAGCCGACGCGGCTGGCCCAGGGCCAGGTCGCGGCTGGCAAGAGGCAGGCAGCCCAGGGTCGTCAGGCTCTCGCCGATTTCCTCCTCGCCACCCTGCAGCAGCAGCACGTCGCCGGCGCGGAAGCGGATGTCCCGCAGCCGCTGCCTGAGCCGGCCGCCGTCACGGGCCACCGCCACCAGATGCAGGCCGAACTGGTTGAGCAGGCGCAGCTGGCCGACCGTGCGGCCCTGCATCAGCGAGTCGTTGCGTACCACCGCCTCCACCAGCTGCAGGCCCTCGGTGTCGGTCGTGGCCTTGTCATGCGTCTTGCTCTTGCCACCCTTTCCGTCCTCGCCGTTCCCTCCTTCCTCGCCTTCCCTGTCGGCTCGACCGGTCTCCTCGGCGTCTTCGGCCTCCCGCTCCGCTTCGGCGCCCACCGCCAGTCCGGCCTTGTCCTCGAGCAGCGCCATCTCCTCGGGGCCGGCCTCCACCAGCAGGATGTCATGTCCACGAAGCGCGCCGAGGAAGGTATGGCCGGGATGGCGCCGCTCGTCGCGCACCACCGCCAGCACCGGGATCGGCTCTTCGACGGCCTGGTGAAGGTCGCGCAGCGACCAGCCCACCGCCTTGCCGTCCTCCGGCACGCGCAGCTCGACCAGGTAGTGGGCGGTGTCGAACATCGCGTCCATCGACGCCTGGCCGGCCCGCTGGGGCACCAGGTAGCGGCCGGCCAGCACGATCACGACGAGACCCGCCAGCGCCACGCTGGCGCCCACCGGGAAGAAGTCGAACATGCCGAAGCCCTCGCCGGTCAGCGAGCGGCGGTAGGCGGAAATGATGATGTTGGGCGGCGTGCCGATCAGGGTGGTCAGCCCGCCGAGCAGCGAGCCGAAGGCCAGCGGCATCAGCAGCAGCGATGGAGGGGTATCGTGCTCACGGGCCAGACGCAACGCCACCGGCAGCATCAGCGCCAGGGCGCCGACGTTGTTCATGATGCCGGAGAGCACCAGCACGGTGCCGGAGAGCACCAGGGTCTGCAGCATGATCCGGTCGCCGACGCACAGCGCCTGCTCGGCGATCAGGTCGACCAGCCCCGAGCGCTCGAAGCCGCGGCTGAGCACCAGCACCGCGGCCACGGTGATCACCGCCGGATGGCCGAAGCCGGCGAAGGCGCCCTCGGCGGGCACCAGGCCCAGCCCCACCGCGGCCAGCAGCGCCGCCAGCGCCACCAGGTCGTAGCGGAAGCGGCCCCAGACGAAGGCCGCCAGGGTCGCGCCGAGCAGAAGAAAAACCTGAGTGCTGTCGGCCATGACGGCTCACCTCCCTGTGCTGGAACAGGCGCGTCGAGGCTCGCAACGCGCTGTCTTCAGCATCGTCGCTAACGCGTGCGGATACCAGCGAGAGGCGAGACGCCCGCCGCTTCAGTCCGACATCGGCGGCTCGGGAAACGGCAGCGCCCCGTCGCCGCGGCGCACCTCGAAGACGTTGAGGGTCATGGCCACCAGGGCGTAGTAGCCGAACACGCCGATCAGCTCGACCACCGCCGGCTCGCCGAAGGCCTCCACCGCCTCAGCGTAGAGCGCCTCACTGACGCGCCGGGTGGTGTAGAGCGAGCGCCCCAGGCGCACCACCAGCGCCTCGTCGTCGCGCTCGCAGTCCGGTTCCTGATCCTCTGTCAGGCCTTCCTGCAACGCCTCGATCAGCGACGCCGAGACGCCGGCCTCCCGGGCGATGGGTTCATGGATCTGCCATTCCGCCTGGGACTGCCACCAGGACGCGGTGAACAGGATCGCCAGCTCGGTGAGCCGCAGCTCGAGCCGCGTGCCGTAGCGACAGAAGGCGCCCAGGCGCTGGGCGTGGTCGGCCAGTTCCGGGCTGTGAATCCAGGCCAGGAAGGGGCCGTCGAGGTTGCCGCGGGGGCCGCGGAGGATGGCGTCCAGCACGCGGCGCTGCTCGGGCGAGGCGGTGGCGTCATCGAGCGCCGGCAGACGCGAAGTGATCGACATGTCGAGCTCCTGTTTCATGAGGTCCTGATCAAGAGGGTCCAAGGACGGACCGGAGGGTCGCGTCGAGCTTGTCGACGATCTCGTCGAGCTGGCCGTCCTCGAGGATGAAGGGCGGCGCCAGCAGGATATGGTCGCCCCGACGGCCGTCGAGGGTGCCTCCCATCGGATAGCACATCAGACCGTGATCCATGGCCGTGCGCTTGATGGCGGCGTGCAGCTTGCGCTCGGGATCGAACGGGGTCTTGTCGGCCCGATCGGAGACCAGCTCGAGCCCACGGAACAGCCCCCGGCCGCGGATGTCGCCGACGTGGGGATGGTCGCCGAAGCGGTCCTCGAGCCGCCGCTGGAAACCGTCGCCCAATTGCCGCACGCGGGGCAGCAGGTCGCGGGACTCGATGGCGCGCTGCACAGCCAGGGCCGCGGCGCTGGCGGTGGCATGGCCGATATAGGTGTGGCCGTGCTGGAAGAAGCCCGAGCCCTCGGCGATGGCCGAACGGATGCGCTCGCCGACCAGGGTCGCGCCGATCGGCTGGTAGCCCGCGCCCAGGCCCTTGGCGATGGTCACCAGGTCCGGCGCCACGCCCTCCTGCTCGGCGGCGAACAGGCTGCCGGTGCGCCCCATGCCGCACATCACCTCGTCGAGGATCAGCAGGATGCCGTGGCGATCGCAGATCTCGCGCACGCGCTTGAAATAGCCCGGCACGGCGGGCACCGCGCCCAGGGTCGCGCCCACCACCGGCTCGGCGACGAAGGCCATCACCGTCTCCGGCCCCAGGCGCTGGATCTCGTCCTCCAGCTCCCGCGCCAGCCGCTCGCCGTAGGCCTCCGGCGTCTCGCCCTCGGCCTGGCCGCGGTAGGCGTAGCAGGGACTGACGTGGCTGACCTCCACCAGCAGCGGCTCGAACTGGCGCCGCCGCCAGGCATTGCCGCCGGTGGCCAGCGCGCCGAGGGTATTGCCGTGGTAGCTCTGGCGCCGCGCGATCAGGTGCCGGCGCTCGGGCTCACCGCGCTCGATGAAGTACTGGCGAGCCAGCTTCAGCGCCGCCTCCACCGCCTCGGAGCCGCCCGAGACGAAATACACCGAGGAAAGCCCCACCGGCGCACGCTCGATCAGGAAGTCGGCCAGCGCCTCCATCGGCTCGGTAGTGAAGAAGGCGCTGTGGGCGTAGGCCAGCTTGCCGACCTGCTCGCGCACGGCCTCGATCACCTCGGCGTCGCTGTGCCCCAGGCAGGAGACCGCGGCGCCGCCGCAGGCATCCAGATAGCGCCGCCCCTCGGCGTCGATCAGATAGGCGCCGTCGCCGCCGACGGCGGTGGGGTAAGTGTGAGACAGGTGACGATGGAAGACGTGGCTCATGCGACCCTCCTCGGGCCATTTTGCAAACACATTTGCTATTTTGTTTAATCGCAAAGATATTTGCAATAAGTGCCATACCACCCTGACGCCAGTTGCCGCGGCCGCTACAATGCCCTGCCCTTACTCGCCAGCGAACCGGAGCCCACGCCCTTCATGACCGCCGCCTCGCCTTCTCGACCGGACGCACGCCTCGATACCCTCGCCGACCTCGAGCGCCTGCTCGCCGACCTCGAGGCGGGAGACGCCGAGCTGCGCCTGGGCAAGCGATCGCGGCAGGTGCTCTCGGCGCTGGTCGGCATGCCCCAGCAGGCCGCGGTGTCGTCGATCAGCGATCTGGCGGAGCGCCTCGGCGTCAGCCCCTCGACGCTCTCGCGGCTGGCCCAGCGGCTGGACTTCGACGGCTTCGCCGGCCTGCAGGCGGTGTTCCGCCGCCACGTCACCGAAAGAACGCACTTCTACAGCGATCAGGTCTCGCGGCTGCTGGAGGGCGAACAGGACGACGACGCCCTCGGCCGGCTGACCCGGCTGGGCCGCCAGGAGAGCGCCAACCTCGGCGACCTGGTGGCGGGAATGGACGGCGAGGCCTTCACCCGTGCCGCACGGCGGCTGGCGGAGGCCCGGCGGGTGCGGATTCACGGCCGTCGCCAGTTCGCCTCGTTGGCCTCGTTCATGGCCTACGGACTCGGCATGCTGCGCCCCGACGCCGCTGCGCTGGACGCCGCCGGCCACGGCATCGCGGACGCCCTGGCCCGGCTCGACGACAACGACGTGCTGGTGGTGATCAGCGCCTTCCCCTATACGCCGAGCGTGCTGACCTCGGCCCGGGTGGCGGCCCGCCAGGGCGTGCCGGTGATCGCGCTGACCGATGCCG
The DNA here is from genome assembly GCF_003030865.2 of Halomonas sp. SL1. Classification (NCBI taxonomy): domain Bacteria; kingdom Pseudomonadati; phylum Pseudomonadota; class Gammaproteobacteria; order Oceanospirillales; family Halomonadaceae; genus Halomonas; species Halomonas sp. SL1. The sequence continues at coordinate 59,891 of NZ_PYUQ02000009.1, read as the reverse complement.
CCGGCTCGCCGCTGGCCCGCGCCGCCAGTGAGCGCTTCGCAGTGCCCAATCAAAGCCTGTTCTTCAGCAACGCCATGTGCGCCTTCATGCTGCTGGCCGAGGGGCTGCTGAGCGAGGCGGCACGCCTGCTGGGTGAAGACGGGCTGGCCTCGCTCGAACGCCGCGAGCGGATGATCGGCGAGCTCGGCGACGCGCTGTAGCGCTCTCTTCGCACGCTCTCCCCGCACGTTCTCCCCACACGCTCTCCCCAGAACGACGACGGCCCCGCGTCCGGCAAGACGCGGGGCCGTCGTCAGAAGCGCAGACGCCTACGGGATAAGCACGGTCGAGCCGGTGGTCTTGCGGCCTGCCAGCGCCTCCTGGGCCTCGGCGGCCTCGGCGAGCGGATAGCGTTGACCGATGTCGATGCTGACCTCGCCGCTTTCGATCCGAGCGAACAGGTCGGCGGCCATCGCTTCCAGTCGCTCGCGGGTATCGGCATAGCCGTTGAGGCTCGGGCGGGTCACGAACAGCGACCCCTTCTGGTTGAGAATGCCGATGTTGACGCCCTCCACCGGGCCCGAGGCATTGCCGAAGCTGACCATCAGGCCACGCTTCTTCAGGCAGTCCAGCGAGGTCTCCCAGGTGTCCTTGCCCACCGAATCATAGACCACGTCGCACATGGCGCCCCCGATCAGCTCGCGAACCCGCTCCACCACGTCCTCGCGGGTGGTGTCGATGGTCGCCCAGGCGCCGTTCTTCTCGGCCAGCGCCGCCTTCTCCGGCGAGCTCACCGTACCGATCAGCTTCACGCCCAGCGCCTTCGCCCACTGGCAGGCAATGGAGCCGACGCCGCCGGCCGCGGCGTGCCACAGGATCGTCTCGCCGCCCTGAAGCGGACAGGTCTGGCGCAGCAGGTACTGCACGGTCAGGCCCTTGAGCATGGCCGCCGCCGCGGTCTCGGCATCGATGCCGTCGGGCAGCGTCACTACCTTCTCCGCCGGCAGCACGTGGCTCTCGGCGTAGGCGCCCAGCGGGCCCTGGGCATAGGCCACGCGATCACCCACCGCCAGATGCTCGACGCCCTCGCCCACCGCATCGACGACGCCCGCGCCCTCGGTGCCGAGCCCCGACGGCAACGCCGGCGCCGGATACAGCCCGGTGCGGAAATAGATGTCGATGAAGTTCAGGCCCACCGCCTGATGGCGGACCCGCACCTCGCCGGGGCCCGGCTCGGCGGGCGTGACATCGACGAGCTCGAGGACCTCGGGCCCGCCGGTGCGGGCGAACTGGATGCGCTTGGCCATGTTGGATACCCTTAAACCGCTAATGAAGGAACCGTCAGTCAAACGCTACCTTACCGTGCGGTCAAGCGTCCCCGCGACCGACAGGGCTTGACAGCCCTGGAAGGCTCGGCGAAGAATGCAAAAGTGTATACAGAAACATCACCAAAGTGACGACAGAAAGGATGCCGCTATGAAAGCTACCAACGCTACCTGGTTGCTCGCCGCCACCGCCCTGGCCGCGACCCTGACCGCCGCCCCCGCCATGGCCCAGGACGGCGAACAGTGCCAGCTGACCATCGAGGGCAACGACCAGATGCAGTTCAACCAGGACGCCATGAGCGTGCCGGCCAGCTGCGACGAGGTCACCGTGACGCTGGAGCACACCGGCCAGATGCAGGCCAACGTGATGGGCCACAACTGGGTGCTCACCGAGACGTCCGACGTTCAGGGCGTGGCCCAGGCCGGCATGGGCACCGGCCTCGAGAGCGACTATCTGCCGGCGGACGACGACCGCGTGCTGGCCGCCACCGACGTCATCGGCGGCGGCGAAAGCACCAGCGTCACCTTCTCTACCGAGGGCCTGGCCGGTCGCGACCTGACCTTCTTCTGCTCCTTCCCCGGCCATTCCAGCCTGATGAAGGGCACCTTCTCCGTCGAAGGGTGATCCTGCCGCGCGCCGCCGCCCGGCGGCGCGCTTCTCGCCTCAGTGACGCGCCGACAGGGTGGCGGGAAAGCTCTCGAGCCCCTTCACGAAGCGCTGTTTGTAGTCGTCGAACTGCGCCCGGTCGCGCTTGAACGACTGCACCACGCCCTGCTCGTCCACCGTCAGCGTGCGCGGAAGGTCATCGAGCCCGGTGGCCGGATGACGCTTCGACAGCCCGATGCGTACGCCCGCCTTGCCGCTGAACCAGCGCTCGATGCCGGCCTCGCGGAAGCGGGCTTCCTGCGTCTCGTCGGTGGCGTCCACGCGCAGCGGCGCGCGCATCGCCAGCTCGCCCACCAGCCGCATCGACGGCGCCTTCACCGTCTCGGTGTCGAGATCCGCCAGCTGCATGACGGTCATGCCCTCACCGGATTCGTCCAGCGCCAGCAGCGCCAGCGCCAGCGGCTTCCCTTGATCGTCGGCCAGCGCCAGCAGACGTGCGGCCTCCTGCGGAAACAGCACGCCCGTCACCCCGGCGAAGGTCACCAGCGGGGCGATGCCGGCGTCCTGGCCATAGGCCTCGGCGCACAGCCGCGCCAGACAGGCCTCACGCTGGGCCGCGTTCTTGATATGCACCACTTTCATCGCTTCCGGCTCTCCTTCATGACTGCCTTCGATGCCCGGCGCAGCCGAGCCTGAAAGCGCGCAGCCTAGCATAGACGCGCCCTTCGCTCTCGCCCCGCTCGGCACCGGGCGGCCAAACGGTCACGAGGCTGTCATCGAGTTTTCCTAATGTATTTGTCGCTCGCCGGCCGTCGGCACATGCACGGCCCGTGCCTTCTCTCAGCCAAGACTCGATGGACAAGGAGATTCCGATGCCACGCCTGTACGCTGGAGCACTGACCCTGGGAATGGCCGCCGCCGGCCTGTCGCTGTCCGCCCACGGGGCCACCGAGATCGCCTGGTGGCACGCCATGGGCGGCGAACTGGGCAACAAGGTCGACGAGATCGCCGCCGACTTCAACGCCTCCCAGGACGACTATGTCGTCGAGCCGTCCTTCCGTGGCAACTACTCGGAAACCATGACCGGCGCCATCGCCGCCTTCCGTGCCGGCGAGGCCCCGGCCATCGTGCAGATCTACGAGGTCGGCACCGCCACCATGATGAACGCCGAGGGCGCCATCGTGCCGGTCCACGAGCTGATGAGCGAGTCGGGCCAGGACGTCGATCCCGGCGCTTTCCTGCCCGCCGTGACCGGCTACTACACCGACGCCGACGGCCGCATGCTGTCCATGCCCTTCAATTCCTCGACGCCGGTGGTCTACGTCAACCGCGACATCCTCGACGAGGCCGGCGTGGACGCGGTGCCGACCACCTGGCAGGGGCTCGGCGAGACCCTGGGCCGAATCGTCGACTCCGGCGCCGCCGAGTGCGGCATGACCACCACCTGGCCGTCCTGGATCCAGCTCGAGAACTTCTCGGCGCGCAACGACCTGCCCTTCGCCACCGAGCAGAACGGCTTCGGCGGGCTCGAGGCCCGCCTGAGCATCGACGACACCGCCGCCGTCGATCACATCCAGCGCCTGGCCGACTGGCAGCAGGACGGCCGCTTCGACTACGGCGGCCGCTTCGACGATGCCGCCCCGGCCTTCTACACCGGCCGCTGCGCCATGCTGATGGCGTCCTCCGCCTCGCTGGCAGGCGTGCGCGCCAACGCCGAGGACTTCGACTTCTCCGTCGCCCCGCTGCCCTACGACAGCGACCTGGTCGACACGCCGCAGAACAGCATCATCGGCGGCGCCTCGCTTTGGGTGCTGGCCGGCAAGAGCGACGAGGTCTATCAGGGCGTGGCGCGCTTCTTCGACTATCTCTCTTCCGCCGAGGTCCAGGCCGACTGGCACCAGTTCTCCGGCTATCTGCCGATCACCCAGGCGGCCTACGAGCTCGGCCAGCAGCAGGGCTTCTACGAGCAGAACCCGGGCAGCGCCGTGGCCATCGAGCAGATGACCGGCGTCACGCCCACGGCCATTTCCAAGGGCCTGCGCCTGGGCAACATGCCGCAGATCCGCGACGTCATCGAGGAGCAGCTGGAGCGCATCTTCAACGGCGACGTGAGCGCCCAGGACGGCCTGAGCGAGGCCGTGCGCCGCGGCAACGCGCTGCTGGAGCGCTTCCAGCAGGCCAACGGCTGATCCGCCCTCCGCCTCCGCCCCGTGCCGGCACGCCGCCCTGGCGTGCCGGCCCTTTTCCTCTCCAGCGATAAACGACCATGGCGACCTTCCAGCGACACCGCGTCACGCCCTGGCTGCTGCTCGCCCCGCAGCTGGCCGTCGTGGCGATCTTCTTCTTCTGGCCCGCCGCCCAGGCCATGCTTCAGGCCTTCTACGTCGAGGATCCCTTCGGCCTCGGCCGCACCTTCGTCGCCTTCGAGAACTTCGCGCGGGTGCTGGCCTCGGCGGAGTACTACCGGGCGCTGGGCATCACCGTGACCTTCAGTGCCGGCGTGGCGCTGGGCGCCATGGCGCTGGCGCTGCTGCTGGCGGTGCTCGCCGACCGGGTGATCAAGGGGGCCGGCGCCTACAAGGCGCTGCTGATCTGGCCCTATGCGGTGGCGCCCGCGGTGGCCGGCGTGCTGTGGGGCTTCATGCTCGACCCGGAGCTCGGCCTGATCAGCGCCGGGCTCGGCGCGCTCGGCATCGACTGGAACCACCAGCTCAACGGCGGCCAGGCCATGGCGCTGGTGGTGATGGCCTCGATCTGGAAGCAGATGAGCTACAACTTCGTGTTCTTCCTGGCCGGCCTGCAGGCGATTCCCAGGAGCCTGCTGGAGGCCGCCGCCATCGACGGCGCCGGCCCCTGGCGGCGCTTCTGGACCGTCACCTTCCCGCTGCTGTCGCCGACCAGCTTCTTCCTGCTGGTGATGAACAGCGTCTACGCCTTCTTCGAGACCTTCGGCACCATCGACGCCACCACCGCCGGCGGCCCCGGCGGTGCTACGCGCACCCTGGTCTACAAGGTCTTCGAGGACGGCTTCATCGGCTACGACCTGGGCTCCAGTGCCGCCCAGTCGGTGCTGCTGATGGGGCTGGTGGGCCTGCTCACCCTGCTGCAGTTCCGCTACCTCGAGCGCAGGGTTCAGTACTGACACCGGAGAGACGCCCATGCGCTACCGCCGCCGCGGCCTGGACATCGCCAGCCACGCGCTGCTGATCCTGGCCCTGATCGCCTTCTGCCTGCCGGTGTGGCTGGCCATCACCGCCGCCACCCACGACCAGGCCTCGCTGTATACCGGCACCGCGCCGCTGTGGTTCGGCTCCGAGGGCCTCGACAACTTCCGCGCCGTGCTCACCGAGCCGGTCGGCCGGCTGGGTACCGACGTCACTCGGCTGCTGCTCAATTCCACGGTCATGGCGCTGGGCATCGCCCTCGGCAAGATCGCCATCGCCATCCTGGCCGCCTACGCCATCGTGTTCTTCCGCTTTCCGCTGCGTCGGCTGTGCTTCTGGCTGATCTTCATCACCCTGATGCTGCCGGTGGAGGTGCGCATCATGCCCACCTACAAGGTGGCGGCCGATCTGGGACTGCTGAACTCCTACGTAGGGCTGATCCTGCCGCTGATCGCCAGCGCCACGGCGACCTTCCTGTTCCGGCAGTTCTACCTCACCGTGCCGCCGGAGCTGCTGGAGGCCGCCCGGGTCGACGGCGCCGGCCCCTGGCGCTTCCTCAGGGACATCCTGCTGCCGCTGTCGACGACCAACATCGCCGCCCTGTTCGTGATCATGTTCCTCTATGGCTGGAACCAGTATCTCTGGCCGCTGCTGATCACCACCGAATCCGATCACATGACCATCGTGGTCAGCCTCAAGCGCCTGCTCTCCTCGGCCGACAACCTGGTGCCCTGGCAGACGGTCATGGCCACCGCCCTGCTGGCCATGCTGCCGCCGGTGGCGGTGATCGTGCTGATGCAGCGCTACTTCGTGAAGGGCCTGGTCGACGCCGAGAAATGACACACTCCAACGGACACGAGAGACGCCTATGGCCACGCTTCGCCTGAATGCCCTGCGCAAGACCTACCCCAACGGCGTCACGGCCCTGCACGGCGCCGACCTCGAGATCGCCGACGGCGAGCTGATCGTGGTGGTCGGCCCCTCGGGCTGCGGCAAGTCCACCCTGCTGCGGATGCTCGCCGGGCTGGAATCGATCAGCGACGGCGAGCTCGTCATCGACGACCGCCGGGTGAACGACCTGGAGCCCGCCCAGCGCGACATCGCCATGGTGTTCCAGAACTACGCCCTCTACCCGCACATGAGCGTGGCCGACAACATGGCCTACGCGCTGAAGAACCGCGGCGTACCCAAGGCCGAGCGCCGCCGCAAGGTGGAGGAAACGGCGCGCCTGATCGGTCTCGAGGACCTGCTCGACCGGCGCCCGAAACAGCTTTCCGGCGGCCAGCGCCAGCGGGTGGCCATGGGCCGCGCCATCGTCCGCGAGCCCCGGGTGTTCCTGTTCGACGAGCCGCTGTCGAACCTCGACGCCAAGCTGCGGGTGCAGATGCGCCTCGAGATCCGCCGCCTGCAGAAGCGTCTCGGCGTCACCGCGGTCTACGTCACCCACGATCAGGTCGAGGCCATGACCCTGGCCGACCGGCTGGTGGTGATGAACGGCGGGCGCATCGAGCAGGTCGGCACCCCGATGCATCTCTACGAGCGCCCCGCCAGCCGCTTCGTAGCCGGCTTCATCGGCTCGCCGGCGATGAACTTTCTCGACGCCCGTCTCGATGCCCGCCGCGCGGGCGACACCCTGACGCTGCCCTGCGGTACCCGGCTGGCCGCACCCTTGCCCGCATCGGCAACCGCCGGCGAAGCCCCGGTCTGCCTGGGCATCCGCCCGGAACACCTGACCGTGGTGCCCGAAGTCGACGTCATCGACGGCGATCTGTCCGCCCGGGTCGAGCTGGTCGAGCCGCTGGGCGCCGACACCCTCGTCCATGCCCGGCTCGAAGGGCAGGACGATCTGGTGGTGGCGCGCGTCGACGGTATCCGCGCGGTGGCCGAAGGCGATAGGCTGGCCCTGCGGCCGGATGCCGGCCGCCTGCATCTCTTCGCCCCCGACACAGGGCAGCGCCTGGACCCCCTGGAGCCCGAATGCCAGCACTCGACCTCCCCCGCCTGATCGCCCATCGCGGCCTCTCCGCCCGCGCCCCCGAGAACACCCTGGCGGCGGTGCGCGCGGCCCATGCGGCCGGCATCATCTGGGTCGAGCTCGACGTGCAGCTGCTCGGCGACGGCACGCCGGTGATCTGGCACGACCGCGACGTGTCGCGCTGCTCGGACGGCCGCGGCCGGCTGGCGGCCATGGACCTGGCCGCGGCCCGACGGCTGGACACGGGTGCCTGGTTCGCCCCCGCCTTCGCCGGCGAGCGGATGGCCACCCTCGACGCAATGCTCGCGCTGCTCGCCGAACTCGGCATGGGCGTGAATCTGGAGCTCAAGGTCAACCGCGGCCACGACCCGGTGGCGCTGGCCGAAGCCGCGCTGCCCGCGCTGATGGAGGCACTGCCCTACGAGCGGCGGCTGGTGTCGTCCTTCGACGAGCGGGCGCTGAGGGTCAGTCGCGCGCTGGCCGGCCCCGAACGGTTGGCCCTGGGGGCGTTGTTCGACCGCGTGCCCCGGGACTGGCAGTCGCGCGCCGAGGCGCTGCAGGCCGTCAGCGTGCACGCCAACTGGAAACCGTTGAAGGCGGAGCGGGCCCGCGCCATCAAGGCCGCCGGCCATGCGCTGATCTGCTACACCGCCAACGACCCGGCCGCCTTCGCCCCACGCTGGGACTGGGGCGTCGATACGGTGATCAGCGACGACCCCACGCGTTTTCGCTGAGCCTCGCACGGCGGTCGGTCCGCGCGTCGATAGTCTCGAAACCGGCGGGCCCGCTCACCGGCGCCATCACCTTTCTGTCATGTCTCGCTGATACAACGGCAACTCGATGACAAGCACCGTGACTCTGGAGATATGTGATGCGACGTTCTTTCCTGCTGGCCGGCATGACCTGCCTGCCCTTCTTATCGGTCACTGCGCAGGCCGATTCGCTCGGCAACCTTGCCTTTTCGGATACGACGCCTGTCACCGCCGGCATGACGCAGCAGGATGCCTACACCATCGTGGGCGATCGCGACCTGATGGCGATGGAGGCCATCAGCGCCAGCGGGCATGCCAATGCCATCATCGAAATTCCGGCGGGAACGTCCGCCAAGTGGGAAGTGAGCAAGGACGATCCGCATGCCGTTTACTGGGAATATGAAGACGGTGCTCCGCGCGTCGTCAACTACCTGGGCTATCCCGGCAATTACGGCGCCATTCCCGGCACTGCTCTGCCGAAAGAGCTGGGCGGTGATGGGGATCCTCTGGATGTCATCGTCCTCGGCCAGGCCATCCCGCGCGGTGAGGTGGCCGAGGTAAGCGTCATCGGTGTGCTCGAGATGCTGGACGACGGCGAACAGGACGACAAGCTCATTGCGGTACTGGCGCACGACTCGCCGTTTTCCCACGTCGAGACGATCGAACAGCTGGATCGCGAATTCCCCGGCGTGAGTCAGATCATCGACCTGTGGTTCGCCAATTACAAAGGGCCGGACGGTGGCATGGAAGGCCTCGGCTACGAGGACGCCGACGTCGCCCTGAACGTGTTGGAAACGGCAGCGGAGAACTTCCAGCAGCAGCCGTGACCCCAGCTCGGCGCCTCGAACGACGGCCTATGGATCGACGATGCCGGATCGGGTGGCCGGGCGCCGCCCATCCGGCATGGCTATCCGGCTCCCGAGCCCCCGGGGCCGGATCCCCGAACCTTCCTGACCACCCGGCGCCCGAGCCAAGACTCGAAGCGCTGAACGGATAAGACCTCGATCCATCGCCACAGGCGTGCGTGCCATCAACGTGCGCCGAACCGCGGCGAATGCGCCACGGTATATTCATTCACCCCTCATCACGGACCCGATCAGCGCCTCGATGGTGGCCGGATCGAGATGCTCCTCCAGGGTATCGGCCAGCCGGTCGAGCTGACGCTCGCGGTGGGCGGCCAGATCCACGGCCGCGCCCTCGCCGGCAAGTCCCAGCATGGCCAGCAGTGCGGCGGCCGCCGGCGCCTCGTCGAACAGGCCGTGCAGGTAGGTGCCCATCACCTGGCCGTCCTCGCTCACCGCGCCGTCCGGGCGGCCGTCCAGGTCGAGCAGCGGCCGCGCCAGCGCCGGGCCCTCGCTGACGCCGTTGTGAATCTCGTAGCCACTCACCGCCACGCCTTCGCCGGCCGGGGTGCCCGCATGAAGGGCAGTGAGCGTGCCGCTCACGTTGCGCAGCTGCTTGCCGGTCACCATGCGGGTGCGCATGGCCAGGAGCCCCAGCCCCGGCACGCTGCCGGCCTCGCCCTCCAGGCCGTCCGGGTCGTCGATGGCCTCGCCGAGCATCTGGAAGCCGCCGCAGATGCCGAGCACCCGGCCGCCGTAGCGCAGGTGACGGCGGATCGCCGGCTCCCAGCCCTCGCGGCGCAGCCAGCCCAGGTCGCTGGCGGTGCTCTTGCTGCCGGGCAGCAGGATGACGTCGGCGGGCGGCATGGCCTGCCCCGGCCCCACCAGCGTCAGCTCGACCCGCGGATGCAGGCGCAGCGCATCGAGATCGGTGTGGTTGCTGATCCGCGGCAGCGCCGGCACCGCCACGCGCAGTCCCGGCGCTTCGGCGGCGCTCGCGGTCAGGCCCAAGCCGTCCTCGGCGTCCAGCAGCAGGCCGTTCAGGTGCGGCAGCACGCCGGTCACCGGCTTGCCGGTGCGCTCGGTAAGCCAGTCGAGGCCCGGCTCGAGCAGCGCGATGTCGCCGCGGAAGCGATTGATCACGAGCCCGGTGGTACGCGCGCGCTCGCTCTCGCTCAGCAGCTCCAGGGTGCCCACCAGCTGGGCGAAGACGCCGCCGCGGTCGATGTCGGCCACCAGCCACACCGGGCAGTCCACCGCCTCGGCGAAGCCCATGTTGGCGATGTCGTTCTTGCGCAGATTGACCTCGGCCGGACTGCCCGCGCCCTCGGCGATCACCAGATCGAAGCGACTTGTCAGTCGCTCCCAGGCTGCCAGCACGGTCTCGCGGGCCTGGCGCTTGAAGGCGTGGTAATCCAGCGCGTCCATGTGACCGTGGACCCGACCGTCGAGGATCACCTGGGCGCCGCGGTCGGTCTCAGGCTTGAGCAGCACCGGATTCATGTCGGCATGGGGCGCCAGCCCGCAGGCCACCGCCTGCAGCGCCGTGGAACGGCCGATCTCGCCGCCCTCCGGCGTCACGGCGCTGTTCAGCGCCATGTTCTGGGGCTTGAAGGGCGCCACCGACACCCCGCGCCGCGCCAGCAGACGGCACAGCCCCGCCACCACCGTGCTCTTGCCGGCGTCCGAGGTGGTGCCCTGGATCATCAGCGCCTTCATCGCTCACTCTCCCGCGCCGAGAGTGCCTCGAACAGCGCCGGCGCATCGGCCACCTCACCCCAGCCGTTACCGTGCACCCGCTCGGCCAGCGGCAGGCGCTGGCGCCAGCCGGCGCGGGCCAGCTCGGGGCGGTCGAGGAACTCGTCGACGTAGCCCAGGCACAGGTAGGCGAGCGGGTAGACGTTCTCCGGCAGGCCCAGCACCTCGGCCAGCTCGTCCTGATCGAGGATACTGACCCAGCCTACGCCGATGCCCTCGGCCCGGGCCGCCAGCCACAGGTTCTGGACCGCCAGGCAGGTGCTGAACAGGTCCATCTCGACGATGCTCTGGCGGCCCAGCACATGCTCGCCGCCGCGGCTGCGGTCGCAGGTGATGCACAGGTTGAGCGGGCTCTCGAGGATGCCCTCCAGCTTGAGCCGGCGATACAGCGCGCCGCGCTCGCCGATGTGGGCCTCGGCCGCCTTGGCGTTCTCGCGCTCGAAGATGGCGTGCACGCGCCCACGCACCGCGCGGTCGTCGATCAGCAGGAAGTCCCAGGGCTGCATGAAGCCCACCGAGGGCGCGTGGTGGGCGGCCTCGAGCAGCCGCGCCAGCACCGCGGGCGGAATCGGGTCCGGGCGGAACTGGGCGCGCACGTCGCGACGCTCGAAGATGGCCCGGTAGAGGCCCTCGCGCTGCGCCTCGGGGAAGGCGTGATCGGGTCGCCCGGTGGGGTCTGCCATGCGGCGGTCTCCTGGAGTTCGTGATGGTGGGACGGCGCTAATGTCACAGGATGATGAGCTTGACCGGCGCCAAGCCGGCACGAGGGCGCTGTGAACCCATCCCTGGGCGCTAACTTTTGCCCTGCGGCGCTCTCGCATCCTGCTCCGCTTGCAGGACCGGTGTTGGCCATCCTTGGCCAACCCGTTCGGCGAGGATCGCCTCACCCATGGCAAAAACCCCTCGCGCCGTCTCGTCCCCGGCGCTCATCCGGCGACAACAGAGCCGAGACGACTACAGCTCGACGCCTTTTTGCGCCTTTATCCCCTGGTCCTTGAAGGCGTGCTTGACCACCTTCATCTCGGTCACGGTGTCGGCCAGCTCGATCAGCGCCTCGGGGGCGTGACGGCCGGTGACCACGGCATGCTGCATGGCCGGGCGGCCCTGGAGGTCGTCGAGCACCCGGTCGAGCTCCAGGTAGCCGTGGCGCAGGGCGATATTGAGCTCGTCGAACAGCACCAGGGCGTATTCCGGGTCGGCCAGCATGCGCCGGGCCTCGGCCCAGGCCGCCTCGGCGGCGCGCACGTCGCGCTCGCGATCCTGGGTGTCCCAGGTGTAGCCCTCGCCCATGACGTGGTAGTCCACGCCCGGCAGCGAGCGATAGAAGGCCTCCTCGCCGGTCTGGAACTTGCCCTTGATGAACTGCACCACGCCAACCTTCATGCCGTGGCCCAGGGCGCGTGCGACCATGCCGAAGCCGGAGCTGCTCTTGCCCTTGCCGGGGCCGGTTAGCACCAGCAGCACGCCCTGCTCCTTGTCGGCGGCGGCAATCCGCTCGTTCATGATCTTCTGCTTGTGGGCCATGCGCACCGCATGGCGCTCGGGGTCGACGTGCTTCATCGGGATCTCCAGCGATCGAGGGAATAGCGTGGTGGTTCTCATGCCATACCGGGGACAAGTCGCAGCGGAGCTCCTACGCCAGGGATGGCGTCGGGAGCTACAAGGATGTATTTATCGCGTCTCCGCGCAGGCTTGTCCCCGGTATCCATCATTCGAGCAGCGGCTGACGCGCCAGCAGATAGACGTCCATGATCCAGCCATGGCGCTCACGCAGCGCGGCACGGCGCTCGACAATGGCGGGGCCGACCTCGGCCAGCGGGCCGTCGATCAGGCACTGCTTGTCCATGCCGAGATAGGCGCCCCACCAGATATGCAGGCCCTTCGGGGCCAGCGTCTGGAAGGCGCCGCCGGCGTCCAGCATCACCGCCAGGCTGGCGGCGTCGCCCGGCCAGCCGCGCTCGCGCAGGCGCCGCCCGGTGGTGATCTGCACCGGCTCGGCCAGGGCATTCAAGGGGATGCGATGCTCGGCGGTCAGCACCTGCAGGCTGGTGATGCCCGGCACCACCTCCACCTCGAGCGTCATGCCGCTTTCTTGCTCAAGCCCAGTCCCCTTCAAGCGCGCGGCGATGCGCAGGCTGCTGTCGTAGAGCGAGGGATCGCCCCAGATCAGCATCGCGACCCGCCCGCCCTCGGGCAGACGCTGGGTCATGTGCTCGCGCCAGGTCGCGGCGATGGCTGCGTGCCAGTCGTCCACCGCGCCCAGATAGTCGTCTCGGCCGTCGCGACGCGGCAGGTCGAACTCCACCACCCGCGATTGTGCGGCCTCGTCGAGCAGTTGGCGGCACAGCAGCCGACGCAGGTCGACCAGGTCCGAGCGGGCCTCGCCCTTGCGCGGCAACAGGATCAGCTCCGCCTCGCGCAGCGCGCGCACGCCGGCCAGGGTGATGTGATCGGGATTGCCGGTGCCGATGCCGATCAGCGACAGATGAATCATGCGCCGCCCTCTCGTTGCTCGCTCTCGCCCATCCAGGCGCCACCCTCGGCGAAGGGCGAGTCCGCCGACTGCGGCCGGAAGCGGCGGTCGTAGCCGATGGCGTAGAGGCAGCTGTCGTCGAAGGTTTCGCTTGCCAGCGCCGGGCCGACCAGGATCAGGGCGGTGCGGTTCATGGCCGAATCGAGGCGCGCGGCGATGGTGTCGAGCCGCCCGCGGATCACCTTCTGGTCGGGCCAGCTGGCGCGCCAGACGATGGCCACCGGGCAGTCGTCGCCGTAGCGGGGTGCGAGCTCCGCCACCACCTGCTCCAGATTGTGAATCGACAGATGGATCGCCAGCGTCGCCCCGGTGCGCGCGAAGTTGGCCAGGGTCTCACCGTCCGGCATGGCACTGGCGCGGCCCGGCGTGCGGGTCAGCACCACCGACTGCGCCACGCCCGGCAGGGTCAGCTCCTGGCCGAGGGTGGCGGCGGCCGCGGCGAAGGCCGGCACCCCGGGCGTGATGGCGTAGGGAATGCCCAGCGCACGCAGCCGGCGCAGCTGCTCACCCATGGCCGACCACACCGACAGGTCGCCGGAGTGCAGCCGGGCCACGTCCTGGCCCGCGGCGTGGGCCGTGGCGATCTCGTCGACGATCTCGTCGAGGGACAGCGGCGCGGTATTGATGATCCGGGCATCCGCCGGGCAGTGATCGAGGATCGCCTCGGGCACCAGCGAGCCGGCGTAGAGGCACACCGGACTGGCGGCGATCAGGTCGCGCCCGCGCAGGGTCAGCAGGTCCGGCGCGCCGGGACCGGCACCGATGAAGTGAACGGTCATGTCGTGTCTCCTGCCGGGATGTCTTGCGCCGCAGCGGCGACGGCCATGGCGGCGGTGGCGCATCGGTCCTTGGAAATCAGCCGCGGGCCGAGCAGCGTCGCGCCCGGCCCGGCCGCCAGTACCGCCACGGCCTCGGCGACGCTGCCGGTGCCGCGGGCCCGCCGGCTGCGTGGAGAATGCGTCAGCGTCTCGGCCGAGGCCAGCGCCTCGTCGGGCACGGCGAGCGTCTCGAGGCCCCGCGCCTCGCCCAGGGCCTGCACTCGCACGCGCATGCTCTCGGCCACGGCCAGCCGATCGGCCGGGCCGTATTGCGCCTCTAGCCGCTCCAGCGCCTCGGCGAGAGAGCCGAGCGTGGCCGAGCCGCGCATGCCGAAACCCGCCACCCTAATCTCACCGCTCATATCGCGATTCATTTCACTATCCGCCACTGCACGATGGGATAGGCGGCCTTCCAGCCGCGGCGAGTGCCGAGGGCGGTCGCCGACGACAGCTCCAGGCGTACCAGCTCGCCGCCCCACTCGCGCTGCCGCTGGGCCAGCAGCGCCTCGGACTCGAGCGTCACCGCGTTGGCCACCAGCCGCGTGCCCGCCGGCAGGCACGGCCACAGCGCGTCGAGCAGCGCCTCGGAGAGCCCGCCGCCGATGAAGACCGCATCCGGCGGCGGCGCATCCGCCAGCTTATCCCTCAGCAACGCCGCGGCGTCGCCCTCGACCACCTCGAGCCAGTCGACGCCGAGTTCCCGGGCGTTGCGGCGGGCGCGCTCGGCGCGCTCAGGGGCGCGCTCGAGGCCCAGGGCGCGGTTGTCCGGATGGGCCAGCAGCCACTCGATGGCCACCGAGCCGGAGCCGGTACCGATGTCCCACAGCCGCTCCCCCGGCATCGGGGCCAGGGCGGCCAGCGTGGCGGCGCGCACCGCCTGCTTGGTGATCTGGCCGTCGTGAGAAAACCAGCCATCCGGCCGCCCGGGCGTCAGCGGCAGCGCCGGCCCGTCGCCGGCAATCTCGAGCCCCACCGCCACCGGGTGGGCGATGTCGTCCGGCAGCTCGGCGTCGGCACGCAGGCAGCGCACGCGCTCTTGATCGCCGCCCAGGGCCTCCAGCACATGAAGTTGGCTGGCGCCGAAGCCCACGCGCCCGAGCCAGCCGGCCAGCGCCGCCACCGCCTCGCCGTCGCGCAGCAGCACCAGCAGCTGGCGACCGCGATGCAGGTTCGGACGCAGGCGCGTCAGCGGCCGGGCATGCAGGCCGAGGCAGGTCACCCCCTCCAGCGACCAGCCAAGCCGTGAGGCCGCCAGGCTGAAGGTCGAGGGCGACGGCAGCGAGCGCCATTCGCCCGGCGCGAGATGCCGCGCCAGGGTGCCACCGGCGCC
The DNA here is from genome assembly GCF_003030865.2 of Halomonas sp. SL1. Lineage (NCBI taxonomy): Bacteria > Pseudomonadati > Pseudomonadota > Gammaproteobacteria > Oceanospirillales > Halomonadaceae > Halomonas > Halomonas sp. SL1. Next base: position 44,808 of record NZ_PYUQ02000009.1, on the reverse strand, counting down.
GAACCAGAAGGGATCGCCGGAGGCCAGCATCACCGTGCGCCGGCCGCGCTCGGCCAGCAGTTCGGGGATGCCGTCGGCGAAGGGCACCGGCCACTCGCGCACCTCGGCGGGGAGCGGAGGCAGCAGGCGCAGATGGCGCCGGGCGCCGAACACCACCTCGGCGGCCTGAAGCGCCTCGCGGCTTGCCGGCGTGAGCCCGGCCGTGCCACCCTCGCCCCAGCCCACCACCGTCAGCCAGGGAGCGTCGTCCGCGTCAGTCATCATGAAGGTCCTGATTCTGGGAGGCACCACCGAGGCCAGCGCCCTGGCCCGCGCGCTCGCCGAGCGCGAGATCCCCGCGCTGTTCAGCTACGCCGGCCGCGTCGCCGCGCCGAAACCCCAGCCGCTGCCGACCCGGGTCGGCGGCTTCGGCGGCGCTGACGGGCTGGCCGCCTTCCTCGCGGCGGAGCGCATCACCCATCTGGTCGATGCCACCCATCCCTTCGCCGAGCAGATGAGCCGCCATGCCGTCGCCGCGGCCGAGCAGATGGACACCGCGCTGATCGCCCTGACCCGGCCGCCGTGGGAGCAGCTGGAAGGTGACCGCTGGCAGCGCGTCGCGAGCATCGAGGCGGCGGTGGCGGCGCTCGCCGGCCCGCCCGAGCGGGTGCTGTTGGCGATCGGCCGCATGCACCTGGCGGCCTTCGCCGCCCGGCCCGAGCACCACTACGTGCTGCGGCTGGTCGACCTGCCCGAGGAGGCGCCGCCGCTGCCGCGCCATACCCTGACCGTCGACCGCGGCCCCTTCACCCGGGAGGGCGACCTGGCCCTGATGCGCGAGCACGGCGTCGAGCGCCTGGTGTGCAAGAACGCCGGCGGCGCGGGGGCCGCGGCCAAGCTCGAGGCCGCCCGCGCACTGGGGATTCCGGTGCTGATGATCGACCGCCCGGCGCTGCCGCCCCGCCGCGAGGCCCATAGCCCCGATGCGGTGCTGGACTGGCTGGGTCATCGATCCACCTCGGATGACAGCACCGACCGCGGCGTATAGACCCACTCGCCCGCCTCGTCGCTGGCGGCCGGCATGCGCCGCGTCAGGCTCGAGCCCACCATCACCAGGGTGCGCATGTCGGCCATCTCGGGGGTCGCCTCGCCGAGGGTGACGACCCGCAGGCGCTCCTCCGGCGTGGAGACCGCGCGAGCGAACATGATCGGGCGATCAAGGCCGCAGGCCTCGCGCAGCACGTCCAGGGCGCGGGCGAAGCCCTCCGGCCGCGAGCGGGAACGCGGGTTGTAGAAGGCCATGGCGAAGTCGGCCTCGGCGGCCAGCCGCAGACGCTTCTCGATCAGCGCCCAGGGCTTGAGGTTGTCGGAGAGGTTGATGCAGCAGAAGTCGTGGCCCAGCGGCGCGCCGAGGCGCGCGCTGGCGGCCAGCATCGCCGAGACCCCCGGCAGCACCTGGATGTCCAGCGCCCGCCAGGCCGGCTCGCCCGCCTCCAGCGCCTCGAACACGGCGGCGCCCATGGCGAACACGCCGGGATCGCCCGAGGACACGACCGCCACCCGACGGCCCGCGGCGGCCATCTCGAGCGCCTGCTCGGCGCGGCGGATCTCCTCGCGGTTGTCAGAGCCGTGGCGGGTCAGCCCCGGGCGCGGCGCGACCCTCTCGACGTAGGGCACGTAGCCCACCACGTCGGTGGCATCCATCAGTACGCTCGACGCTTCCGGGGTGATCAGCGCCTCGCTCCCGGGACCCAGGCCAATGATCTTCAGCCATCCCTGATCGCTCATGGCCGCCTCCCGTTGCCGTGGATCACCAGGATCGAGAAATAGGGCACCTGCTCGCCGACCTCGGCCAGCGGCACCACCCGCTGCCGGCCCATGGAGGCGTACTCGATCAGCCAGGCGTCATCTTCACGGCCGGCGCTTGCCAGCGCGCGACGCAGCTTGTCGAGGTGGCGGCCGATCTTCATCACCACCAGGGCGTCGGTGCGCGCGATGCGCTCGGCCAGCCGGTCCTCGGGCTGGGTCGCGGTCAGCACGGTCAGTACGTCGTCGCCCCAGGTGATGGGCCGGCCCGTGGCCGTCCAGGCGGCGGACATGCCGGTGATGCCGGGCACCACCTCCACGGCCACCCTGCCCTGCAAGCGGGTATAAAGGTGCATAAAGGAGCCGTAGAAGAAGGGATCGCCTTCGCACAGCACCGCCACGTCGTGTCCCGCCCCGGCGATCTCGGCGAGCTGCGCCACCTGGCGCTCGTAGAAGGCCGCCAGCCACGCGTTGTAGCGCGGATCGTCGAAGGGGATCTCGGTGGTGACCGGATACTCCATGGCCAGCTCCACGGCGCCGGGCGCCAGCATGCCCTCGACGATGGTGCGGGCGTGGCCGGTGCGGCCCTTCTTGCGGAAGTAGGCCACGTGGCTGGCACCGCGGATCAGCCGGTCGGCGCGCACGCTCATCAGGTCCTGGCTGCCGGGGCCGAGGCCGACGCCGTGAATCGTGCCGGAGCGCGTCTCTGGGAACGTCATTCGCTGCGATCCGCCATGGCATTGATGGCGGCCACCGTCACCGCGCTGCCACCGAGCCGGCCCTCGACGATGGCGCAGGGCGCCGCGCCGCTCTCCCACAGCGCCTGCTTGGATTCTGCCGCGCCGACAAAGCCCACCGGGCAGCCGACGATCGCCGCCGGGCGCGGGCAGTCCGGATCCTCGAGCATGTTGAGCAGGTGGAACAGCGCGGTCGGGGCGTTGCCGATCGCCACCACTGCGCCCTCGAGCCGGGGCCGCCACAGTTCCAGCGCCACCGCCGAGCGGGTGTTGCCCATCTCGCGCGCCAGCCCCGGCACCCGCTCGTCGTGCAGGGTGCAGATCACGGCGTTGTCCGCCGGCAGGCGCTTGCGGGTGATGCCCTCGGCGACCATGCGCGCGTCGCACAGGATCGGCGCGCCGGCCTCCAGCGCCGCCCGGGCCCGGGCCACCGCGTCGTCGCAAAAGTGGACGTGGGGCGCCAGCGCCACCAGGCCGGCGGCGTGAATCATGCGCACGGCGACGGGCTCCTCCTCGGGCGAGAAGCGTGAAAGCTCGGCCTCGCGCCGTATGATGGCGAAGGACTCTCGATAGATCGCCGGTCCGTCGGTTTCATAGACGTAAGGCATCACGTGTCTCCAAGTATTCGATGGCGTCGGATTCGCCGAGGCCGGTCGCGACCGGCGTGTCGTCGGCGCGTCCGCCCAGGATCAGGTCATAGCGGCCGTCGCGCCCCGTCAGGCAGACCTCGGCCGGGCCGCTGCGGGCGCAGCCCTTGGCGCAGCCGGAAATATGCAGCCGGCCCGCGGCTGATTCGCCCGGGCCCTCGCTGCGCCGCTCGGCCAGCGCCTGAGCCAGGCCTTGGGTCGCCACGCTGGCCTGGGCACAGAACGGCGCGCCGGGGCAGGCGTCCATGGCCAGGCGCGGGTCGCAGGCGTCATGGATCAGCCCGTCGTCCGGCGCGGCGTCGCGCGTGCTCGCGTGCTCGCCTTCCAGCAGCAGGCGCCGCCAGGGCGTCACGCGAACGCCGGTGATGTCGTCGTGGAGGACAGCGCGCAGCGCCGAGGCCGGTGCCCGGCCGAAGGCCAGCCCGACCACCCGGCCGGCGGGATGCGACCCGGGCGTCAGGCCCGGCGTGTCATCGGACGACTCGGCCCGCGCGGCCGTCGCCGCGGCCCAGCCCGGCAGCGGCGCGGTGAGGCGACGCATCCGCCCTGCCGCGAGGCCGCCGCTGTCGACGAACCAGTGCGCCAGCCGCGTCATCAGCGCGACCGCGGCCTCGACGTCGGCGACCGGCGTGGCGAGATCGCGCCCGTCGGCCCGCACCACCAGGCCGCCCTCGATCGAGCGCTCCAGGCGCAGGTCGGCGGGCACGTCGCCCAGCAACGGCACCGGACCGGCGTCCAGCGCCAGGCCCCACTTGTCCGGCAGCGCCGGCCAGTCGCCCAGTCGGTGTTCCAACAGGCGCGCCGCCTCGACGGTGGCATCGCCGTCGCGCCAGTCCGGGGCCAGCAGCAGCGCCGGGCGGCGCTCGCCCTCGGCGTCCGGGGCCGCCAGGCCGTGCTCGACCAGAAACGCCATCAGCTCGGGCCAGCCGGCCTCGGTCACGCCGCGCAGCTGCAGGTTGGCGCGACGGGTCAGCTCGATCAGGCCGCTGCCCCAGGTCTCGGCGGCCTCGCACAGCGCGTTCATCTGTGCCGGGGTAAGCCGGCCCAGCGGTGGGCGCACCCGCACCAGCAGGCCATCGCCGGTGGCCATGGGACGCCAGGCGCCGGGGCACCAGCCGCGAACCTGTGGCGAGGCGCTCGAGCGCTTCTCCTTCACGCCCTGTTCTTTCAAGACATGCCCTCCCGTCGCTCGTCGAACTCGAGCAGCAGGTCCTGCAGGGCGTCGGCGCGCTCGCCGGCGTCCTGCCACAGGCCGCGCTGGGCGGCCTCGAGCAGCCGCTCGGCCATCTCCTCCAGCGCCGCGGCGTTGTGCTCGCGCAGGAAGCGCTGGTTGGCGTCGTCGAACACCAGGGCATCGCTCACCTGGGCGTACTGGTGGTCGGGCACCAGGTCGGTGGTGGCGTCATAGGCGAACAGATAGTCCACGGTGGCGGCCATCTCGAAGGCGCCCTTGTAGCCGTGCTCGCGCATGGCCTCGATCCACTTGGGATTGAGCACCCGGGAGCGCACCACCCGGGTGATCTCCTCCTGCAGGGTGCGGATGCGCGGCCGCGCCGGGTTGGCATGGTCGGCGTGGTAGACGGCCGGCGCCTCGCCGCCCAGGGCGCGACCGGCGTTGGCCATGCCGCCCTGGAAGGCGTAATAGGTGCTGGAGTCGAGGATGTCGTGCTCGCGGTTGTCCTGGTTGTGCAGCACCGCCTGCAGCCCCTCGAGCCGATGCGTGAAGGCGCGGCGCGCGGCGGCGCCGGACTCGGGGAACTGGCCGTAGGCATAGGCGCCGGCCGCGACGTAGGCCTCGGCCAGCTCGTCGGCGTCGTCCCAGGCGCGAGTGTCGACCAGCCGATCCAGGCCGGTGCCGTACTCGCCGGGCCTGCTGCCGAACACCCGGAACCCCGCCTCCTGCTCGGCCGCCTCGGGCGAGAGCCCGGCGGCCTCGAGCTCACCGCGGCGCGCCTCGACCGCGGCGCGGATGGTGTTGCCGTCGCCCGGCTCGTGGTAATCGGCCACCGCCCTCACCGCGGCGTCGAACAGCCGGATGACGTGGGGGAAGGCGTCGCGGAAGAAGCCGGACACCCGCAGGGTGACGTCCACCCGCGGCCGGCCCAGCAGCATGCTGGGGATCACCTCCACGTCGATCACCCGCTGCGAGCCCAGCGACCAGATCGGCCGCACGCCCATCAGCGCCAGGGCCTGGGCGATGTCGTCGCCGCCGGTGCGCATGGTGGCGGTGCCCCAGATCGACAGCCCCAGCCGACGCGGATAGTCGCCATGGTCCTGCAGGTAGCGCTCGACGAACGCCTGGGCCGAGGCCTCGCCCAGCGACCAGGCGGCGGACGACGGCACGGCGCGGTTGTCGACGCTGAAGAAGTTGCGTCCGGTGGGCAGCACGTCGAGCCGGCCGCGGCTGGGCGCCCCGCTCGGCCCCGGCGGCACGGCGAGGCCGTCGAGCCCGTCGAGCAGCGCGCCGATCTCGCGCTCGGCGCCGTGGCGCATGGCGGCCCAGAGGCCGTCGCGGGCGTGGCGACAGAGCGCCGCGGTGGCCGGCCAGTCGCGGACCAACGCCTCGAGGTCGCCGTCTTCCAGCACATGGCCTTCGACCAGCCGCTCGGCGAGCGTCTCGAGGCGCTCGCGGGTGTCGGCGGCGCTGCGCCAGGGCGCGTCAGCCAGCTCGGCCAGCTCACTCAAGGCCGCCGGCCGCGGCCCCCGCCAGGGCTCGGCGCCGGCCGCCAGCGGATCGAAACGAGCGCCCTCTTCGCCCGTGACGCCCGGCTCGCGCAGCCCCAGGTCGTCGGCCAGGGCGTGCAGCAGGCCCTGGCGTTCGAGGCCCTCGCCTCGCGGCAGCCGCAGGATGGCGACCAGGGTCGCGGCCCGCTTTTCCGCCGGCGGCAGGGTGCCGAGCACGTGCAGACCGTGGCGGATCTGGGCCTCCTTGATATCGCACAGGAAGGTGTCGAGCTCGTTCAGCAGGCGCTCGTCGGCGCCCTGGCAGGCATCCTCTCCCTCGCTCGCCGACGGATTCAGCTCGACGTCGATGCCGGTGCGCTTCAGGTGCTCGAGGATGCGTTCTCGCAGCAGCGCCTCGCGGCGAGGGTCCATGCCCAGCGCCTGGTAGTACTCGTCGGTCAGCGACTCGAGCTCGGCCAGCTCGCCGTAGAGCTCGGCCCGGGCCAGCGGCGGCATCAGGTGATCGATGATCACCGCCTGGCTGCGGCGCTTGGCCTGGGCACCCTCGCCCGGATCGTTGACGATGAAGGGATAGAAGTGCGGCAGCGGCCCCAGGGCCACGTCCGGCCAGCACTCGGCCGAGAGCGCCGTGCTCTTGCCGGGCAGCCACTCCAGGTTGCCGTGCTTGCCGATGTGGATGACCGCGTCCACCCGGTAGTGCTCACGCAGCCAGAGGTAGAAGGCCAGGTAGCTGTGGGGCGGCACCAGCGCGGTGTCGTGGTAGCTCCTGACCGGATCGGCATCCGGACCGGCGTCGATGTCACGCGCCGGCTGGATGCCAACGAAGGTCTCGCCGAGGCGAATGCCGGCGATCAGCAGCCGGCCCTGGCGGTGCTTGGGGTCGTCCTCGGGGGCGCCCCAGCGCCGCCAGACCGCCTCCTGCAAGGAGGCCGGCAGGGTGCGGAACCAGGTCAGGTAGTCGTCGACGCCGAGGCTCTGCCAGCTGCCGCGCCAGGCAAGCGACTGCGGATCGTTGGTCACGCTGGCCTGGAGGCGCCGGACCAGCTCATTGCCGTCCTCGGGCAGGTCCGCCAGCGGATAGCCGGCACCTTCCAGCGCGCGCAGCAGGTTGACCGTCGAGGCCGGGGTGTCGAGGCCGACGCCGTTGCCAATGCGGCCGTCCCGGGTCGGATAGTTGGCCAGCACCAGCGCCAGGCGCTTGTCGGCGTTGGCGGTGTGGCGCAGCCGCGCGTAGCGCCGGGCCAGTTCGGCGACGAAGGCGGCGCGCTCGGGATGCGGCTCATGGCGGGTCACCGAGAGCTGGCAGCGCTCGCTGTAGTGGGCCTCGGCCTTGAAGCCCACCGCGCGGGTGATGACGCGGCCGTCCATCTCCGGCAGCACCACCTGCATGGCCACGTCGCGGCTGTGCAGGCCGGCGGCCTTGTCGCGCCAGTCGTCCTCGGGGCTGCTGGCCAGTATCGCCTGCAGCACCACCGGGCGGCCGGCGAACAGGCCGCTCGCTTCGTCAGCCCCGTCGTCGCAGAACGCGCCGGCGTCGAGCGTGCCCTCGTCGGGCTCGCGGTTGACCGAGAAACCGGTGGTGTTGACCACCAGGCCGGCGCCGGTGCGCTCGATCAGGTGATCGACGAAGGCGACGCAGGCGTCTTCCTTCAGCGAGGCCACCGCCACCGCCAGCGGCGCCAGGCCCTCGGCCTCGAGCGCCGCAATCAGGCCGTCCAGCACCGCGGTGTTGGCCCCCTGCAGATGGCTGCGATAGAACAGCAGCAGGCAGACGGGACGCACAGAGTCGCGCTGCGCCTCCCAGTCCGCCAGGGTCGCCTCCTGTCCGGCCCTCGGCGCGGATTCGGGCGCCTGAGAGAGCGCCGTGTCGGGCGCTTTGGAAGGAGACAGATAGATCAGCGCGGGGGGAATCGCCTGCGGCTCGCGCCATTCCAGCGGCGCGTCCAGACATTCCGCGCCGACGAAGCGCAGCAGCTGCTCGGCGTTGTCGGCGCCGCCCTCGCGCAGGTAGCGCCATACCCGACGGGCCGATTCGACCGGCACGCTGGAGGCCTCCAGCAGGGCATCGTCGGGAGCGTCGCAGCCCGGGACCAGGAGCAGCTGCCGCGTCGGGTCCGCCGCCGCCCAGGCCCGCAGGCGATCGAAGCCGTACTGCCAGTAGGCACTGCCGCCGAGCAGCGAGACGATCACCAGCCGCGCGTGCTCCAGCACCCGATCCTCGTAGAGGTCATAGGCGGCGGGCTTGACCAGGTTCATCCAGTTGGCGAGGCGCACCGATGGAAAGGCGTCGCCCAGCCGCTCGACCGCCTGGGCCAACGCCGACAGGCTGCTGTCGGCGGCCGACAGGATCACGACCTCGGCGGGCGTCTGCTGCAGGTCGACGATGCCCTCGTCGTCAACGAAGCCTCCGGGCTTGGCGGCGAACAGGTGCATCAGGCGGGCGTCGCGCTCTCGGCACCGGCCAGCGCCGCCTCCAGCACCTCGCGATCCAGGTGCCGGCCGATGATGACCAGCTCGGTGTGACGCGGCTCGTCCCGGGCCCACAGCCGATCGTAGTAGCCGTCCAGCCGCTCGCCCACGGCCTGGATGACCCGGCGCATGGGCTTGCCGGGAATCGCCGCGAAGCCCTTGGCGCGATAGATCTCGTGTTCTTTCAGCAGCGCGGCCAGGCGCGCCTCCAGCGCCTCGGCGTCGACTTCGCCCAGGCGGATCACCAGGCCGTCGAAGTGATCGTGGGCGTGGTCGTGGTGAGCGCCCTCGGCGTGATGGCGGTCGTGGTGGTTGTCGATGCGGTCGATGCCCTCCTCGCTCGCCGCGCCGATGCCCATCAGCGCCTCCAGGCGGGCCGGATCGTCGGCCAGGCTCGGATCGATAAACAGCGTCTTCACGGACCCGGGGACCTTGTCGGCCACCAGCGCCTCGACCCGCGCCCGCTCGTCCTCGGCGAGCAGGTCTCTCTTGCTGACCAGCACCAGGTCGGCGGCGCTCAGCTGGTCGTCCAGCAGCTCGCGCAGGCTGGGATCGTGATCCAGGCTGTCGTCGGCGCGGCGCTGGGCCTCGACCCGCTCGACGTCGCTGGCATAGCGGCCGGCGGCCACCGCCGGGCCGTCGACCACGGTGATGATGGCGTCGACGGTGCAGTGCTGGCGCACCTCCGGCCAGTTGAAGGCCTGCACCAGCGGCTTGGGCAACGCCAGGCCGCTGGTCTCGATCAGGATGTGGTCGATGTCGTCGCGGCGGGCCACCAGCTTCTTCATCACCGGCAGGAACTCTTCTTCCACCGTGCAGCAGATGCAGCCGTTGGCCAGCTCATAGATGCCGCCGTCGTCGTCCAGCGCCACCGCCCCCTCGTCTTCACAGCCGATGGCGCAGCCGCGCAGCAGGCTGGAGTCGATGTCCTGCTCGCCGAACTCGTTGACGATGACGGCGATGCGCTTGCCGGTGATGCGGCGCAGGATACCGGCCAGCAGCGTGGTCTTGCCGCTGCCGAGGAAGCCGGTCACCACCGTAGCGGGAATCTTGTCGAGTTTCATGCGTGGCATTCCTTTGTCGAATCGTCAGCGACCGCGGCCGCGCCAAACAGGCGGGCCACGGCGGCGGGGTTGTCGGGGAAGAACAGGTGCAGGTAGGACGCGGTCAGGCCTCGCGCGCGGTAGATCGCCTCGCCCGGCGCGGGATGGCGCTGGCGGCGACCGTGGGCGATGGGCTCGGGCGTGCCGCTGGCCTGGGAGCGGTGATGGGCGTGGCCGCGCACCGGCCCTTCGGGCAGCTCGGCGGTCTGCATGCCCTGGCAGCCGCGACGCCCGCGCATGGCGCCGGCGCCGGGCAGCAGGCCAAGCATGGCGTGGGTCTCGCCGTCCTGATCAGTCAGGGTCTCCAGGCAGTAGAGCAGCCCGCCGCACTCGGCGAGGATCGGCAGATCGTCCTCGAAGGCCCGCCGGAGGTCGTCGCGCAGCGCGGCGTTGGCGGCGAGGCCTTCGGCGTGCAGCTCCGGATAGCCGCCAGGCAGCCACAGGGCGTCGCAGGCCGGCAGACTCGTATCGGCCAGCGGCGAGAAGAATCTCAGCGTCGCGCCCATGCGCTCAAGCAGGTCCAGGTTGGCCTGGTAGACGAAGCTGAAGGCGGCGTCGCGCGCCACGGCGATGGTGCGGCCGGCGAGCCAGGCCGGCGGTGCGGAGGCCTCGGTGGGCGCGGGAGTGAAGGCCACCGGCGGCAGCGCCAGCAGGGACTCGGCCAGGTCCTCGGCGGCGAGCGCCTCGGCGCCGGCGTCGAAGCGCGCCTCCAGGTCGTCGCGGATCTCCTCGGCCTGGACCAGCCCCAGGTGGCGCTCGGGCAGCGCCAGGGCCGGGTCGCGGGGCATCGCCGCCAGCAGCGGCACGGTCGCCGGCAGCGCGTCCTCGATCAGCTCGCGATGGCGCGCCGAGCCGCAGGCGTTGGCGATCAGCCCGGCGATGCGCACGTCGTCGCGGAAGCCGGCCAGCCCGGCCACCAGCGCCGCGGCGGTCTGGGCCATGCCCTTGACGTCCATCACGATCACCATCGGCAGGCCGAACAGCGCGGCCAGATCGGCGCTGGAGGGCTCGCCGTCGAACAGGCCCATGGCGCCTTCGACCAGGATCAGGTCGGCCTCCCGGGCGGCCTCGAACAGCCGCTGGCGGCAGTAGGCCTCACCGGCCATCCACAGGTCGAGCTGGTCCACCGGCTGGCCGGAGGCCTGGGCCAGCACCCGCGGGTCCAGGTAGTCCGGTCCGGTCTTGAACACCCGCACCACCCTGCCCTGGCGGCGCAGCATCCGCGCCAGCGCCGCGGTCACGGTGGTCTTGCCCTGTCCCGAGGCCGGCGCGGCGACGAACACCGCCGGGCAGCTCACGGCGTCGTGCTCGTGCATCGCGTTCGCTTCCTTGACGTTCATGTCGATGCCCCCGCCTCCAGGCCGGCCAGCGGCCGATAATCGGCGCCCAGCGCCCGGGCGATGTCGCGGCCGCGGCCGCGCTTCACGGCGGCGGTCTCGGTGTCGACGACCACGCAGTCGCCGAGCGGCGGCAGGCCGCTCAGCGGCTGGCGGGTGCGGCCGTCGGTGATCAGGTAGGTGCGCACCTGCAGGCCGGCGTCCTGACGCCGCCAGCGGCGCACCAGCTGCGCGGCGTGGCGCACGGCCTCGCGCAGCGGCGTGCCGCCGCCGCCGGGGACGGCATCGAGCCGTTCGAGCAGGTCCTTGGGCGCGCGGCGCCGGGGCTGGAGGGTCTCGATGCCGTCGTTGCCGAAGCCCAGCACCGCGATCTGCTCACGCGCGGCGTAGGCCCGGCGTGCCAGCGCGTCGACCGCGCCCTTGGCCCGGCCCAGCAGGCGCCGGCCGAGGGTCGAGGCGGAGGTGTCCAGCAGCACCAGGTGCAGCATCGGCTGGCCGCTGCGCGGGCGGCGATAGCACAGGCGACGCCAGGGGCGCCGGCCGCGATGCTCGACCAGGGTCGCGAACCAGTCCGGGCGCGGTGCGGGATCGCTAGACTCGGCCTGGCGGCGATCCCGACGGCGGCCGACCTGGCGGCCGGGGCGCCGGCTCGATGAGACCGAAGCCGAGGCTCCACCGGCCTTGGGCGCGGGCGTCGACTCGGGCAGCGACGGCATCGGCGTGGCCACGCTCGGCTGGGCCACGCTCGGCTGGGCCACCGGCGGCATGGCGCCCCACTGGCCCTGGGGCTGTGAATCGGCCCCGGGGGCCTGGGCGCCGTCGGGGGCCGGCTTGCGTGAATCGTCGCCGCTCGCCCTGCCGCGGCCCGTGTCAGGCTCGCCAGCCCCGTTCATGCCGGACCCGCCCTCGCCAGCCCCGTTCCCGCCGGCGTCGGAGTCGGAGCCGCTGCCGTTGTCGTCGGGGGCAGCGGTGCGGCGATGGGCCAGCACCCAGGGCTCGACGACATCCAGGTCCTCACGCTCGACGCGCGCCGCACCGCGCCAGGCCGCATGGGCCCGGGCGGCGCGGTGCCAGGTGACGTCGGCGCGCAGCCCCTCGACCCCGGCGGCCTCACTGCGCTCGGCGATGCGCTCGTAGATGTCATCGTCGGCGACGATGTCGGGAAGGCGCTCGCGGGCCTCGGCCAGGCGCCGGGTCAGCGCCGCCTGCTCGGCCTCGTGGGCGTCGACGAAGGCACGCGGGTCGCGGTCGAAGGCCTCGCGCTGGCGCAGGATCGCCACGCGCTCGGCCACGCCGGGGCTCGCCGACTGCTCGACACACAGGCCGAAGCGGTCGAGCAGCTGCGGGCGCAGCTCGCCCTCGTCGGGATTCATGGTGCCGATCAGGCTGAAGCGCGCGGCGTGGGCGTGGCTCAGGCCGTCGCGTTCGACGCGGTTGACGCCGCTGGCGGCCACATCGAGCAGCAGGTCGACCAGCGCATCCGGCAGCAGGTTGACCTCGTCGACGTACAGCAGGCCGCCGTGGGCGCGGGCCAGCAGGCCCTCCTGGAAGCGCGCCTCGCCGTCGGCGAGCACCCGCTGCAGATCCAGGCTACCGGTCAGGCGCTCCTCGCTGGCGCCCAGCGGCAGGGTCACCAGCGACGGTCGCCGGCCCTCGGCATCGCGGGGCAGAATCTCCGCCAGCGCCCGGGCCAGGGTCGACTTGGCACTGCCCTTGGGACCGCTGATCAGCACGCCGCCGAGGCGCGGATCGACAACGCTGAGCAGCAGCGCGGTCTTGAGCGCCGGCTGGCCGACGACGGCGACGAAGGGAAATTCGGCAACGTCGCTCATGGCGTCACGGCCGGGAAACGGCAGACGAACGCGGGACGCGCATCGCGGCGGAGGCTCCGCCGGGAGGGGGAATCGACAAACACGGGCATGGTGATCCTCTCGGTGCCCACCGCACCGGCATGGAATGACTCGACGTGACAGGCCGGTCTCCGGGCTCAGAAGGGGCACTCGCCGGGGCATGGCCGTGGGCGTCGTGCCGTGATCCGCACCTTCCCGGCATGTCGCCAGTGGTCGTCGTGGATCGCGCTTCATTACCGTTGCGGGGGCAGCGCTGGGATCGGCCGTGGCCTCACCAGACTTCCCGATTATCCCCTGAACCTCAGGGGCACCTGTCTTCGGAGGGGTATCGTAATGGACCGGCCATGTCCCGCGCAATCGACCACGCACTCGACCAGCGACGGCAAGCAAGCCCCTTGCCGGATAGATTTGTTATGATATAACATAACTTTTTATTTTCGCGGAAAAGCCTCGCGCGCAGGTCGCCGGCCTCTCCTCAAAATCGGCGTCGACGCAGGCGTCGATGGGAGTGGAAAACGCCTCGAAACTCGTGGCAATCTCCCGTCGCCGGTCGGCCACTTCCCCTCCCCCACCTGGACACCGACGCATGACTCTCGCTCGTAGACTACTGGCAGTGCTCTCACTCATTACGGCGTCATCCGCCGGAGCGGAGGCGACACATTATCCGCTGACGATGATGAATTGCGGCCGCGACATTCACGTCGATGCCGCGCCAGAACGAACCGTCACCGTCGGTCAGTCGGCGACCGAAATTCTCTACGCTCTGGGGCTCGCCGATCGCGTCGTCGGCACATCGGTCTGGTTCACGCCAGTGCTGCCGGAATTCCGCGAAGCCAACACCGATATCGAGCGCATCGCCGACAATGACCCGAGCTTCGAGGCGGTCGTGAACAGGCGGCCGGACATTGTCACGGCCCAGTACGAGTGGCACATCGGCCCCACCGGCAGCGTGGCGACCCGCGACCAGTTCCAGGATCTCGGCATCAACACCTACATCATGCCCGCCGACTGCGATACCAAGAACAATGCCACCGGCGGCGACGGCACCCGTACCGCCGCCTTCTCCACCGATTCGGTGTACAAGGGCATCCACGAGCTGGCCACCATTTTCGACGCCAATGATGCCGGTGACGAGCTGATCGACGAGCTGAAAGACCGCGAGGAAAACGCCATTTCCCGCGCCGAATCGCTGTCGCTTCCAGACGATATTTCGGCGGTATTCTGGTTTTCGTCTCCCGACGGATCATCGGATCCCTACGTCGCGGGAAGGCTCGGCGCTCCCGGCTACATGATGGACAAGCTCGGCATCCAGAACGTCATCCAATCGAACGAGGAATGGCCGACCGTGGGCTGGGAAACGATCGCCCGCTCCGACCCGGACCTCATCGTGATCGCGACCATGGATCGCCGCCGCTATGCGGCGGACAGCGTCGAGACCAAGCGCGACTTCCTGCGCCACGATCCCGTGGCGAGCCAGATGTCGGCGGTGCAAAACGGCCACATCATCGAGATGGATGCCCACGCCATGAGCGCGACGATGCGCACCATCTTCGGCCTCGAGACGCTGGTGGATGCCCTGTCCGGGATGTCCTTCGCACGATGAATGACGCCGTTCGACTATCGCGCCCGCCCATGGCCAGGATAAGCGTCTCGCACTCCGCCTGGCACTGGGGCTGGCTGGCACCGCTGCTGCTGTTCGCCGCGGTGATGGCAGGCACCGCCATCGGCGAAACCGCGATTCCGTTCGACACCATCCTCAAGGTGCTGGCCAACCATCTCGGTGGCACGGCCTTCGCGGTGGATCGCATCGATGCCGGCATCGTCTGGGAATACCGTCTGAGTCGGGCGATCCTCGCCGCCTGCTGCGGTGCCGGCCTGGCGCTCGCCGGCGTGGTGCTGCAGGCGCTGCTGCGCAATCCCCTGGCCGACCCCTTCCTGATGGGCATCTCCGCCGGCGCCTCCACCGGCGCGGTGTCGGTGGCCATCCTCGGCGTCGGCGCCGGCACCCTGACGCTGTCGCTCGGCGCCTTCGCTGGCGCCGGCCTGGCCTTCGGTCTGGTGGTGCTGCTGGCCCATGCCGCCGGCAGCGGCACCGGCGGCGGTCGCGCGACCCAGGCCGCCGGCGCCATCATCCTCGCCGGCATCGCCGGCTCGCAGCTGTTCAACGCCCTCACCGCGCTGATCATCGCCAAGTCGGCGAGCGCCGAGCAGGCCCGCGGCATCATGTTCTGGCTGATGGGCAACCTCTCCGGCGTGCGCTGGAGCGACGTCGCCCTGGGGCTTCCCGCCGCCCTGGCGGGCCTGGCGATCTGCCTGTGGTACCGGCGCGCCCTGGACGCCTTCACCTTCGGCGCCGACAGCGCCGCGTCGCTGGGCATCCCCGTGCGCCGGGTGCGCGGCGTGCTGATCGCCGCCATGGCGCTGGTCACCGCCGCCATGGTGTCCATGGTCGGCGCCATCGGCTTCGTCGGGCTGGTGATTCCCCATGCCATGCGCTTCCTGGTCGGCAGCCGCCACACCCGGCTGCTGCCCGCCTCGGCGCTGGCCGGGGCCGTCTTCCTGATCGGCGCCGACGTGCTCTCGCGCACCCTGGTGGCCGGCCAGGTGCTGCCGATCGGCGTGGTCACGGCGCTGATCGGCGCCCCGGCCTTCGCCCTGATCCTGATCCGTGGGGCGAGGACGCGATGAGACTCTGCGCCGAACGCGTCGACTGGCGAGTCCACGGCCGCCGGCTGCTGGACGACGTCAGTCTGACGGTGGAACCGGGCGAGACCTTCGGCCTGGTCGGCCCCAACGGCTCGGGCAAGACCACCCTGCTGCGCGTGCTGGCCGGGCTGCGGCGGCCGAAGACCGGCCGCGCACTGGCGGACGGCCGGCCGATGCACGCCATGAAACCTCACGAGATCGCCCGCGCCATCGCCTTCGTCGAGCAGCAGGCGGACACCCTCGACCGCCTCCAGGTGCGCGAGGCCGTGGCACTGGGCCGCACGCCCTTCCTGTCGCCGCTGAGTCCCTGGCGCGAAGAGGACGATGCCATCGTCGACCGGGCACTGGCCGAGGTCGGCCTCGAGGCAATGGCCGAACGCCTGTGGCATACCCTCTCCGGCGGCGAGCGCCAGCGCGTGCACATCGCCCGCGCCCTGGCCCAGCGGCCCCGCGCCCTGCTGCTCGACGAGCCGACCAACCACCTGGACATCCGCCACCAGCTGTCGATCCTGCGCCTGGTGCGGCGGCTGCCGATCACCGTGGTCGTCGCGCTGCACGACCTCGACCAGGCCATGGACTGCGACCGCATCGGGGTGATGGACGGCGGTCGCCTGGTCGACATCGGCCCGCCCCGGGAGGTGCTGACCCTCGAGCGACTGCGCCACACCTTCGGCGTGCACGCCGACTTCCTCGACGATCCCGAACAGGATCGACCGGTGCTGCGCTTCCGCCGCGCCCTGTAGATCGCTACCCTGCCCCACCACACGACATGACACGAGAGGGCTCGACATGCTCGACAAGAAAGCCAGCCGGCAGATGGAACGCCGCCTGACCCAGGCCCTGACCGACGCCTGCGAGACCGCCAAGCCGCTGCTGCCGGGCTTCAGCTGGCTGACCCATCTGGTGGACTACCGCCGCTTCCCCGACAGCCTGCAGGTGGTCTGGGTGTTCGAGACCCAGGACGACCTGGCCCGCGCGCTCAAGGGCGACGACCGCCGCCGCATGCGCGAGCTCACCGAAGCCGCCCTGTTCGAGGTGGACGTGGATATCCGCGACATCGACGCCCATCTGGACGCCGACAGCGAGGAAGAGTGCCGCCGCGTGCACGGTGGCGACTAGGAGCGGCGGCTGGCCGTGCTGGAGCGGCACTGATGGCCAAGCGCATCGAGAGCCCCTGCGTCTCGATCTGCCAGCTGAAGGGCGGGCTGTGCGTGGGCTGCGGCCGCACCACCGATGAGATCACCCGCTGGCAGTCGATGAAGCGCCCGGAGCGCATGAAGACCAACCAGCTCGCGACGCAGCGGCTGAAGAAGCTGAAAAAGGACTGAGTCAGCGGGTCGGCACGAAAACCGGCGCCCCGTCGACTTCGACACACATCAGTTTCTGGTGATAGAGGCTTTCGAGGGCCTCGACCGTCAGCATGGCCTCCGCCTCCCCCCAGCAGGCCTCGCCGTCGGGATAGAGCAGCAGCAGATGACTGCACCAGCGCGCCGCCAGGTTGAGGTCATGCAGGCACATCATCACGCCGTGGCCGCGATCGGCCTGCTCGGCGAGCAGCGCCATGGCCGCCACCTGGTGATGCAGGTCGAGGTGATTGGTGGGCTCGTCGGCGAGCCAGACGTCCGGCGCCTGGGTCAGCACCGTGGCCAGGCTGACCCGCTGGCGCTCGCCGCCGGAGAGCGTCGCCAGCTCGCGCTCGGCCAGGTGCGAGAGCTCGAGGCGCTCCAGCGCCGCCACCGCGCGGGCGTGATCCTCGGGGCCCTCCTGGCGCCAGGGCGAGAGGAACGGATGGCGGCCGATCAGGGCGGTCTCGCGCACCGTGGCCGGAAAGTCGTCGTGGCGCTCCTGGAACACCACCCCCAGCCGTCGGGCCAGCGCGCGGCGCCGCCAGTGCGACAGCCCGCGCCCGTCGAGGCGCACTTCCCCCGCCCGCGGCGGCCGGAGCCCGGCCAGGGTATGCAGCAGCGTGGTCTTGCCGGCGCCGTTGGGCCCGAGCACGCCCCAGCGCTGGCCAGGCTCGATGGCGAGATCGAGCGCCCGGCCATCCGGCCGCCCCGGCACGTCGATCACCAGGCCTGTCGCTTCCAGCCCCTTCGCCATCCGCCCCTTCGCCGCCGGGCCCGTCATCGCCGGCTCCGCTGCAGCAGGAAGAGGAAGGTCGGCACCCCGATCAGCGCGGTGATCACGCCCACCGGCAGCTGCTGCGGGGCGATAAGAGTACGCGCCAGGGTATCGGCCAGGGTCAGCAGGGTGCCGCCGGCCAGCAGACTCGCCGGCAGGATGCGCCGCTGGTCGTTGCCGAGCCGCAGACGCAGCATGTGCGGCACCATCAGGCCGACGAAGCCGACGCTGCCGGCGGTGGTCACCGCCACCGCGGTGACCAGGCTCGCCAGCAGGTAGAGGGCCCACTCCAGCGGCCGCACCGCCACGCCCAGCGCGGCGGCCTGCAGCCCGCCCCGGGCCAGCACGTTGAGCGTGCGGCCCAGCGGCAGCACCACGGCCAGCACGGCCGCGGCCATCACCAGCACCGGCCAGGGGCTGCCCGCGTAGGCCAGGTCGCCCATCAGCCAGTAGAGCATGCCGGGCAGGCGCTCCACCGGGCTGACCGCCAGCAGGAAGCTGATCAGCGCGCCCCAGCCCGAGGCCATCACCACCCCGGTGAGCAGCAGCCGAGTCGGCGTCCAGCTGCCGCCGCCATGGGCCAGGCCGAACACGATCAGCGTTGAGGCCAGCGCTCCGGCGAAGGCCGCGCCGCCCACCAGGGCGGCGCCGAGCCCGGCCAGCATGGCGGCGAGCGCCGCCACCGAGGCCCCGCCGGAGAGCCCCAGCACGTAGGGATCGGCCAGCGGGTTGCGCAGCAGGATCTGCATCAGCGCGCCGGCCATGGCCAGCAGCGCGCCGGTGCCGAAGGCCGCCAGCGCCCGGGGCAGGCGCAGCTCCAGCACCAGAGTGCGATGCAGCGCCTCGCCGCCGCCGGTCAGCACCTGGACGAGCTCGCCCGGGCCGATCGCCACGCTGCCGAGCGCCAGCGCCAGGCCCTGTGACAGCAGCGCGGCCAGCGCCAGCCATACCAGCGGATGGCGCCACCGTGGCGACAGGCCGGGCGACAGACCTCGCAACCTAGCGCCGCTCACGGGCCGTCTCCAGGTGAGCGCACAGCGCCCGGGTGCCCTCGACCAGCCGCGGCGTGGCACGCTGCACCAGGTCCGGGTCGACGAAGAACAGGTTGTCTCGGCGCACCGCGGTCAGCTCGGGAAAGTCGCGCCAGGCCTCGAGCCAGCGGGAATCGGCCTTGCCCATGCCGCCGGTGATGATCGCCTCGGGATCGCGGGCCAGCACCGCCTCGCGGCCGATGCGCGGCACCAGCGGCGACTCGTCGGCGAACGGGTTCTCGCCGCCGCACAGCGACAGCGCCCGGCTGATCCAGTGCTCGCCGTTGACCGTCATCAGCGGCTCGTCCCAGACCTGGTAGAAGACCGACACCGGGGCGGCGTCGGCGTAGCGGTCGCGCAGCTCGGCCACCTCGCCGAGCAGCCTTTCCGCCGCGGTCCGGCCTTCTGCCTCGCTGCCGGCCATCGCGCCCAGGCGCTCGAGGCTCGAGGCGATGGCGCCGAAGTCGCCGGCGTCGGAGAAATAGACCGGCAGACCGAGCGCGGCCAGGCGCTCGACCTGCTCGCGGGGATTGCCGCCGGCCCAGGCCACGATCAGGTCGGGATCGAGGGCCAGCAGCGCCTCGAGGTCGAGGCGGTCGTAGCTGCCGACCCGGGGCAGGCCTTTGGCCGCGGCGGGATAGTCGCTGAAGCTGACCGCTCCCACCACCCGCTCGCCGGCACCGGCGGCGAACAGCAGCTCGGTGACGCCCGGCGAGAGCGCCACGATGCGCGTCGCCGGCGCGTCCAGGCACATCTCGCGCTCGGCGTCGTCGGTGACGCAGATCGGCTCATCGGCCTGGGCCTGCACGAAAGACAGCCCCGCCGTCAGCCACAGCATGGCCACGACGGCCCACCGCGCCGGGTGTCGCCGGATCGGCATCAGCCGCCGAAGCTCACGCTGACAAAGGCCGCGCGGCCCGGGCTGTTGTAGCCACCGACCGTCTGGTACTGCTTGTCGAGCAGGTTCTCCAGCGTCAGGCGCGTCGACCAGCCCGGGGCGAAATTCCAGCCGGCGCGCAGGTCGAGGGTGGCGAAGCCGCCGAGGCGCTGTTCGTTGGCCTCATCCGCATAGCGATGGTCCTGGGCGATCACCGAGCCGCCCAGCGTCCAGTCGCCCAGCGCGCGGTCGGCGTCGAAGCGCAGGCTGCGCGAGGCACGATGCTGCAGACGCTTGCCGGTCTCGCGGTTCTCGGGGTCGACGTAGGTCAGGGCGGCGCGCAGCGTCCAGTCCTCAACGTCGGCGCCGGTGGCGACTTCCACGCCGCGAATCCGGGCCCGGTCGACGTTGTCCGTGGTATCGACGAAGCCATCGCCGTCGCTGTCGACATTGGTGATCAGGTCGTCGATGTCGCTCTGGTAGACCGCCAGGTCCCAGAATCCGCGGCCGAGCTGGCCCCGGATGCCCAGCTCATAGGTCTCCGAGGTTTCCGGGTCGAGATCCGGATTGCCTACGAAGAAGCCATCGAACGGATAGTAGAGGTCGTTGAACGTCGGCGCGCGGAAGGCGGTGCCATAGCTGGCCCGCAGGGTATGGATATCGTCGAGGGCGACACCCAGCGCCAGGCTGCCGGTCGTCTCCTCGCCGTAGGCCTCGTTGTCGTCGTGGCGCAGCGAGGCCTGGACGGTCAGCGGCGAGAAATCCATCAGCGCCTGGGTAAAGACGGCCGTGTTGTCGCGACTCTCCACCGAAAAAGCCCCGCTTCCGGTCTCGCTGTCGTTGACCTCTTCCTCACGGTATTCTCCGCCGACGACCAGCTGGTGCGGCCCCAGGTCCAGGGTATTTTCCCAGCGTGCCGTCTGCGCCTGGGTATCGAAGACACTGCCATACAGCGGCGTTGCCTGCTTGTCCCTCGCCTCGCTCAGCGTCAGGCGGCTGGACCAGGTCTCGGTGATCGGCAGCTCGCCGTAGACGCCGGCCACCTGCTGCACGTAATCGGTATCGGCGGGAGTGCCGAAGGCATCGAACTCGGTATTGCCGCGCGCCCGCAGCGCCAGCACGCCCAGCTCGGCGCCGCCGGCGAAGGTGTGCGAGAGGCGCATCAGACCGGTGGTGTTGTCGTAGCCCTTGTCGCCCTCGCCGTCGACGATCTCGTAGCCGTCGCTCTCCAGTCGGCTGGCGGCCACATAGTAGCGGGTGCCCCCCTCGCTGCCGGACAGCGAGGCACTGGCACGGCGGGTATCGAAGCTGCCGCCGCCGAGCGTGATGCGCGGGGCCGGCTCGCCCTCGCCCTCGGGGGTGAACAGCTGGACCACGCCGCCCACGGCGTCGGCGCCGTAGAGGCTGCCGCGGGGGCCACGCACGATCTCGACGCGCTCGAACATGCGCGGCTCGAGAAACTGCCAGGCCGGGCCGCCAGCGGTGGCGGAGCGCAGCCGGATACCGTCGATCATCAGCGGCGTGGACTCGCTGCCGGTGCCACGCAGGTAGACGCTGGTGGTCTTGCCGAAGCCGCCGCTGGAGGTCACGTCGACGCCGGGCTGGGCGCGCAGCGCATCGGTAATGTCCGTCGGGTCCTGACGGCGCAGCTGGTCCTCGTCGATCACGGTGACCGAGGCCAGGCTCTCGTCGGCGGTGCGCGGCGCCAGAGCGGCGGTCACCACCAGCGGGTTGAGGGTCTCGGCGGCGGCGTCATCGGCGGCCTCGCCCTGGGCCTGGACGGCCAGCGGCAGCGCGGCCAGGGCAAACGCCAGGCCGCGGGAGGGATAGGGCTTGTTCATGGGAGTCCTTGCTCACCGTGCTCACCCGCACGGCGTATCGGTTTTTATCCAGCCGCGGGCTGTCTCGCCCATTGCGGCGCTGGCTCTCGGGCCGGTCTCCGGGCTGACGAGCGAGGCGCCTGTGCGCCTCCACACCGCCGCCTTCCCGTGCGTGGCACAGTGGCATGTGGCGGTGCGTGACTCGATCACCGTTGCGGGGGCAGCGTCGGACTGGATCACCGACTTCCCGTTTACCCTCGCCCTTCTTGTCGGGGCCTGTTGCGCCTGCCGACAGGACAGACTGGCGGGTCACCCGAGAGTGCGGCGTAAGCTAGCAATCGCCTACCGGGGCGTCAACGCGGCATGGAGATGTTGGCACGAGGTGAGGGGCGCCGGGGACAGGTCGTAGAGGGGGTTTTTGCCATGGATGGCAAAAGTAGCGCCCCGGGATGGGTTCACAGCGCCCCTCAGAGACCTGTCGCCGGGAAAGCCCCGAGTGATGTCTCTGGGGCCGGAGCAAGGCCCTCACAATCTCCGCGCCAACCCATGGCGCACATACCAGACCGATTCGGCGCGGGCGGCGGCATCCTGTGCCAGCCAGCCGGCCAGATCGCGCAGGCGTCGGTCCGCCGCGTCCATGGGCACGATGCCGCGGCCCATCTCGGGCAGGATCAGCACGATCTCTCCCCTCGCCTCCCGCTCGGCCTCTTTCAGCGCGTCGAGCGACGCGACCAGCCGCGCGCGCAGCCGGTCATCGTCGGGCTCCGTGGCCAGCGCGTTTTCCAGCCAGCGCGTCCAGCCGGTCAGCACCCGCACCGCGCCCGGGCGCAGGTCATGCTCGCGGCCGTCGAGCCCCAGCTCGTCGATCCGAGCCCAGCCGGCGTCGGGGAAGCGCGCCGCTACGAGATCGCGCTTGCCGGCGCAGGCACCGCCGATGAAGAGCTGCATGACCAGCCGTCCTCCTCGAATGTGAACGTGAAACGCCGCCCCTGGGCCTGGCCGACCACGCCGTCCCAGAAGTCCGCGTCTTCCAGACGCCGACGCAGCTCGCGAATGGCGCCGCCATGGCTGACCGCCAGCACGCGGCGATGGCCCGCCTTCCGCGCCTCGGCCATCACCTCCTCGAGCCAGGCCGAAAGCCGCGCCCACAGATCGTCGGCGGACTCGCCGCCGGGCGTGGCCAGCCGCCCCTGGCTGTCGACCCAGGCACGATAGTCGGGATCGTCCTTGAGCTCGGCCCAGGTCCGCCCCTCGTAGTCGCCGAAGGCCAGCTCGCGTAGCCGGGCATCGAGGCGCGGTGCGCCGCTTTCCCGACCTTCCAGCACGTGGGCCAGGGTCTGGCGGCAGCGGGTCAGGTCGCTGCAGTGCACGGCGTCGAAGGCGACGTCGGCCAGCGCCTCGCGCAGCCTGTCGAGGTCCGCCTCGGCGTCCGGCAGCAGCAGCGGAATGTCGCGATGGCCCTGGTAGCGGCGCTCACGGTTCCAGCTCGTCAGGCCATGACGAACGACCACCAGCTCCAGGCGATCAGCAGCAGCCATAGTTCTCCTCCCTCGATGGCGGCGCCGACGATGTCGCCATTGATGCCGCCGAAGGCCCGGCGCACCGCCCGGCCGTAGATGATGACGAAGCCCGCCAGGCCGACCAGCAGCCAAGCCAGCCCGGGCACGAAAACCAGACACGCCAGCGCCGGCAGCGCGGCCAGCACCAGGTCGCGCCGACCGAGACTCTGCTGCCAGGCGTGGGCCAGGCCCTCGGCGCGGGCGGCGGGCTGGCTCACCAGCAGGCCGACCGCGGCCAGCCGGCCCAGCGCCACCACCGGCACCAGCCACCAGGGGCTCGCCCCGGCCGCCAGCAGCGCCCACAGCAGTGCCGCCTTCCAGGCCAGCTGGAAGACCAGCGCCAGCATGCCGAAACTGCCGACCTGCGGGTCCTTCATGATCGCCCAGCGCTTCTCGAGCGGAGCGTTGCTGCCGAGCGCGTCGGCCAGGTCCATCAGGCCGTCGAGGTGCAGCCCGCCGGTCAGCGCCACCCACAGGCTGAGCAGCAAAAGCGTCAGCAGCGGCAGAGGCAGCAGGCCCTCGAGCAGCGTGCCGGCGGCGGCCACGATCACCCCCACCAGCGCACCCACCAGCGGATAGGCCCGCGCCGCCCAGCGCCGGGTGGCCGGCGTCCAGGGGCAGGCAAGCGTCACCGGCAGCCGGGTCAGGAACTGGATGGCCAGCAGCACGCCGAAGCCCGCGTCCTTCATGAATCGCCTCCTTTCCAGTCGATGGCGCGGCCCGCCACCACCTCGATCACGCGATTCGAGGCCGCGGCCAGATCGCGATGCAGGGCCTGCAGGAAGGCCAGATAGCGCCACACCAGGGCGTCGCGGGGCGGCAGTTCCTCGTTGAGGTCGTTGGAGACCACCACCAGGGCGAGGTCGCGGCGGCGGGCCTCGTCGAGCCCGGCCGCCAGCATCGCCCGGCCCTCGGCCTGCGAGAGCCCGGCCTCGAACATCACCCGGCTGGCCCACAGGGTCAGGCAGTCGAGCAGCACCGTGCTGCCCGGGGGCATCGCGGCGAGCGCCTCGGCGAAGGCCAGCGGCGGCTCCAGGGTCAGCCAGCCGTCGCCGCGCTCGCGACGGTGGCGAGCGATGCGGGCGGCCATCTCGTCGTCGCCGGCCCGAGCGGTGGCAGTGGCGAGATAGAAGCGCGCGCCGCCGCGGGCCGACTGCCACTCGTCGACCAGCGCCTCGGCCACGCCGCTCTTGCCGGAGCGCGCCCCGCCGGAGACGAAGGCGATCATGGCCGCCGCCATGCCGCCAGGGCCTCGAGCAACCGGACATTGTCGTCGCGGCCGCGCAGCGCCAGGCGCAGCCAGGCGCCGTCGAGACCGGGGAAGCCGTGGGTATGGCGGGCCAGGAGGCCGCGCTCGAGAAGGAAGGCGAACAGCGCCCCCGCGTCCTCGGCGTCCTCTCCGCCGCGCAGCAGCAGGAAGTTGGCGTGGGTCTCCGGCACCGTGTAGCCCAGCGCGCGCGCACGCTCGGGAAGATCGCGCTCGGCGGCGAGCCAGGCCCGGGTGCGGGCCAGATAGTCCTCGTCGGCGAGCAGCGGCGCCGCCAGCCCCAGGGCCAGGGCGTTGACGCTCCACGGCATCTGCAAATCGGCCAGCCGCGCGACGGCCTCGGGGGCGCCGAGCAGGTAGCCGAGCCGAAGCCCCGGCACGTCGAACAGCTTGGTCAGCGAGCGCAGCAGCAGCAGGTTCGGTGAACGCTCGAGCAGCGGCGTCAGCCGTTCTTCATGCTCGGTGAAGTCGACGAAGGCCTCGTCCACCACCAGGGTGGTACCGGTCTGGTCGGCCCGGGCCAGCAGGCGCTCGACGTCGGCGCGGGGCACCAGGGTGCCGCTGGGGTTGTTGGGCCGGCACAGGAAGGCCACGTCGACGCCGGCCAGGGCGGCCTCGGCGGCGTCGAGATCGAGCCGGAACTCGGGCATCGCCAGTCCCAGCCGCTCGACGGAAAGACCGTGCCGAGCGCAGGCCAGGGCGTACTCGCAGAAGGTCGGCTCGATCACCAGCGCCCGGCCGCCGGCATGCCGGGCGGCGGCGAGATGGATCGCCTCGATGCCGCCGTTGGTGACCAGCACCCGCGCCGGCGCCACGCCGTCGTTGGCGGCGATGGCCCGGCGCGCCCGATCGTCGTCCGGGTCCGGATAGCGGGCCAGCGACGCGGCACCGCCCAGCGGCTCACTCATCCAATCGCCGAGCCAGGGCGGCGGTCCAAGAGGGTTGAGGTTGGCGCTGAAATCGATCACCGGGTGGTCGGCCGGCAGGCCATGGCGCGCCAGCAGCGGCGCGATGCGCCCGCCGTGGGCGGGCCAGCCCGGTGTGCTGTTCGCATCCGGTCCTGCGTGTGCCGTCATGCCAGCCACTCCCGCAGCAGCACCAGCGGCGCCAGCAGCGCCAGCACGCCGATCCAGCCGCCGTGCATATGATGGATGGCGCGCTCGATATGGGACACGCTCAGCGGCTCCAGCGCGCGGCCGAGGACGGCGCGATGCGAGGGGCGACCGTCGTAGTGGTTGAGCCCGCCGAGCTGCACGCCCAGCAGGTGCGCCACCATGGCCTCGGGCCAGCCGGCGTTGGGGCTCGGGTGCCGCGGCGCCTCGCGGCGGGTGGCGGCCATGGCCCCCTGCGTGCGGCCGCCGACGACGAGCCGAGCGGCCAGCCACATGGCCAGAGCCGTGAGCCGCGCCGGCACCCAGTTGACGGCGTCGTCCAGACGCGCCGAGGCGCGGCCGAAGTCCTCGTAGCGTGGACTGCGGTAGCCGACCATGGAATCCAGCGTGTTGACCGCCTTGTAGGCCAGCGCCAGCGGCGCCCCGCCGATCAGCGCCCAGCACAGCGGGGCGGTGATGCCGTCCACGGTGTTCTCGGCCACGGTCTCCACCGCGCCACGGGCCAGGCCCGACTCGTCGAGGGTTTCGGTATCGCGGCCGACGATCCCGCCCAGCGCGCGGCGTGCCGCCGGCAGATCGCCGCGCTTGAGCGGCTCGGCCACCGCCCGGGCCGCCTCGGCGAGCCCGCGGGTGGCGAAGGCGGTGGCCAGCAGGGCGAGCTCGGCGGCCAGCGACAGCGCCGGCGACAGCCAGGCCAGCATCGTCAGCAGGCCCCAGGCCAGCGCCCAGGTGCCGGCGGGCACCGCCACCGCCAACCATACGCCGCGCCGACGGCGTGCCTCGGCGCGGCCGTGGTTCCAGGCGCGCTCGAGCCTGGCGATCGCCCGACCGATGCCGACCACCGGATGCGGCAGCCAGGCCGGGTCGCCCAGCGCGAGGTCGATGGCCAGCGCAACACCGACCAGCGCCAGCAGTTCCCAGGACAGCGGGTCCAGCGTCATGCTCGAGGCTCCTCGTGCTCGCTGCGGTCGTCGACGCCGGCGGCGTCGAAGGTGGCCATCTCGGCGAGCATCGCCGTGGCCGCCTCGAGCAGCGGGAAGGCCAGGGCCGCGCCGCTGCCCTCGCCCAGGCGCAGCTCCATGGCCAGCAGCGGCTCGGCGTCGAGCGCCGCCAGGGCATGGGCATGGCCAGGCTCGTGGGAGCGATGGCCGAAGACCAGGTAGGGGCGCAGCGCCGAATCGAGCCGGCAGGCGGTCAGCGCGGCCACGGTGGCGATGAAGCCGTCGACGAGGATCGGCAGGCGCCTCGCCGCCGCTTCCAGGTAGGCCCCGACCATGGCGGCGATCTCGAGCCCGCCGAGCTTCGCCAGCACGTCCAGCGGGTCGGCGGGATCGGCCGCGTGGGCGGAAAGCGCCGCCTCGATCACCGCGCGCTTGTGGGCCAGCGCCTCGCCGGCCACGCCGGTGCCCGGGCCGACCAGCTCGGCGACGAGCACGCCGGTCAGCGCCGCCAGCATGGCGCTGCTGGCGGTGGTGTTGGCGATGCCCATCTCGCCGGCGATCAAACAGCGGCAGCCCGCCGCCGCGGCCCGTTCGGCGGCGCGACGACCGACAGCGATGGCGGACAGCGCCTCGTCGCGGCTCATGGCGTCCTCGCGGGCCAGGTTGCCGGTGCCGGGGCGGATGCGTTCATGGACGACGCCCTCGGCGGGCAGCGCATTGGCCACGCCCACGTCGACCACCTCCAGCCGGGCATCGATGCGGCGGGCGAAGGCGTTGATGGCCGCGCCGCCGGCGACGAAGTTGGCCACCATCTGGGCCGTGACCGCCTGGGGAAAGGCCGAGACGCCCTCCGCCGCCACGCCGTGGTCGGCGGCGAACACCACCACCGCGGGCGGGCCGACCCGCGGGAAATCCTCGCCGGTGATCGCAGCCAGGCTCACCGCCAGGGACTCCAGGCGGCCGAGGCTGCCGGGGGGTTTGGTCAGGGTGTCGAGATAGCGGGCCACGCGCCCGGCACAGGCGGTATCGGGCGCGGGAATGGGCGGCATGGCATCGGTCACTGGGCGTCTCCGGGCGTCCTTGGCGAGGCGGGCATTCTACCAGAGGCAGACCTGACTCCGCGGGCCTAAGCTGATCAAGGCCAGACCGTGACAGCGAGCGTGCCCGACACGCCCTCATCACGCGCCTTCATAACAACAGCTCACGACATCAGCCCGGCCCGCGACGGCTGCGCCGCCCGCCGGGCGCTTCAGGAGTCAGCGACATGACCAGGAAGCTTCCCCGCACCCGCGGCCTGCATGAGCTCTACGCCGAAGACCCGCAACGGGCCGACCGGCTGCTCTGGGATCGCGACGTCGACCCCGTCACCCGGCGCGGTTTTCTCAAGCGCTCCAGCCTGCTGGCGATGGCCGCCGCGGTGAACGCCCAGATCCCCTTCGCCGATCGCATGCCCGGCGGGCTGATTCCCGCCGCCCTGGCCCAGAGCGACGCGCCCTTCACGCTGCAGGGCAAGGAGGGCCTGACGGTGCTCAACGATCGGCCGATCAACGCCGAGACGCCGGCCCACCTGCTCGACGACGACGTCACCCCCGCCGAGCGCATGTTCGTGCGCAACAACGGCATTCCGCCGGCGATGGATGCCATCGACGTCGCCGCCTGGCGGCTGGAGGTCGCCGGGGAATCCTGCGTGACGCCCATGACCTTCTCCATCGCCGAGCTCAAGGAGCGCTTCGCGCATCACACCTACCAGCTGCAGGTGGAATGCGGTGGCAACGGCCGCAGCGAATATGTGCCCGCGGCCAGCGGCAACCAGTGGACCACCGGCGCGGTGGCCTGCCCACGCTTCACCGGCGTGCGGCTGCGCGACGTGCTGGAGGCCTGCGGCATTGCCGACGACGCCGTCTATGTCGGCTACTACGGCGCCGACGCCCATGCCAGCGGCGATCCGAATCGCGATCCCATCTCCCGCGGGGTGCCGATGGAGAAGGCGCTGGAGGACGAGTCGCTGATCGCCTGGGCGATGAACGATGCCGACATCCCCTACCTGAACGGGCATCCGCTGCGCCTGGTATGCGGCGGCTGGCCCGGCTCGGTGTCGGGCAAGTGGCTCGAGCGCATCGTGATCCGCAACCGCAAGCACGACGGCACCAAGATGGGGGCGCCCTCCTACAGCGTGCCCAAGCACCCGGTCGCGCCCGGCACCGACGTGCCGCTGGAGGACTTCGAGACCATCCAGTCGATGCCGGTGAAGTCGCTGGTGACCTTTCCGAAGTCCGGCATCACCCACGCGCTGGGCGAGCCGCTGACGGTGCGCGGCCACGCCTGGGCCGGCGACCTGGCGGTCGAGGCGGTCCACGTCTCGATCGACTTCGGCGCCACCTGGCAGCCGGCCGAGCTCAGCGCCGCGCCCAACCGCCTGGCCTGGCAGCGCTGGACCAGCGCCCTGGACTTCCCCGAGCCCGGCTACTACGAGGTCTGGGCCAAGGCCACCGACAGCCAGGGACGCGCGCAGCCCATGGTCGTGCCGGGCTGGAATCCCAAGGGCTATCTCAACAACGCCTGCCACCGCATCGCCGTTCAGGTGGCCTAGGGGGATGCCATGACACGCACGAACTCCCGTCGGCATCCGGCGCTGGCCGCGGCGCTGCTGCTGTCCATCGGGGTCTTCTTTCAGGGAGGCTCTTTTCAAGGGGCTTGGGCCCAGGACGACGCACCGGCCACCGATCCGGACAGCGGCCTGGTCCAGGCCGAGGGCTGGCAGGTGGTCAAGGCCAACTGCACGGTGTGCCACTCCGCCAGGCTGATCACCCAGAACAGTGGCTCGCGCAACCACTGGGAGCACCTGATCCGCTGGATGCAGGACACCCAGGGACTGTGGCCATTCCAGCCCGAGATGGAGGCCACCATCCTCGACTATCTGGCCGAGCACTACGGCCCCAAGGAAGACGCCCGACGCGCGCCGCTGCCACGCCAGCTGATGCCGGACAATCCCTACTCACGCCCGGCGGAGAGCGGATCGGCTTCCGGCTAGGACAGCGGGCTGAACGACGTCGCCATCGCCGCTATACTGTATGTATAGACAGAAAAAGGAAGCCCGCATGGCGACGTCACCCTCGAACGCCGTGGCCCGCAAGGGCCGCGGCGCCACCTTCGATCCCGACAACCGCTTCGCCCCCACGCGGGTGGAAGCGGTCGACGACGGCTGGTGGCAGGAGGCCGTGCCCGAGCGGCTGGCCACCCGGGTCACCGAGGAGCAGGCCCGCAGCGCGCTGGCCTGGAACCGCTCGCCGGACCTGCCCTTCGACCGTTCGCTGAATCCCTACCGCGGCTGCGAGCACGGCTGTATCTACTGCTATGCGCGCCCCAGCCACGCCTACTGGGATCTCTCTCCCGGGCTCGACTTCGAGACCCGGCTGATCGCCCGGCACGGCCTGGTCGAGCGCCTGGAAGAGGAGTTGGCCCGCCCCGGCTACGAATGCCGCCCGATCAACCTGGCCGGCAACACCGATGCCTACCAGCCCCTCGAGGCCGAACGCGGCACCACCCGTCGGCTGCTGGCCTTCCTGCTCGACTGCCGCCATCCCGTCACCCTGGTGACCAAGGGCGCGCTGTTGCTGCGCGATCGCGACCTGCTCGCCGAACTGGCCAAGCGGCGGTTGGTACGGGTGCTGGTCAGCCTGACCAGCCTGGACGCCGACCTGAAGCGCACCCTGGAGCCCCGCACCGCCGCCCCGGCGACGCGCCTGAAGATGATCGAAACGCTGAGTGGCGCCGGGGTGCCGACGGGCGTGCTGGTCTCGCCGGTGATTCCGGGGCTGACCGATCACGAACTGGAGCGACTGCTGGACGCCGCGAGGAACGCCGGCGCGATGGATGCTCGCTGGATGCTGCTGCGCCTGCCCAGGGAGGTGGCGCCGCTGTTCGAGGACTGGCTGGCCCAGCACTATCCCGATCGGGCCGCCAAGGTGATGAGCCTGATCCGCCAGTGCCGCGGCGGCCAGGACTACGACGCCCGCTTCGGCCATCGCATGCGCGGCCAGGGCGTGTTCGCCGACCTGCTCGATCAGCGCTTTCGCCAAGCTTACCGGCGGCTCGATTTCCCCGGCCTGCCGGCGCTGGATACCGAGGCCTTCCGACCGCCGCGCCGCCAGGGCGACCTGTTCGACTAGGCCCGCCCCTCGGCTTTTTGACTAGGCCGCCCCTCGCCTTCGATCTGTCTATTCAGCTCTTCAAGGTAGCTCTCCAGCACCAGGTTGGGCGGCGAGCCCTTGCGGGTGATGGCGCTGTAGCGGGTCAGGTACTGCCGGCTCGCCGGATTCAGGGCTCGCATCCGGCCGTCACGCACCCAGCGCTCGGCATAGTGGGTCGGCAGATAGCCGACATAGCGGCCGGAAAGGATCAGGAAGGCGATACCCTCCCGGTCGGTGGCCGAAGCCGAGGCGCGCAGGGATTCATGGAGCGCCTTGATCTCCGGCGCCTGGGCATAGGCGGGCAGCACCGCATCGCACTCCACCAGCTGGTGCTCCATCACGTCGGCGACATCGAACAGCGGATGGCCCTCGGCGCAGTAGAGCCGTGAGGCCTCCTCGTAGAGCGAGCGATACTCGAGCCCCGGCAGGGTCTTCAAGGCCGGCACCACGCCGGTATGCAGGCGACCGTCCAGCACTGCCAGCTCGATGTCGCTGGGCGGCATCATGCGGATGTTGATGCGCACCTCGTCGCCGCGCGCCTTGAGGGCGCTGAGCGCGTGGGTGATATGCATCTCGGGCATGGTCACCAGATTGTCGGTGATGCCGATGTTGAGCTCGCCCTTGAGCCGGGCATGCAGGCCGTTGACCCGGGTGCGAAATCCTTCCACCGCAGCCTGCAGCTGCAGGGTGGCCTCATAGACCTCGCTGCCCTCGTCGGTCAGGGCGAAGCCGCTTCGCCCCCGCTGGCACAGGCGCAGCCCGAGCCGCGTCTCGAGATCGTTCATCGCCATGCTGATCGCCGCGCGGCTGATGTTCAGCTCCACCTCGGCGGCGGAGAAGCCGCCGCATTCGACGACCTTGCGATAGATCCGCAGCAGGCGAAGATCGGCATCGCTGGGCTGCCCCGTGAAGGCCGGCTTGTGCTGCGACATGGCGGTATTCCCGTGTTCATGGCGGAGACATCGAGCATAGCGCCGCCCGACCACAAAGTTAACCAGATGCTTTCATGAAGGTAATACGTCATGGGTTTAACTGATCGATAGCACGGCCTAACGTCGACATCAGAGCGTTCCATCCGAACAGCCACACCCAGAACAGACCAGCCCGTCACAGATCAACAAGAGAGGGAGCCCATGTCGGATCGAGACCCGTCACGCGGTGCGGGCCTGAGCCCGGAACAGCTGGATGCCTACTGGATGCCCTACACCGGCAATCGCCAGTTCAAGCGCGATCCGCGCATCATCACCGGCGCCAAGGGCCACTACTTCACCGATGCCGAGGGGCGTCAGATCTTCGATGGCCTCTCCGGCCTCTGGACCTGCGGCGCCGGCCACTGCCGCCCGGAGATCACCGAGACGGTATCGCGCCAGCTCGCCGAGCTCGACTATGCCCCGGCCTTTCAATACGGCCATCCCAAGGCCTTCGAGCTGGCGCATCGCCTGCGAGAGCTGACGCCCGACGGGCTCGACCACGTGTTCTTCACCGGTTCCGGTTCCGAGAGTGCCGACACCTCGCTGAAGATCGCCCGCGCCTACTGGCGCAAGAAGGGCCAGCCGACCAAGACCAAGCTGATCGGCCGCGCCAAGGGCTATCATGGGGTCAACTTCGGCGGCTTCAGCCTGGGCGGCATCGGCGCCAACCGCAGCCTGTTCGGCCAGGGCGTGGATGCCGACCACCTGCCCCACACCCTGCTGCCGGAGAACGCCTTCACCCGTGGCATGCCCGAGCGCGGCGCCGAGCGGGCCGACGATCTGCTGGAACTGATCGCGCTGCACGATGCCTCCAACATCGCCGCGGTGATCGTCGAGCCCATGGCCGGCTCCGCCGGGGTGATTCCACCACCGGTAGGCTATCTCCAGCGGCTGCGCGAGATCTGCGACGCCCACGACATCCTGCTGATCTTCGACGAGGTGATCACGGGCTTCGGCCGCATGGGCGCGATGACGGGCGCCGAGGCCTTCGGCGTGGTGCCGGACATCATGAACGTCGCCAAGCAGCTGACCAACGGCGCGGTGCCGATGGGCGGGGTGATCGTGCAGCGCGAGATCTACCACACCTTCATGGAACAGGGCGGCCCCGACTACATGCTCGAACTGCCCCACGGCTACACCTATTCCGGCCACCCGGTGGCCTGTGCCGCGGCACTCGCGGCCCTGGACGTGCTCGAGCAGGATCGTCTGATCGATCGCGTGCGCGAGATGGCACCGGTCTTCGAAGCCAACCTGCACGGCCTGCAGGGGACGCGCTACATCAGCGATATTCGCAACTACGGGCTGGCCGGCGCCCTGCAGATCGCACCGTCGCCTGGCGAGCCGGCCCTGCGCCCCTACCAGATCGCCATGAAGTGCTGGGAGAAGGGCGTCTATGTCCGCTACGGCGGCGACACCATCCAGCTCGGCCTGCCGTTCTCCGTCGAGCGGGAAGAGATCGACCGGCTGATCAATGTCCTTGGCGACGCCATCAACGAACTCGACTGACATCGCCACCACGACTTTTCACCACAAGACATTTTGAGAGGAATCTCCATGAGCACGGTTGGCCATCTGATCAACGGCGCGCGCGTCGACGACGCGACGCGCACCCAGGACGTCTACGACCCTTCCACCGGCGAGGTCGGCGGCCAGGTCGCCCTGGCCGGCAAGGCCACCGTCGAACAGGCCATTGCCGCCGCCCAGGACGCCTTCCCGGCCTGGCGCGACACTCCGCCCGCGAAGCGCGCGCGCATCATGTATCGCTTCAAGGCGCTGCTCGAGCAGCACGCCGACGAAATCTGCCGTCTGATCGGCCAGGAACACGGCAAGATCGTCCACGACGCCCGGGGCGAACTGCAGCGCGGCATCGAGAACATCGAGTACGCCTGCGGCGCCCCGGAGCTGCTCAAGGGCGAGTACAGCAAGAACACCGGCCCCGGCATCGACTCCTGGAGCGAGTTCCAGCCCCTGGGCGTGGTCGCCGGCATCACGCCGTTCAACTTCCCGGCCATGGTGCCGCTGTGGATGTATCCGGCGGCCATCGCCTGCGGCAACACCTTCGTCCTCAAACCCTCCGAGCGTGACCCTAGCTCGACCCTCTACATCGCCGAGCTGGCCCTGGAAGCCGGATTGCCGCCCGGGGTGCTCAACGTGGTCAACGGCGACAAGGAAGCCGTCGACACCCTGCTCGACGACAGCCGCGTCCAGGCCGTCAGCTTCGTCGGCTCAACGCCGATCGCGGAGACCATCTATGCCCGCGCCAGCGCCAACGGCAAGCGCTGCCAGGCGCTGGGCGGGGCCAAGAACCATGCCATCGTGATGCCCGACGCCGACATGGACAACGTGGTCAACTCGCTGACCGGCGCCGCCTTCGGCTCCTCCGGCGAGCGCTGCATGGCGCTGTCGGTGGCCGTGGCCGTCGGCGACGAGGCCGCCGACGCGCTGATCGACAAGATGCAGGCGCAGATGAAGACCCTGAAGGTCGGCCCCTTCCATGACGCCGACAACGACTTCGGCCCGGTGATCACCCGGGCCCACCAGGAGAAGGTCTGCGGCTACATCGAGAGCGCCCAGCAGCAGGGCGCCGAGATCGTCGTCGACGGCCGCGGCGTGCAGGTGCCGGGGCACGAGAACGGCTTCTTCGTCGGCGGCACCCTGATCGACCGCGTGACGCCCGACATGACCTGCTACCTCGAAGAGATCTTCGGCCCGGTGCTGCTGGTGGTCCGCGCCGGCTCCATGGAAGAGGCCATGCGGCTGATCGACGAGCACGAATACGGCAACGGCACCTGCATCTACACCCGCGACGGCGAGGCGGCCCGCTACTTCAGCGACCGCATCCAGGTCGGCATGGTCGGCATCAACGTGCCGCTGCCGGTGCCGGTCTCCTATCACAGCTTCGGCGGCTGGAAGCGCTCGCTGTTCGGCGACCTCAGCGCCTACGGCCCGGACGCCGTGCGCTTCTACACCAGGCGCAAGACCGTCACCCAGCGCTGGCCGTCGACCGGCGTTCGCGAGGGGGCGCAGTTCTCCTTCCCCTCCTGAACGGCCTGAGCCATCCCGCAAGACGCCGAACCGGGCCGCCCGGTTCGGCTTTTGTGCCTCAGGGCACCAGCACGGCGGCGCCGGACAGGCGCCCGGCGCGCAGATCGTCGAGGGCGCGGTTGGCGTCTTCCAGCGGATAGGCGACGGTCTCGGTGCGGATCGGCACCTGCGGCGCCAGCGCGAGGAACTCGTCGCCGTCGCGACGGGTGAGATTGGCCACCGACCTGAGGCTGCGCTCCTCCCACAGCAGCCGGTAGGGAAACGACGGGATGTCGCTCATGTGGATGCCGCCGGAGACCACCGTGCCGCCGGGACGCACGTGGGAGAGCGCGATCGGCACCAGCTCGCCCACCGGGGCGAACAGCAGGGCGGCGTCCAGCGGCTCGGGCGGGGCCTGGTCGCTGCCGCCCGCCCAAGCGGCACCGAGGCGCCGGGCGAAGGCCTGGGCCTCGGTGTCGCCGGGGCGGGTGAAGGCGTAGAGGGTCTGGCCGCGGGAGCGCGCCAGCTGGGCGAGGATGTGCGCCGCGGCGCCGAAGCCGTAGAGGCCCAGCCGCCGAGGTACGTCGCCGCCGGCCAGCCGCCAGGTGCGATAGCCGATCAGCCCCGCGCACAGCAGCGGCGCGGCGGCCTGGGCATCGTCGACGTCGAGCGCGAAGCAGTAGCGGGCGTCGGCCACGCAGTACTCGGCGTAGCCGCCGTCGCGGGTGTAGCCGGTGAATTCGGCGCACTCGCAGAGGTTCTCGCGCCCGGCCCGGCAGGGTTCGCACTCGCCGCAGGTCTTCCCCAGCCAGGGCACGCCGACCCGCTGGCCTCTTTCAAGCCCTGTCTCGGGCCCAGCGACGCCCTCCCCCAGCGCATCCACCTCGCCGACGATCTCGTGGCCGGGCACCAGCGGCAGGCGGGGCTCAACGAGCTCACCATCGACCACGTGCAGGTCGGTGCGGCACACCCCGCAGGCCAGCACCCGGACCCGCACCTCGCCGGGGCCGGGCTCGGGAATCGGCACGCGTTCGAGGCGCAGCGGCTGGTGGGCGGCGTGCAGGCGCATGGCACGCATCTCGCTCATGGGACGCTCCTCGTGCGGTTCACGTCCCGAGCATAGTCGAGCTTACGGACTCAAGCTTCGACCCGGATCTCGTAGCCGGTGAACTTGCGCAGGTTGATCACGCCGCTGTCGAGGATCAGGTACTGGCCCTTGATGCCGAGCAGGGTGCCGGCCACCTCGGGCTGCTTGTCGAAGTTGTGGGAGACCACCTTGGTGGGATGCTCGAGCACCGGGTACTCGAAGGCCCAGGGCGCGGCGTCAACCTCGCGGATGGCGTCATGGCCGAAGCGCTCGCGCAGCTCGAGCAGCCCCGGCGCGAGGCGTTCGAGCAGGCGGTCGCGCTCGCCGGGCAGATCCAGCTCCGTGGCCTCGCCCTTGAGCATGGCGCGCCAGTTGGTGCGATCCGAGACCTCGTCCTTGAACAGCACCTCGACGAAACCGGACTGCTGACGGGTATCGACCTCGAGGATCGGCAGCGCCTGGACGGCGCCCTGGTCGAGCCAGCGGGTCGGCACCTGGGTATCACGGGTGATACCGACCTTGAGCCCGGAGGCGTTGGCCAGGTAGACCACGTGGGGCCGGAAGCAGTGGGTCTCGCCCCACGCCGGTTCGCGGCAGGTGCCCTGGAAGTAGTGGCACTGCTCGGGCTTCATGATGCAGCTGTCGCACTGGGCGAGCTTCTTGAAGCAGGGATAGCAATGGCCCTGGCCGAAGCTCTTCTTCGTCGCCCGCCCGCAGTGGGTGCAGGCGATGGCGCCGGTCCAGGTCAGCCGCAGCGGCTGACCCAGCCGGGCATTGAGGTCGAGGCGCTCGTCGCCGGCGCGCAGGGTGTAGCGCGCCGGGGCGCCCGGCTCGACCGACATCTTGATCAGACAGCCCGTCAGGGCGACGGCATCAGTCACGGCCGACGTCCCGGCCGAGACCGGCCTGCTGAGGAGACACGCCGGCACCGCTGCTGTCGGCGCCGCAGGTACGACGCTCCAGATAGCCGACGCGCTCCTCGGCGGGCACGTTGTTCTCGGCCTCGTAACGCATCACCGCCTCGAGGCAAAGCTCGGTCTGCTCGGCCGTCAGGAAGCGGCCGTCGGGCCACTTGCGCAGGGCCACCGACTGCTTGAGGCTCTCGTAGATGGCCGGCGTCATCTGCTGGATCATGCGCTCGAAGGTCATATCGCTCATGGCGGACTCTCTCGGAAGAAACGGGTCGGTACGCGACGGGTCGCCGGCATGCGGAGCCGGTGGTCAGTGTCGCTGGACGTGGCGGGAATGATACCAGCCGATCATCAAACCCACGACCAGCCCGCCCAGGTGCGCCTCGTTGGCCACGTTGCCGAAGCCGAACAGCTCGGCCACGTCGGTCATGGTGAAGACCATCCAGCCGAGCATGAACACCACCAGCATCTGGGGCACGAAGAAGCCGTCGCCCGGGCGCCGGCGCGACATCAGCCAGACGTAACCGAGCAGTGCGAAGTCGACGCCCGACATGCCGCCGAACAGCACCGTGCCGGTGGCATACTGGGCCAGGTTGCCGCCGATGCCCGCGGCCAGCAGCAGCGTCAGCATGCGCCCGCGGCCATGGAAGGCTTCGACCTGGCGGCCGAAGTACCAAAGCCACAGCATGTTGAAGACCAGATGCATCCAGCCGAAGTGCAGGAAAGCCGGCGACAGCAGGCGCCATACCTGCCCGGAGGCCAACGTTTCGCCCAGGTCGCCGAAGACCAGCTGGCCCCCCGCCACGCCCACCGGCACGATGGTCAGGGCGGCGGTCACCAGGTCGCCGAGCACGCTCATCACCGCGAACACCGCCAGGCACAGCGCCATGGCAGCCGCGGTCACCGGCGCCTGGCGGAACGGCGCCAACCAGGCCACCCTGCCAGCGGCGCCATGCAGGCGACGCGCCCTGCCGCCCTCGGGCCTCAGCGGCTCCCCCCGCTGCCAGCGCATCACCAGACGCTGCATGGCATCGCGCTGCTGAGGATCGACCAGCCACAGCACCTGGCCCTCCTCCTCGTCGGTGAAGAAGTGACCGATGCGCTCGGCCCATAGGGCCTTTCGCAGCTCGCGGGTATCGGTGTCACGGGGCAGCAGCATCACCCGATGCATGGCGTCTCCTCGGGGGAATCGGGGGCGAACCGCGCCGGCCGGACACGCAAAGAAAAAGTCCGGCGGAAGGGGCCGCCGGACAAGAGCAAGGGATCGTTCAAGGGAACACTTACTCTGACGGCCCCGCATGCGGCAAGTTCGCAACATTGAGCGGTAGTTAGGTAACGTTTTGTATCAGTCGAAATCGATTTCCCAGGGCTGCGGCCGGGCCTGCTCTTCCCGGGGCACACGGACCCACACGAAGCGGTCGGCATCGAGGCGCGCCTCGCCGTTCCAGCGATAGGCCACCAATCGGCCGAACTTCACCGCGCTGTAGTCCAGGCAGGCAATGTTGGGAGCCGGCAGGGCCGGAATGCCCTCGCACCAGTAGTGGCCGATGAACAGCGGCGGCTCGTCGGGGCCGTAGTACGTCAGCCGTTCCGCCTCGGCCGCACTGAGCGGTCGCAGCTCCAGGTCGCCCGGCAGATTGTCGGGCTGGAACACCACGTCGCCCCAGGTCCGGGGCCGATGCGCCCAGAAGTGGGCGCGGAAGCTGCGTCGGGTGAAACCGTCGCCGGACTGGATCTGCACGCCCTCGGGCAGCGTGATGTGGCTGCCGCGGGTCAGCCGGTCGAGGATCTCGAACTCGCGGGTGCCGTGACGCACGGCGGCGGTCAGGAAATCGAGATCAATGCGACCGTCCGGGCGCGAGGCGCGCAGCTCGTCGATTCGTGACTGATCCCAGCAGGCATGCACCACTCGCAGGCCGTCGAGCTCCAGGAACAGCGGGATGTCGAGGAACCAGGCCAGCGTCTCGTCCCACTCCTGGGGATGATCGCGGTACTGCTCGAGGGTCTCGCGGACGATGCGGTTATGACGCGGCGTGTGCTCGCGCAGCCATTCGCGGCCCAGCTCGGCGGGGGCACGATGGTGATAGGCCAGGGCGTTGATCTCGTGATTGCCCATCACGATCAGCGCCTCGCCCTCCTCCACCATGCGCCGGGCGATGGTCACGGCGAGGCGGATACGCGGGCCGCGGTCGATCAGGTCGCCGAGGAAGATCACCTTGCGTCGCGGATGGCGATAGACGCCGCCACGCTGATGATAGCCGAGGCGTTCGAGCAGGGCCGCCAGCGTCGCGCCGCAGCCGTGCACGTCGCCGATCAGGTCGTAGCCTTCCAGGGGCGCTCTGCTCACCTCAGTCTCCCAGGCGGTTGCTCCAGCCCAGCTTGCTGCGCAGGACCTCGTAGAAATTGTGCCCCACGGGGTGGACGAGCTGCACGCGCTCCGGCTTGCGACGGATCACCAGCACGTCGTCGGGTTTGGCCACCGCACGCGTCTGGCCATCGCAGCTGATGTGCGGATAGGTCTGATTGGTCTCGCCGATGTGAATGCGGATCTCGCTGGCGGCGTCGATGGCGATCGGACGACTCGACAGGGTATGCGGGAACATCGGCACCAGGGTGATGACGTCCAGCCGCGGATGCATGATCGGCCCGCCGCCGGACAGCGCATAGGCCGTGGAACCGGTCGGCGTGGCGACGATCAGGCCATCGCTGCGCTGGCTGTGCACGAACTGGTCGTCGATGAACAGCTCGAACTCGATCATGCGCACCGCCTTGCCGGGATGCAGCACCACCTCGTTCAGGGCATCGCCGTCGCCGACCCGCTCGCCGTCGCGGTAGAGCTCGGCGTCGAGCAGGAAGCGTTCCTCGAGCTCATACTGGCCGGCCAGCACCTCGCCGACGCGCTCCTCGAGTTCGTCGGGCGAGATATCGGTGAGAAAGCCCAGCCGGCCGCGGTTGACGCCCAGCACCAGGGTGCCGCTATGACACAGGGTGCGGGCGGCGCCGAGCAGGCTGCCGTCGCCGCCGACCACAATCACCAGATCGCACAGCTCGCCCAGCCGGCGGCGGCTGGCCTCGGGATGGCCGTGGCCGAGCAGCACCGTGGCGGTGCGATCCTCGAGGATGACGTGGTAGCCGGCATCGTCGAGGAAGCGGCTGAGCCGCTTGAGGGTCTCGACCACCTTGGCGCTACCCAGGCGGCCGATCAGGCCGATATTCCTGAAGGCCTGATGCTTGACGACATTGTTGTTGGCAGCGGGCATGAGCGGGTCCTTCGCTTCGCGACGGCTCATTATGGCGATTGGCTCCCGGCCGGGCAAACCGCCGCTCAGGCGGCACGCGGCGCGCGGCGGCGCTGCCACCAGTCGTTGACCAGCAGCGAGGCCAGGATGATGGCCCCGCCCAGCGCCAGGCGAGGCAGGTCGGCGTCACGGTTCCAGATCAACAGGTTGACCAGCAGGCCCGCCGGCACCAGGGCGTTGTTCATGACCGCCAGCGCGCCCGCATCGACCTTGGTCGCGCCGAGGTTCCACAGGAAGTAGCCCACGCCCGAGGCCACCAGTCCGAGCCAGGCCAGCACGCCCCACTGCAGCGGCGTGGCGGGCAACGCCGAGGCATCGCCCCACCACAGGAAGGCCGGCACGGCCACGGCCACGGCGCCGAGGTAGAACCAGCCGAACACGGACAGGCGGGGCAGATCGGCGGGCAACCCGGCCGAGAGACGACGATAGCCGACCTGGCCCAGGGCGAAGCAGAAGTTGGCGCCCTGGACCACCAGGAAACCGAGCCAGTAGTCACCATCCAGGCCGCGATAGCGGATCACCGCCGCCCCCAGCACCGCCAGCCCGGCGGTCAGCAGGTGGAACGGCGAGAAGCGCTTGAACATCAGGTCGTCGAGCAGGGTGATGTAGAGCGGCGTGAGCACCGTGAACAGCAGCACCTCGGGCACCGAGAGCAGCAGGAAGGACTGGTAGAAGAAGATGTACATCACGCCGAGCTGCACGGCGCCGAGCCCCATCAGCGCCAGGCGCTGGCCACCGCGCAGCAGGCGCGGCCGCAGCAGCGGCAGGAACAGCAGGGCCGCCAGCACGATGCGGGTCATCACCGAGAAGTAGCTGTCTACCTGACCGGCCAGGTAGACGCCGATCAGCGAGAACGAGAACGCCCAGAGGACGGTGATGCCGACGAGATAGCCCAAGGTTCCACTCCGTTTGGAAAAGCAAGGCGTCGAGGATTATACCGGCGGCATCCCGCCTGCCAAGCGGCTCAGCCCCGGCGGCGTTGCCGCAGGGCATGCAGCACGTAGGCCACCCCGGGTAGCCAGCCCAGCAGCGTCAGCCCCAGGGCGATCCACACGCGGCGCGAGCCGCCGCCGGCCAGCCCCATCGCCAGCGGCGGCAGCAGCACCGCCAGTGCCACCAGGGCGGCGAAGGGCTCGGCGCGGCCGGCCGGGGCTGACTCGACGGCCGGCGGCGTGGCCGGTTCCGCGTCCGGCCGGGCGGGCTCGCTCGAGGCCGTGGATGGCGCCTCCGGCGTCCACTGTCCGACCTCGGCGGCCGCCGGCCGCGCGGGCGCCGACTCATGCTCCAGGGCCTGACGATGGGCCTCGTGATCAATCTTCTGCGTCAGCTCGTCGGCGCCCTCGGCGAGTTCGTCGTGATAGCGCTCCCAGTCCTCCCAGTCGTGAGGGGTGCCCGCCCGGGGACGATGGTCTCCGGATTCACGGGCGCGTTCCCAGGCCTTCTCTTCCAGGGTATTGGGGCGCTCGCGGTCACGCTCTCCGTCCAGCCCCTTGCGGGCCAGGTATTCACGGGCATCCATGGTGAAACTCCATCACTCGTCGGTGGCGGCATTGTGCCTCATTGGAACGGTGTCTCAAGGGGCCAGTTCCCGGCGGGGCAGCAACCGTTGGTGGCGGTCGGCAGGCGGCGCGCCGTGAGTCGACTATGATGAACGCGAGACACGCCGCGGTCTCCGGCCGACCGACGGGCGCAGCACGCAACCATCACAAGGGACGTGCGCCCGGGCCGGGCCACCAGGCACGAGGTTCCACCGGGACGAGGAGAACCGCCATGCCCAGCAAGGCTCCCACCATCGTACGCGAGATCATGTCGCGCGACTGCTATCGGGTCACCGGCAAGACGTCGGCCACCACCCTGGCCCAGGGCTTGGCCCTGCACCGGCTGCCCGGGGCGCCGGTGGTCGACGAGCGCGACCAGCTGATCGGCTTCATCTCCGAGCAGGACGTGCTCGGCAAGCTGCTGGAGAGCGCCTACCTCGACGACGAGCCGCCGCTGGTCAGCGAACTGATGCGCAACGAGGTGCTGTCCGTGGCCCCGTCCAAGAGCATCACCGACCTGGCCCAGGAGATGCTGGGCGCCAAGCCCAAGATCTACCCGGTCACCGAACAGGGGCGCCTGGTCGGCATCGTGACCCGGCGCGACGTGCTCAGCGCCATCCTGCGCATGCGCCACTCCTGACCCTTCACCGCTCCTCGCTTCCGACACCCGGCGCAGCCGGGTGTCGTCGTTTGCGGACATAAAAAAACCGCCTCATCGGTGATGAGGCGGTCAAGGATCGAATCGCAAGCTAGATCAACAGTGCTAGCGACTGCCATCGCTACTGTTGTCTGCACCTGTTCTGACAGTCTTGGCAGGAAAAGTTCAGACGGCGACGAAAAAATTCCACGCTCCCTATCCGGTGCCCGCTGACGACCGGGGTTGTCAGCGTTAAGCCATTGGCGATAGTATCGAAATCGCCTCGCGGGTGTAGCTCAATGGTAGAGCAGAAGCTTCCCAAGCTTAAGACGAGGGTTCGATTCCCTTCACCCGCTCCAGACCTACCCTAACCTCCTGATCATCAAGATTTTTCCCGCCTTTCATGGGGTTAGGTGCTACGGTAATGGCTACAGAAGTGGCTACACTTGATCCCCGCTCCAGTGCTACCCTCGGTAACTGACTGATCTGTCTGCCCGCGATCACCAGCACCATCAGGGGGATTCATGGCCAGGGGCAAGCCCACCGACACCCGAAGCCTTCGCCAGCGTGGAAACGTCTGGTTTATCAACAAGCGCCTCTCCCCGATCCTCGCCAAGCACCTCGGCAAGAAGATGCTCAATCAGAGCACCCAGACCGGCGACCTCGATGAAGCCTGTCGGGTACGCGACCGAGTGCTCGCCGACCTGAGCGACCTTGAGGCCCAGCTCAAGGGCGAAGCCAGTCAGGTCCAGCAACGGCGGATGTTCCTCCAGTCCCGCGACCAGTTCAGGGAAGCAGAGGACTCCATCATCAGCGGCGACTCGAGCCAACCTGTCAGCCTGATCGACACGATGGACCCCGAGAAGCTGCCTGAGATCGAGCAGGATGCGCTTCGGAGCTTCTACCAGGGGGACACACCGACCCGCTACCGCCTGACCCTGAGAGCATCCCTGGAGGACTGGAAGGCGTCGCCGTTGGTGGAGCGGAAGTCCTCGACACGCTCGAAGAATGAGCTGGCCATGGAGCGGTTGCTGGCGTACCTGGGCGAGGATGACGTAACCCTGGTTTCCCTCGACCGTCGACAGGTCAAGGGCTTTATCACCTCGATGCTCGGCGAGGGCAAGACGAAGCAGACCGTGGCCAACTACCTGTCCGGGCTGTCGGCGCTCTGGCACCACGCCGAATACTCGATGGAAGAGGAGCTACCGAACGGCAATCCATTCAAGGGCCACCAACTCAAGCCCAAGGCCACCGTTCGCAGCTACGACCAGTTCAACCGCGAGGACGTGGCGGCCATCTTCGAGGCCACGGCAGGGAACAAGGGCATCTACTACCTACTCCCGCGCCTGGGCTTCTACACTGGCGCTCGGCTTGATGAGCTGTGCTCGGTGAAGGTGACGGACATCATCCAGCGTCAAGGCATCTGGTGCCTGGCGATCCGCGAGGGGAAGAACCAAAACGCCACACGGGAAGTCCCGCTCCACTCCGAGATCAAGGCATCAGTGCTGACCCAGCTCGAACAGGCGAAATCAGCCGGGGCCGTGTACCTGTTCCCCGAAGCTGAGGCATCCACACGACGCGACGGCAAGAAGGGGCCGAAGTTCTCGCAGTGGTTCGCCCGCCTGTCGAAGCAGGTCATCGAGCGGGGCGACCGCAAGCTCGGCTTTCATTCCTTCAGGACTACCGCTATCACAATTATGGGCGATGCGGGTCAGCGTGAAGAAATCATCGTCTGGATCACGGGGCATGAGCGAGGACTCACTACCGCGAATAAGGTCTACAACCGGGGCCCGACTTATCGGACTCGCCTAAAGGCTGTCGAAAGCATTCATCTTGAGGCGCTTCACTAAGCAGCATCAGCAATCCACTTTCTAATGGAGACCGATATGTCACCAAGGATGCGCGATTGGTTAAAGAGAGGAGAAGAGTTTTATCTTTTCGCTCTTGTCACGACGGCAGCCTTTATGATTTCCTTCAACTTCGATATCGAACAACCATACAAGATGTCAGGCTTCTTCTTGCAGCTTCTAGGGGCCACTCTCTCAATCATCGTAGTCATCCAGTCTTACATCCGTCACAGCGACTCATCTCCTGCCAGACAGGCCATTGATTACTTTAAGGACTTCCCCCTCTTTCGAAGGAAAAAGAAAAGATTCATTCCAGCAGGTACGATATTAACACTTAGGCCACATGTTGTTGACACGTCTAAGCTGGAATTCAAAGAAGTAGACATAACGGACTGGCAAGCAGTGAACCATCAACTAAAAGCCCTCACTAACGCAATCAACAGTGACCGCACCTACCTTAAAGCCCTTGATGAAAGAACCTCCGCTGTAGGAGAAAAAGTACTCAAAGACCTCCTCCCTCAGTTTGGCTCTCATCAAAAGGAGCAGCAAGAAGAGCAGGTATCTTCATCACGGCTAATGCTTGTCGCGTTCGGATGGATTATAATCGGCATGTTGACAGAAAGTGTCCCTCTTGCTTCTAACCCAATCTAGTTGCAGCTACGGCGGCACCGTCTCGTAGATTGGTATCAAGGCAAGCACCTTTCCTGACCGAGCATTGCCAAGCGTGGTGACCTCTGGCTCCATACGCGCATGAACGCCTCACCTGCGAAAGGAGCACACATGACCGAAGCCCCGACCTACAAGAAGATGTCCATGCAGAGGGTCTTCCAGCTCGTCCAAGCCCTCCGCGAGGTCCACAGCGACATGCAGATTGAAACCGCCCAGCTCTTCGTGTTGATCGCCATGAACCCCGGTATCACCATGCGGGAGTTGCAAGACCTCTCCGGCCAACGTCAAGCGAAAGTGTCCCGCAACGTCACCATCATGTCCGAGTGGAAGACGGCGGAAGAACCTGGGCTTGATCTGGTCATGTCAGAGATCGACCCGCACGAGCGCCGCCGTAAGCTCGTCCACCTGACGTCGAAGGGTGAAGAGTTGGCCGAGCGTCTTGCTGGCTTGATGAGCTGAGCACGGTAGGCCGAGCGGGATTCTCGGAGCAGTGAGCCCGCTCATAGCCTCATCCCTTCTTGGGCA
This sequence comes from Halomonas sp. SL1, assembly GCF_003030865.2. Lineage (NCBI taxonomy): Bacteria > Pseudomonadati > Pseudomonadota > Gammaproteobacteria > Oceanospirillales > Halomonadaceae > Halomonas > Halomonas sp. SL1. The sequence continues at coordinate 63 of NZ_PYUQ02000009.1, read as the reverse complement.
TCTTGCCCATACCTCCCCTCCCTAGGTTCTGTCTGAAAAGTCGGCACGTAAACAACGGTCTAT
>NZ_PYUQ02000008.1:0-137323 GCF_003030865.2 Halomonas sp. SL1 | reverse complement strand
AGATGTGTATAAGAGACAGGTCCAGCACCGATAACGATGACACGGGGAGCGTCAGCCCATGAGCGATTTCCACCAGAACGGCATCATCACCGATTTTCACAATCTGACCCGCCGGCCGGTCGAGGCCCTCGAGGACGATCTGGTGCGCTTCGCGGCACAGCGGCCGATGAGCCTGATCCTGCCCTCGCTGTACTCCGAGCTGGAGGGGCCGGCGCTGGCGAATATCGTCGACGAGCTGGCCAGGGTGCCCTATCTGGCCGAGATCGTGATCGGCCTCGACCGGGCCGATCGCGACCAGTTCGACCGGGCCCGCGCGTTCTTCTCGCGGCTGCCCCAGCGCCATCGCATCCTGTGGAACGACGGCCCGGGGCTGCGCGCCCTGGACGCCGAGCTGGAAGCACAGGGCCTCGCGCCCCAGCAGCCGGGCAAAGGGCGCAACGTCTGGTACTGCGCCGGCTACGTGCAGGCTTCCGGGCGCAGCGAGGCGGTGGCGCTGCACGACTGCGACATCCTCACCTACGACCGCGGCATGCTGGCGCGGCTGTTCTATCCGGTCGCGCATCCCTACTTCAACTACGAGTTCTGCAAGGGCTACTACCCCCGCATCGCCGACGGGCGGCTCAACGGTCGGGTCTCGCGGCTGATGGTCACGCCGCTGCTGCGCGCGCTCAAGCAGATGTTCGGGCCGCTGCCGTACCTCGAGTACCTGGACTGTTTCCGCTATCCGCTGTCCGGCGAGTTCGCCATGCGCACCGAGGTGCTCGATGGCATCCGCATTCCCGCCGACTGGGGCCTGGAGATCGGCGTGCTTTCCGAGGTCCATCGCCACTACACCACCCGGCGGCTGTGTCAGGTGGATCTCGCCGACAGCTACGATCACAAGCATCAGCCGGTCTCGGAGGAGGACGCCTCCGGCGGGCTCAATCGCATGAGCCTGGATATCGCCAAGGCGCTCTACCGCAAGCTGGCGACCCAGGGGGTGACCTTCAGCGCCGAGGGCTTCCGCACCTTGAAGGCCACCTACTATCGCATGGCGCTGGACCTGATCGAGGCCTACGACCACGACGCGCGGATGAACGGCCTGAGCCTGGATCGCCACAGCGAGGAGCGGGCGGTGGAGCTGTTCGCCACCAACCTGCTCGAGGCCGGCGGCGTCTTCCTCGACAATCCCGGCGAGCGTCCCTTCATTCCCAGCTGGAACCGGGTGCGGGCGGCCATCCCCGACCTGTTGCCGCGCATGGCCGAGGTGGTGGAAGCCGATAACGCCCCGGACTGAGGTCGGTAGCCGGAAGCTTGAAGAGCGGCGCTTCGCGCCTGGAAGCTGGAAGAAGAACCACCCCCATTGGCTTGCCATGGGGGCGGTGTTCTTTGCGCTGTCTGCCAGCTTATGGCTGATGTACCAGCCACAGGGCGCCGTAGGGCGGCAGGCTATGTTCCGCCTGCCAGATCTCGCCGTCGAGCCGGTTCCGCCACACGCCCTTGTTCAGATCCTCCAGCGCCAGCGGCTGGGGGCGGTCGGTGACGTTGTGGATCGCCAGAAGCCGGCGCCCGTCGTCCAGCGGGCCGCGCTCGACGACCAGCAGCGACGTCGGCGTCTCGATCACCCGCTGCGGCACGTCGGGATGGAAGCAGGGCTCGTCGCGGCGGACCTCGAGCAGCAGCGTCAGCGCCGTGAAGGCCTGGTGGGTCGAGGTGTGCGGGCTGTCGAGCAGCCGCTCCAGGGCACCACGGTCCCAGCGGTGGCGATTGATCGAGCGCAGCCGGCCGCTGCGTTCCATGCCTTCGATGTCGTTGAGGGTGCCGGTCAGCGCGTGCAGATACAGCGCCGGGATGCCCTTGAGGCCGAGCATCAGCTGCTGGCTGCACAGGAAACGCGGCATCTGCCAGGGGTCCGCGCCGCGTCTCGTGCCCTTCATGGCGTCGAACCAGGTGATGTTGATCTCGTAGGGCGAGTCCTCGCCATCGTCCTTGGTGCGCATGCTGACGAAGCCGCCGAAGCGGTGCATCAGCTCGAGCAGCGCCTCGACCTCGTGGTGGGGCAGCCAGCCCTCCAGCGGGCGTACGCCGATGCCGTCGTGGCTGGCGGTAAAGTTGAGGAAGCTGCAGCCCGGGGGCAGTGCGGGCAGGCTGCGCAGCCAGGCCGCCAGGGTGCCGGCCTCGCCACTGGTAAAGGTGTGCAGCAGCAGCGGCGGCAGCGGGAACTGATAGACCAGGTGGGCCTCGTCCGGCGGCGTGCCGTCCTGCTCCAGCCGATCCAGGCCGAAGTAGCTGATGTTCTCGCGGTGCGGCACGTTGGTCTCAGTGAGGATCAGCGTGCCCGGCGCCACGTGATCGGCGATGGCGCGCAGCAGCCGCACGACCTCGTGGGTCTCGGGCAGGTGGATGCAGGAGGTGCCGACCTTCTTCCACAGGTAGGCGATGGCATCCAGGCGGATCACTCGCGCGCCCTGGCAGAGGTAGAACAGCAGGATACCGACGAACTCCAGCAGCACGTCGGGGTTGGCGAAGTTCAGGTCGATCTGATCCTCGGAGAAGGTCGCCCACAGGTGACGGGGCCCGCGGCGGGTCGGCACCTTGACCAGCAGCGGCGAGCTGCGTGGCCGCACCACCGCCGAGAGGTCGGTCTCGGGATCCATCTCGATGAAGTAGTCGCGGCCGGGCTGGTTGCCGCCGAGATAGTCGGCGAACCACAGCGATTCCCGTGAGACGTGGTTGAGCACCAGGTCGACCCCCAGATCGAAGCGACGGGAAAGGCGGCGGACCTGGGGCCAGTCGCCGAGTTTGGGATCGACCTCGCGGTAGTGGATGACCGAGAAGCCATCGTCGCTGCTCCAGGGGAAGAAGGGCAGCAGGTGCACGCCGCTGAAGGTCTCTCCGAGGCGGCCGGCGACGAAGTCGTCGAGGACGTCGAGCGGTGGCTGCTCGCCGTCGACCAGGCTGTCGCCGTAGGCGATCAGCCACTGGTCGCGTTCACTCCACAGCGGACGGGCGGGCGGTGCCTCACCATCCGGGGGCGTCATGGGGGCCTGATGCGCCAGCAGGGTGAACAGCCGGCGCAGCACCTCGTCGGCGCGGGGGCCGTAGAGCATCGTCAGGTGGCGATGGGCGCGCTCATGGAAGGCCTCGGCGCCAAGTGGCGTCGAAAGGGAGGGTGCCGGCATGGCGATCGCCTCTCGTTGGGGGTTTCCTTAAGCATGCAGGCCGCGTGCCAGCTGTCCATGCTGGCGGTGTCGTGCCCGGCGTCATCACCGCTTGAGTCTATAGCGGCTAGAGGCTCTAGGCTGATGCCATGTTTCGATGACGAGCCCCGAGGAGGTCAGGATGGCGCAAGACGCCGCGCAGGAAGCTGAAAAGGGTGCACTCCAGCGACACCAGTGGCGCGTGGAAGGCATGGACTGTCCGAGCTGCGCCGGCAAGATCCGCGGCGCGCTGGAGCGTCTGGATGGCGTGGCTGACGTGAAGGTCTCGGTCATGCAGGGCTCGCTGGCCCTCGATCTGGATACCGGCCGCACGGCGCCCGAGGACGTGGCGTCGCTGGTCGAGCGGTTGGGCTATGGCGTTCGGCGCCAGTCGGCGCAGGACGATGCCGAGGCGCCTTCGGGCGCCGGCTGCTGTGCCGGGCGCGATCATGCCGATCATTTCCGTCGGGGTGATGACGCCTCGCCCCGGCGCTGGCATGCCACCGCCAAGGGGCGGCTGGTGCTGGCCACCGGGGTGGCGCTCGGCGTGGCCACGCTGCTGCGCTTCACCGTCGGAACGGAGGTGGCCCACTGGGCCTTCCTGGCGGCCTGCCTGATCGGACTGGCGCCGGTCGCTCGCCGTGCGGTGAGTGCGGCGCGGGTCGGCATGCCGTTCACCATCGAGATGCTGATGACCCTGGCCGCCGGCGGTGCGCTGATCATCGGCGCCGCCGAGGAGGCGGCCATGGTGGTGCTGCTGTTCGCTATCGGCGAGATCCTCGAGGGCGTGGCCGCGGACCGGGCCCGCTCGGGCATCCGCGCGCTGGCCGATCTGGTGCCTCGCGAGGCACGCCTGGAAGTCGCCCCCGGCGAGACGCGCACGGTGGATGCGGCACATCTGGCGGTCGGCCAGGTGGTGGTGGTGCGCCCCGGCGACCGCATCCCCGCCGACGCCACCATCCTCGAGGGCCGCTCGTCGATCGATGAGTCGCCGGTGACCGGCGAGTCGGTGCCGCGGGACCGGGGCGAGGGCGACGAGGTGTTCGCCGGCTCGATCAACCATGACGGCGTGCTGCGGCTGCGCGTGGCCCGGCCGCCCGAGGACAACACCATCGCACGCATCATCCGGCTGGTGGAGGAAGCCCAGGAGGCGCGGGCGCCCACCGAGCGCTTCATCGACCGCTTCAGCCGCGTCTACATGCCGGCGGTGGTCGGCCTGGCGGTGCTGGTGGCCGTGGTGCCGCCGCTGGCGTTGGGCGGCGAATGGGGCGAGTGGACCTATCGCGCCCTGGCGCTGCTGCTGATCGGTTGCCCCTGCGCGCTGGTGATCTCGGTGCCGGCATCGATCGCCTCGTCGCTCTCCAGCGGCGCCCGGCACGGGCTGTTGCTCAAGGGCGGTGCGGTGATCGAAGCCGCCGCCCGCACCGAGGCGGTCGCCTTCGACAAGACCGGCACCCTGACCGAGGGCCGGCCGCGGGTGACCGATGTGGTGCCGGCAAGCGACGCCGTGGCCGCGCAGGACGTGATCGCCCTGGCCGCGGGCCTGGAGCGCGACGCCAGCCATCCGCTGGCGCAGGCGGTGGTCGCCCATGCGGAGGCGCAGCAGGTCGCGGCCTCAAGGGTCAGCGAGGCCCGGGCGGTGCCCGGGCAGGGCGTCGAGGCGCTGATCGAGGGTCGCCGGGCCTTCGTCGGCGCGCCGCGCCACGTGGCCGATCGCGGCACGCTGGCCGAGGCGCTGGCCGCGCGAATCGAGGAACTCGAGGCCGAGGGCAAGACGGTGATCGTGGCGGTCGAGGACGGCGTGGCGCTGGGGGCCATCGCCCTGCGCGACGAGCCGCGGCCCGATGCCGAGGCCGGCGTGCAGGCGCTGTCGGCGCTGGGCGTGCGCTCGGTGATGCTGACCGGCGACAACGATCGCACCGCCGCGGCCATCGCCGGGCGCCTCGGCATCGAGCGTCGCGCCGGGCTTATGCCGGAGGGCAAGGTCGAGGCGATCCGTGAGCTGGCCGGCCATGAGCGGACGATGATGATCGGTGACGGCATCAACGACGCCCCGGCCCTGGCCAGCGCCCAGGTGGGCGTGGCCATGGGCTCGGGGACCGACGTGGCGCTGGAGACCGCCGACGGCGCGCTGCTGCGCAACCGGGTGGGCGACGCGGCGGCGCTGATCCGGCTGGCGCGGGCGACCATGGCCAACATCCGCCAGAACATCGCCATCGCCCTGGGGCTCAAGGGGCTGTTCCTGGTGACCACCGTGCTCGGCATCACCGGGCTGTGGCTGGCGATCCTGGCCGATACCGGCGCCACCGTGCTGGTCACGCTCAACGCCCTGCGGCTGCTGCGCTTCGCGCCGGGCGGGCGTGACTCGACGGAAGACAACGAGGTCGTTGCTCCCGTGCCCGCGGCAAACTGAACCCGTTTGGCCGCATGAAAAACGCCGCGCCGGCATGCAGCCGGCGCGGCGTTCTGCATCAAGGCGGGAGGTCAGACCTCCTTGTACAGCTCGGCGCCCTGGTCGCGGAACTTCTCGGCCTGTTCGGCCATGCCGCGCTCCACCACGGCGCGGTCGCCTTCGAGGCCGTTGTCGGCCGCGTAGTCGCGAACCTCCTGGCTGATCTTCATCGAGCAGAACTTGGGCCCGCACATGGAGCAGAAGTGGGCCACCTTGGCCGAGTCCTTGGGCAGGGTCTCGTCGTGGTACTCGCGGGCGGTGTCCGGGTCGAGGCCGAGGTTGAACTGGTCCTCCCAGCGGAACTCGAAGCGTGCCTTCGACAGGGCATTGTCACGGCGCTGGGCGGCCGGGTGACCCTTCGCGAGATCAGCAGCATGCGCGGCGATCTTGTAGGTGATGATGCCGGTCTTGACGTCGTCCTTGTTGGGCAGGCCCAGGTGCTCCTTGGGGGTCACGTAGCAGAGCATGGCGCAGCCGTACCAGCCGATCATCGCCGCGCCGATGCCGGAGGTGATGTGGTCGTAGCCCGGCGCGATGTCGGTGGTCAGCGGCCCGAGGGTGTAGAAGGGCGCCTCGTCGCACTCGCGGAGCTGTTTGTCCATGTTCTCCTTGATCAGGTGCATCGGCACGTGACCGGGGCCCTCGATCATCACCTGGACGTCGTGCTCCCAGGCGATGCGGGTCAGCTCGCCCAGGGTCTCGAGCTCGGCGAACTGGGCCTCGTCGTTGGCGTCGGCCACCGAGCCCGGGCGCAGGCCGTCGCCCAGCGAGAAGGCGATGTCGTAGCGCTTGCAGATCTCGCAGATCTCCTCGAAGTGCTCGTAGAGGAAGCTTTCGCGGTGGTGGTAGAGGCACCACTTGGCCATGATCGAGCCGCCGCGGGAGACGATGCCGGTGGTGCGTCTAGCGGTGAGCGGCACGTAGCGCAGCAGCACGCCGGCGTGGATGGTGAAGTAGTCGACGCCCTGTTCGGCCTGCTCGATCAGGGTGTCGCGGAACACCTCCCAGGTCAGGTCCTCGGCCACGCCGTTGACCTTCTCCAGCGCCTGATAGATGGGCACGGTGCCGATCGGCACCGGGGCGTTGCGGATGATCCACTCGCGGGTCTCGTGGATGTTCTGCCCGGTGGACAGGTCCATGATGGTGTCGGCGCCCCAGCGGATACCCCAGGTCATCTTGTCGACCTCGTCCTCGATGGACGAGGTGACCGCCGAGTTGCCGAGGTTGCCGTTGATCTTCACCAGGAAGTTGCGGCCGATGATCATCGGCTCGGATTCCGGGTGGTTGATGTTGTTGGGGATGATGGCGCGGCCGGCGGCCACCTCGTCGCGCACGAACTCGGGGGTGATCTCCTCGGGCAGGCGGGCGCCGAAGGCCTCGCCCGGGTGCTGGTGGCCGAGGATGCGCTCGACCTCTTCGGTGCCCATCGTCTGGCGCTTCTGGTTTTCCCGAATGGCGATGAATTCCATCTCGGGGGTGACGATGCCCTGGCGCGCATAGTGCAGCTGGGTGACGTTCTTCCCTTCCTTGGCCCGGCGGGGCATGCGGGTCAGCTCGAAGCGCAGTGGGGCCAGCATGGGGTCGTTGGCGCGGCGGCGGCCGTACTCCGAGGTCGGGCCGTCGAGGAACTCGGTGTCGTCGCGGGCCTCGATCCAGTCGCGGCGCAGCTCGGGCAGGCCGCGGCGCAGGTCGATGTCGGCCTCGGGGTCGGTGTAGGGGCCGGAGGTGTCGTAGACCAGCAGCGGCGGGTTTTCTTCATCTGCGCCGGAGGTGCGGGTTGGTGACAGGCCGATCTCGCGGAAGGGCACGCGGATATCGGGTCGCGAGCCTTCGACGAAGACCTTGCGCGAGCCGGCCAGCGGGGCCACGGCGGCGGCGTCGACGCGGGCGTTCTCGTTGAGGAAATGGATGGTCTTGCTCATGGTCGTGCTCCCTTGGCTTGAGTGGTTCGTCAGGGAGGACCGTCGGGGAGGACAGGGGCGGCCGACGCCGAGGCGCCGCCGCGTGTCGCTTGATCCCTACGCTGGTCCTAGCCAGTTCAGGTTCAACGGGATCCATGCTCCGGCGCCTCGCGCCGCATGATCTCAGCCGTCTTCAACGGCACCCCGTCAAGCGTGGTGGTGCCCGCCGCTGGGCGGGCCGTGTCATTGCCTTTCTTCTTCCTACCTACTTTTTTTCTATCGTGGGCCAGGGGCCGAGCTGGCGCGGTGCTAGCCGAGCGCCGGGGGCAAGACAAAGCGAGGGTTTTTGCCATGGGTGAGGCGATCCTCGCCGAACGGGCTGGCCATGGATGGCCAGCACTGGTCCTGCAAACGGAGCAGGATGCGAGAGTGCCGCAGGGCAAAAGTTAGCGCCCAGGGATGGGTTCACAGCGCCTCGCGTGGTCTTGTCGCCGGAAAAGCTCGGCAGTCAAGGAAGGTGGAGCTCAGTCCGCGCGATCCAGCCCCATCTGCCAGAAGTCGATCTCCAGCCGGGTAGCGTCGCGGAACAGCCGCGCCAGCTGGTCGAAGCGCGCCGGCGTCACCTCGGCCAGGCGCGCGTCCAGCCAGGCGATCTCGGCGTGCATCGCCCGCTGGAAGTCGTCGCCCTGATACATGGCGATCCAGGCGTCATAGGGGTTGGCGTCGCCGCGCACGGTGAACGGCTGCGCCTCGAGCCAGTTGGCGATCTCGCCGTAGCCCACCAGGCAGGGGGCCAGCGCCACGCGCAGGTCGAGCAGGTCGCCGCGGCTGCCGGCGTCGAGCACGAAGCGGGTGTAGGCCAGGGTAGCGCGGGCCTCGGGCAGCGCCGCCAGGTCGTCTTCGGTGATGCCCCAGTCGCGACAGAAGCCGCGGTGCAGGTCCAGTTCGACGTCGAGGATGGTCTTCAGGCCGTCGAAGGCCTGGCACAGCTCGTCGAGGTCGCGGCTCTTGTAGGCGGCCAGGGCGTAGGCGCGGGCGAAGTGGATCAGGAACAGGTAGTCCTGCTGCAGGTAGTGGCGGAAGGCGTCCGCCTCGAGCGTGCCGGCGCCCAGGGCGCGGACGAAGTCGTGCTCGGTGTAGGCGCGCCAGTCGGCCTGGCAGGCGGCGGTGAGATCACTGAAGCGACGGCCCATCTTGCCTCCGATTCCGATGAGAGCGGATGCCGGAGGGTGCGCACGGGCGTAGCGGAGGCGGTGAGGGAGAGCCGGGGCACAAGGAGGGCGCGCCGGCCCGCCGCCTGATTCCCTACGCCGGTTCACGTGCGGCGCGTGCCACACCCACCCGGATCAGGTTCCACGGGACCAGCGCTGGGCTCTGTCTCGAACGTGTCGAGCACGAACCTGCGCCATCTCAGCCGGTTCCACCGGCACCCCGTCAAGCGAATGGGCCGAGTCTAGCAGCTTGGCGGGCAGTTGCCATAGCCCGGTCTGGAAACGACTTCCAATGGCGTGGTCAGGCACTCAGTAGACGCGGAAGCGCTTCCAGTCGGCGCGGCCCTCGAGTTCCTCGGGGGTCTTGCGATAGCGCTTGTATTCCCACTGGTACTGGACCGGATCCAGGGCGATGGCGGCCTCCACGCAGGCATTCACGCCGGCGGCCGAGGTGGTCTCGTCGCTCGAGTAGACGCGCTCGTCGGCGGCCAGGAAGTGCAGCGCGAAGCCGCGGCCGCGAACGCGCTTGGCCACGCCGGTGACGACCCGGGCCTCGGTGCGGGCCACCAGCTTGGGCAGCAGGGTGGCGGTATAGGCCTGGCGGCCGAAGAAGGGCGCGAACACGCCGCTGCCCCAGCTCGGCGTCTGGTCCGGCAGGATGCCCACCGTCTCGCCGCGCTTGAGCGCCTTGAGCAGCGCCGCCACGCCGCGCGGATTGGTCGGCACCAGCTCGGCCCCGCGCCGCTCGCGGCCGCCGCGGATGATCGGGTCCAGCGGAGCGAGCTTGGGCGGCTCGTACATGGCGGTGAAGGGGAAGTGCCCGGACAGCCAGAAGTTGAGCACCTCCCAGTTGCCGAAGTGGGGTGCCAGCACGATGACGCCTCGCCCCTCGGCGCGGGCCTCGTCGAGCAGCTCGCGGCCGTGGACCTCGAGAATGCTGGCCTCGACCCGGTCCGGCTCGCCCATCCAGGCCAGGCCCAGCTCGAGCATGGTGGCGCTGGAGTGGACCAGGCTGCGCCGCGCCAGGCGGCGGCGCTCGGCCTCGGGGCGGTCGGGATAGGCCTGGGCCAGGTTGATGCGGGTCACCCGGCGCTCGCGCCGGCTGCCGAGCTGCACCAGCGGGCCGGTCATGCGCGCCAGGCGCCACAGCGAGGCCGGCCGCCAGTTGGCGAGGGCGCGCCACAGGCCGGCGATCAGCCGCGCCTGAAAGCGCCCCTGGGTGTGTTGCGTGTCGGCCATGGATCAGATCAGCCAGGTATCGACGTTGTCGGGGGCGCGCTTCTCCTGCAGGCCCTTGAAGCCCTTGACGCAGCGGATGATCATCCACACCGCCAGCGCGATCAGCAGCGGGAAGCCGATCACGACCAGGGTCAGCAGCGAGGCCAGGGCGGCATAGACGAGGCCGATCCAGAAGGTGCGGATCTGGTAGCGGTAGTGCTCGTCGAGCCAGGCCGGGCCCTTGCCGCGGTATACGTAGGCGATCACCACGCCGATGATGCCGGTGAAGCCCACCACGAAACTGGCCAGGTAGAGGGCGTAGACGACCATGGCCATGGTGGTATCGGGGGTGCGGGCGTCGTCGGCGACCACGGCGTCGTGGCGCGCGGGATCATGCTCGTTCATCGGTCGTCCTTGAAAGCGTGGATATCGTGCCGCTCATGATACTGGCCTGCGTTGGCGATGCCACCGTATGCCATCGGCGACGCCGGCAAGAGCCTTCAGCCAGGTTGGTAAAAGCCTTCAGCCAGGTCGGCATAAGTCCTCGGCGATGTCGCCTGATCCCTCAACGCCTGGGGCGGCTGATCTCGAGCAGGTTGCCGTCGGGGTCGCGCAGGTAGAGAGACTCGATCTCGCCGGTGGCACCCTGGCGGCTCACCGGGCCCAGCTCGACCTCGATGGAGAGCGCCTCGAGATGGCGCTGGACCTCGTCGAGGGGCAGCTGGCTGCGCAGGCACAGGTCGAGGCTGCCCGGGGTGGGCGTGGCGGCCCGTGGCTGGATATCGGTGGCGGTCCAGTGTAGGCGCAGGGCCATGTCGCCGAGCATCAGGTCCACGCGCTCCTGATCGCGATAGCGGACGTCCAGCCCCAGTACCCGGGTGTAGAAGTCCACGGCGCGGGAAATATCGGTCACGGTGATGACCAGGTGGTCCAGACCTGACAGCATGCATGCCTCCTGAAAGTGAGTCCTGCCACAGAGAATACGATGATGCCGACCTGTCCGCTATGCGCATCCACCGACCACGCGCCCTACCATCGCGATGCGCGACGCGACTATCGCCGCTGCCGGCGCTGTGCGCTGGTGTTCGTGCCGGCCCATCAGCGCCTCGGGCCGGCGGAGGAGAAGGCGGTCTACGACCAGCACGAGAACTCCCCCGACGATCCCGGCTATCGTCGCTTCCTGTCGCGGCTGTTCGAGCCGCTGGCGGCGAAGCTCTCGCCCGGCGCCCGCGGGCTCGACTTCGGCGCCGGCCCGGGGCCGACGCTGTCGGTGATGTTCGAGGAGGCCGGCCACCCGATGGCGATCTATGACGCCTTCTACGCGCCGGACGCGGCGGCGCTCGAGCGCACCTACGATTTCATCACCTCCACCGAGGTGGTCGAGCATCTGTTCGCGCCCGGCGCCGAGCTCGAGCGCCTGCTCGGTCTGCTGGCGCCCGGCGGCTGGCTGGGGCTGATGACCAAGCGGGTGCCGCCAAGCGTGGAGGCGTTCGCCGGCTGGCACTACATCCTTGATCCGACCCACGTCTGCTTCTTCGATGAGGCGAGCTTTCGCTGGCTCGCCGAGCGCTGGCAGCTGACGGTGAGCTTCCCGGCCGGCGACGTCGTATTGCTGCAGAAGGCGTGAGGTCGCTTCGTTCGATAACACGCTGTTATCGTCATCGAAGTGTCGCGAAAAAGCCTGCCAGGGAGGATTGGCGGCACCCGTGACCGGGCGTATATTCGTGCGCGAATTCCCGCCACCGCCGTCCCCGGCGGTGGCCTTTTCTCGCGGCTCGTCGGAGGCCTTCGCACATGTCACGCCAGCTGTTGCTCATGGCCCTGGGGCCGCTGCTCGGACTCTTCATCCTGGGCATCGGCAACGGCTTTCTGACCACGCTCACCACCCTGCGGCTGGACGCCGCCGGGGCCTCGTCGCTGGTGATTGGCTGGGTGTCCTCGGCCTACTTCATCGGCCTGGGCTTGGGGGCGATGGTCAACGACCGCCTGCTGCTGGCGATCGGCCATATCCGCGCCTACGGCAGCTTCGCCTCGCTGCTGGCGGTGTCGGTGCTGCTGCAGGGCATGTCCGCCGACCCCGTGGCCTGGTTCGCCCTGCGTCTGATCGCCGGCTGGGCCACGGTGGGCGTTTTCCTGGTGATCGAGAGCTGGCTCTTGACCGCCGGCGACGACCGGGTGCGCGGGCGCCTGCTGGCGATGTACATGATCGTGGTGTTCGCCGCCGGGGCGATCGGCCAGCTGCTGTTCGGCCTGACCCGCGGCATGGCGCCCGCCGAGCCCTTCATGCTGATCGGCCTGCTGGCCTCGCTGTCGGTGCTGCCCATGGCGATCATCCCGCGGGTCACGCCGCTGCTGGAGAAGGCCGAGCCGCTGTCGCCGCTGCGCCTGATCACCCTGACGCCCACCGGCGTGATGGGCAGCTTCGGCTCCGGCATCGCGGTGGCGGCGGTCTATACCCTGCTGCCGCTGTACCTGCAGCGCAGCGGCGTCGGCGGCGATCGCGTCGGCCAGCTGATGGCGCTGGTGGTGCTCGGCGCCATGTGTCTGCAGTACCCGGTGGGGCGCTGGTCGGACCGCCACGACCGCCAGCTGGTGCTGATCGGGCTCGGCGGCTTCTGCGCGCTGATCTGCGCCGGCATCCTGCTGTTGCCGCTGCCGCCCTGGGGACTCGCCGCGCTGCTGTTCCTGCTCGGCGGCGGGGTGTTCTCGCTGTATCCGGTGGCGGTGGGGCACGCCGCCGACCGCGCCCCGGCGGGCGCGCTGGTGCGCATGAGCCAGGGCCTGCTGCTGATCAACGCCATCGGCGCGACGCTGAGCCCCTCGGCGATCGGCCCGGTGATGACGCTGGTGGGTGACGGCGGGCTGTTCTGGTCGCTGGGCGCGCTGGGCGTCGGGCTGGTGGCTTTCTTCGCCTGGCGGCGCAGCGTGCGCCCGGCGCCGGTGCCGGTGGCGCCGTTCTCGCCCGCCACGCCGCTCAGCGCCGCCGAGCTGGCGGTCACCGAGGAGTGGGTGCAGGGCGCGCTGGAGCACGAGCACGTCGAGGATCTGTCCGAGGCGGTGCCGGACGTCGAGGTGGCCGAGCCGCTGGTCGGCCCGCCGCCGCCGGACGAGCCGCATATCGTCTACTACGACGATGCGGCGCCGGCCGAGGCTGCCGTCGAGAGCGCCGATGATGGGGCCGCCGAAGGCGCCGGCCAGGATCGAGGGGCGACCTACGGCTAATGGTTCATCAGCCGTCGTGAATCTAGGCTCGCCGGAACGTCCTGTTTTCGAGGTGCCCCGATGACGCCCTATACGCCGCCGCTTCGCGATGCCCGCTTCGTGCTCGAGGAACTGCTCGAGCACGGCTCGCTCTCTCTGCCCGGCTTCGAGGAGATCGGCCCCGAGCTGGCCGATGCCGTGCTGGAGGAGGCCGGCCGGCTGGCCGGCGAGGTGTGGGCACCGCTCAACGCCGTCGGCGACCGCCAGGGCTGCCGGCGCCGCGAGGACGGCGGCGTCACGCTGCCCGAGGGCTTCGCCGAGGCCTACCGGGCCTACGCCGAAGGCGGCTGGAACGGCATCGGCGTCTCCGCCGCCCACGGCGGCCAGGGCCTGCCGGAGACCGTGGCCAGCGCGGTGCAGGAGATGCTGCACGGCGCCAACATGGCGCTGGGCCTGTGCCCGATGCTCACCGCCGGCGCCATCGAGGCGCTGGCCCGCCACGGCAGCGAGGCGCAGCAGGCGCGCTACCTGCCGCCGCTGGTGGAAGGCCGCTGGACCGGCACCATGAACCTCACCGAGCCCCAGGCCGGCTCCGATCTCTCCCAGGTGCGCACCCTGGCCGTGCCTGATGACGACGCGTCCGGTCGTTACCGCCTCAGGGGCCAGAAGATCTACATCACCTGGGGCGAGCACGAGGCCGCCGAGAACATCCTGCACCTGGTGCTGGCGCGCACCCCGGACGCTCCCGAGGGCAACCGGGGCATCTCGCTGTTCCTGGTGCCCAAGTATCTGGTGGAGGACGACGGCAGCCTCGGCGAGCGCAACGATGTGACCTGCATCGGGCTCGAGCACAAGCTCGGCATCCACGGCTCGCCGACCTGCTCGCTGAGCTTCGGCGAGGGGCGGGGCGAGGAAAGAGGCGAGGCTGAGGGGGCTATTGGCTATCTGGTCGGCGAGCTCGGCCGCGGGCTCAACCACATGTTCACCATGATGAACGAGGCCCGCCACAAGGTCGGCATCCAGGGCATCGGCGTCGCCGAACGCGCCTGCCAGCAGGCGCGCAGCTACGCCCTGGAGCGGGTGCAGGGCCGCCGCGACGGCGCGCCCTGCGTCATCGCCGAGCATCTGGACGTCAGGCGCATGCTGCTGTCGATGCGCGCCCGCACCGATGCGCTGCGCGCCCTGGCGCTGACCTGCGCGGCGCAGATGGACCGGGCCCGCCACGCCCTGGATGAGGCCGAGCGCCAGGCCGCCCAGGCCCGGGTCGAGGTGCTGATCCCGGTGGTCAAGGCGTTCTCCACCGATCAGGCGGTGGAGATCGCCTCGCTGGGCCTGCAGGTCCACGGCGGCATGGGCTACATCGAGGAGACCGGCGCCGCCCAGCTGTTGCGCGACGCGCGCATCGCGCCCATCTACGAGGGCACCAACGGCATCCAGGCGCTGGACCTGGCCGGCCGCAAGCTGGCCCGCGACGGCGGCGCGGCGCTGAGCCGGCTGGCCGACGAGGTCGATGCCACCGCCGAGGCGCTCGCCGTCAGCCCCGAGCTGCGCCCGCTGGGCGAGAGCCTGGCCGGCGGCGTGGCCGATCTGCGCACCGCCATGGGCCTGGTGCTTGCCCGGGGCGCCGATCCCGAGCGCGGCGCGGACGCCGTTCAGGCCTGTGCCACGCCGTTTCTTTCCCTGGCCGCCCATGTGCTGTGTGCCTGGCAGCTGGGCCGTTCGGCCCTGCGCGCCGAGGCCGCGCTGGCCGACGGCAGAGGTGACGCCGACTTCTATCGCGCCAAGCTCGCCGCGGCGGAGTTCGGCCTGCGCCAGTGGCTGCCGGAGGGCCGCGCCCGGCTGGCGGCGATCGAGGCCGGCATGGGCGGCCTGGCGGCGCTGAAGCCCGGGCATCTCTGAGCCCGGCGCAGGGCGCGAGCCTGCCAGCGTGATGTCAGCGCAGGCGGGCGTGACTCGACCGCGACACACGACCGGTGCATGCTGATCCGAGTGCCCGCCGGGCGTGATCGGCGGGCGAGTCCACCCAAGCGAAGGAGAGGCAGCGATGAGTCAATCACCGATCGGCGTCGTGGGCGCCGGCACCATGGGCCAGGGCATCGCCCAGGTGCTGGCGACCGCCGGCTTCACGGTCCGCCTGTTCGACGTGGCCGAGGAGGCGCTCGAGCGCGCCCGGGCCGGCATCGACAAGGGGCTCGGCAAGCTGGTGGCCAAGGAGCGGCTGAGCGAGGACGCGCGCGCCGACGCCCTGGCGCGGCTCCGCGGCACCACCGAGCTTGCGACCCTGGCCGACTGCGAGGTGATCATCGAGGCCGCGCCGGAGAATCCCGAGCTCAAGGAGCGGCTGTTCCGCGACCTCAGCGCGCTCGGCGATGACATCATCCTGGCCTCCAACACCTCCTCGCTGTCGCTGACCCGGCTGGCCGGCGCCTGCGAGCGCCCCGAGCGGGTGGTGGGCATGCACTTCTTCAATCCGGTGCCGGTGCTGAAGCTGGTCGAGGTGATCCGCGCCGAGCAGACCGGCGACGCCACCGTGGCGCGCGTCGAGGCGCTGGCCGAGGCGCTGGGCAAGACCGCGGTGCGGGTGGGCGATTCGCCGGGTTTCGCCGTCAATCGTCTGCTGGTGCCGATGATCAACGAGGCGGCCTTCCTGGTGCAGGAGGGCGCGGCCACGCCGGAGGCGGTGGACCAGGCCATGCAGCTCGGCGCCGCCCATCCCATGGGCCCGCTGGCGCTGGCCGACCTGATCGGCCTGGACGTGTGCCTGGCGATCATGGAAGTGCTGCAGGAGGGCTTCGGCGATCCCAAGTACCGGCCCTGTCCGCTGCTGCGTCGCATGGTCGATGCCGGCTATCTGGGCCGCAAGAGCGGGCGCGGCTTCCACGTCTACGACGGTGCCTGACCCCCGACCAAAGCCGCGATTGTCGCTCTACCAAGCGTTCGCTAGGGTGAGGGCGTTGCGTCTTTCCCGATATCACGAGACGAGGAGCCATCATGAGCGAGCAGGCGATCGAGGTGCAGGACGAGGGCGGCGTGGTCCGTCTGACCGTCAACCGTCCCAAGGCGCTCAACGCCCTGAACAGTGAGGTGATCGCCGCCTTGGCGGCGGCGCTCGACGATCTCGAGGCCCGCGGCGACCTGCGCGCGGTGCTGATCACCGGTGCCGGCGAGAAGGCCTTTGTGGCCGGCGCCGACATCACCGAGATGCGCGACAAGAGCGCCGTCGAGGCTCGCGACTTCGCCGGCCAGGCCCAGGCCACCCTGAAGCGGCTCGAGGCGCTGCCGGTGCCGGTGGTGGCGCTGGTCAACGGCTTCTGTCTGGGCGGCGGCTGCGAGCTGGCGCTGGCCTGCGACTGGGCGGTGGCCAGCGACAATGCCGTGTTCGGCCAGCCGGAAGTGCTGCTCGGGGTGATTCCGGGCTTCGGCGGCACCCAGCGCCTGCCGCGCCGCGTCGGCCCGGCCATGGCCCTGGACCTGGTCACCACCGGGCGCAAGATCGACGCCAGCGAGGCCCTGCGCATCGGCCTGGTCAACCGGGTGATGCCCCAGGCCGAGCTCGAGGACTACGCCGCCGAGCTGACCAAGCAGCTCGGCGGCAACGGCCCCCAGGCGGTGCGCGGCGCCAAGCAGGCGGTCCACGACGGCCTGGACCAGGACCTGGACAGCGCCCTGGCGCTGGAGACCAGCCTGTTCGCGCTGTGCTTCGCCGGCGACGAGCAGCGTGAAGGCATGAGCGCCTTCGTCGAGAAGCGCAAGCCGAACTTCTGAGCGCCGCTCGCACCCTGCGCAGCATCGACGGCCGTGGCGGTGACGCCACGGCCGTCTTGTGTCTGTGGTGTCAGTCCAGGCGTCGGTCGCGGCGCCTGGCCGGGCGCGCCGGCCAGCCGAGGCGCAGCATGCCGGTGGCGATGGCGGTGCCCGCGAGGGTGATGGCCATGCCGGCCAGGATCTGCAGGCTCAGCGTCTCGTCGAGCAGCACATAGCCCCACAGCAGGGCGCTGACCGGCACCAGGAAGGTCACGGTGGAGGTCGCGGTGGCCCCGGCGCTGGCGATCAGCCCGAAGTAGAGCAGGAAGGCCAGGGTGGTGCTGAAGGCCGCCAGCGCCAGGCCGTTGGCCCAGCCGAGGCCGCTGATCGGGGCCTCGGGCCACAGCCACAGGCCCGGCAGCAGCAGGATCAGCCCGGACATGGCGCAGCTGCCGGCGGCCAGCACGCGCACCGGCAGGTGGGACAGGTAGGTCTTGGAGTAGTTGGTGGCGATGCCGTAGCAGAAGGTGGCGCCGAGCACCGCGAGGATGAACCAGCCGTCGCCGCCCAGGGCGAAGTCCAGCCGATCCGCAGACAGCACATAGACCCCGAGGAAGGCCAGCGCCAGGCCCAGATACTGGCGCCGCGACACCGGCGTGGCGAAGAACAGCGCGCCGAGCAGGGCGGTGAACAGCGGCGTGGTGGCGTTGATCAGCGAGGTGAAGCCGGCCTCCAGCCGGGTGGTGGCCAGCGCCAGCAGCGAGAACGGCAGCACGTGGTTGACCAGCCCCAGCAGCATCAGCCGACCGGCGTTGTCCCGCACCAGGCGCAGGTAGCGTACGCCGAGCAGCAGCGGCAGCATCAGCAGCGCGCCCACGCCCATGCGCACCAGGATCAGCGGCACCGGGCCGAACTCGGGCACCGCCACTCGCATGAAGATGAACGACATCCCCCACAGCGAGGAAAGCAGGATCAGGCGGAGGGTGTCGGCCGGGCTCATGGCGGTGTCCAGGTGGCGAGCGGGAAGAAGGTGTCATGGCAGGGTAATCGCCCGTCGGTCGGCGGGGAAGGGCGTGGACATTCGCCTCTCACCTCCGCCGTGGTCGATGGAAGGAGGGCGCGTGCCGGCGGCTTGATCCAGCGCAATCCCGGTTCGGCGAGGCTGTGCTGTGATGAGAGGAGGTTCCTTGCCTCGGGAGAACTGCCATGCCTGCCATGATGAAAGCCGCCGTCTTCGTCGAGCCCGGCCGCATCGAGCTCGACAACAAGCCGATTCCCGACATCGGCCCCGACGACGCCCTGATCCGCGTGACCACCACCACCATCTGCGGCACCGACGTGCACATCCTCAAGGGCGAGTATCCGGTGGAGCGCGGGCTGACCGTGGGCCACGAGCCGGTGGGGGTGATCGAGAAGCTCGGCGCCAACGTCAAGGGCTATGCCGAGGGCCAGCGGGTGATCGCCGGCGCCATCTGCCCGAGCTTCACCTCCTATGCCTGCCAGGACGGCTGCAGCGCCCAGGACGGCGGCCACCATGGCCACGGCTACAAGCCCATGGGCGGCTGGCGCTTCGGCAACACCATCGACGGCGCCCAGGCCGAGTACCTGCGCGTGCCCGACGCCCAGGCCAACCTCAGCCCGGTGCCGGACGGCCTGACCGACGAGCAGGTGTTGATGTGCCCGGACATCATGTCCACCGGCTTCGCCGGGGCGGAGTCGGCCAATATCCGCATCGGCGACAGCGTGGCGGTGTTCGCCCAGGGCCCGATCGGGCTCTGCGCCACCGCCGGGGCGCGGCTGCGCGGTGCCGGGCTGATCATCGCCGTCGACGGCGTCGACGAGCGGCTGGCCATGTCGCGCCAACTCGGCGCCGACGTGGTGCTGGACTACCGCAAGGTCGACGTGGTCGACGAGATCCGTCGCCTCACCGGCGGGCGCGGCGTGGACGCGGCCATCGAGGCGCTGGGCCTGCAGGCCACCTTCGAGAATGCGCTCAGGGTGCTCAAGCCCGGCGGCACCCTGTCGAGCCTCGGCGTCTACTCCGAGGACCTGACCCTGCCGCTGGACGCCTTCAGCGCCGGCCTCGGCGACCACCGCATCGTCACCTCGCTGTGCCCGGGCGGCAAGGAGCGCATGCGCCGGCTGATGGGCATCATCGAGAGCGGCCGCCTGGACCTGGGCCCGCTGGTCACCCACCGCTATGCCCTCGACGACATCGTCGACGCCTACGAGCTCTTCTCCCATCAGCGCGACGGGGTGCTCAAGGTCGCCCTGAGCGCCGGCTAGGGCCGGCGCTGGCGTGCGGGCCGGCGGTCGTGGTATCGCTGTGGGCACGATGATTCCACACGGAGGTGACCATGAAGACCATCGGCGTGCTAGGCGGCATGAGCTGGGAGTCCACCCAGAGCTACTACCGGGCCCTCAACGAGGGCGTGAAGCGCGAGCTGGGCGGCTTCCACTCGGCGACGGTGGCGCTCTACAGCGTCGACTTCGCCGAGATCGAGACGCTGCAGCAGGCCGATCGCTGGGACGAGGCGGGCGAGCGGCTGGCCGAGGCGGCGCGGCGGGTGCAGGCGGCGGGAGCCGACTTCCTGCTGCTGGCCACCAACACCATGCACAAGGTGGCGCCGGCGATCGAGGCCGCCACCGATATCCCGCTTCTGCATATCGCCGATGCTACCGCCGAGCGGCTGCGCGCGGACGGCGTACGTCGGGTGGGGCTGCTGGGCACTCGCTTTACCATGGAGCAGGCCTTCTACAAGGACCGGCTCGGCGAGCGCTTCGGCATCGAGGTGCTGGTGCCGCAGGCCGAACAGCGCGACCGGGTGCACCGGGTGATCTTCGAAGAGCTGTGCCAGGGGCGCATCGAGCCGCCCTCGAAGGCGGCGTATCTCGAGATCATCGCGGACCTGCACGCCCGCGGTGCCGAGGCGGTGATCCTCGGCTGCACCGAGATCGCGCTGCTGGTCGGCCAGGGCGATACCCCGGTGCCGCTCTACGACACCACAGCGCTGCACGCCGAGGCCGCGGTGACGGCCGCGCTGGCCGAGGAAAAGGGCGAGCGGGCTTGATAGAGTGATGGCTCCACCAACGCCAGGGAGGCAGGGATGCGCATCACCCAGCTCAATATCTATCCGGTCAAGTCGCTTCGCGGCATCGCCCTCGACCAGGCCACGCTCACCGAGCGCGGCCTGGCCCTCGATCGCCACTGGATGGTCGTGGACGCCCGCGGCCGCTTCGTCACCCAGCGCGAATGCCCGGCCATGGCCAAGGTGACGGTGCGCCTCGAGCCGAGCCGCCTGGTGCTGGAGCACCCCGAGGCCGCGCCCTTGGCGGTGCCGCTGGCGCGTCACGGGCTCGAGCGCCTCGAGGTCAGCATCTGGAAGGACACCTGCGAGGCGCTGGACGAGGGCGCCGAGGCGGCCCAGTGGCTGACCGCCGTGCTGGGCGATGGCCGACGGCGCGATGGCCGGCAGGGGGATGAAGAGGGCGGACTGCGCCTGGTGCGCTTCCCCGAGGAGCGTCGTCGCGAGGTCGAGGCCGACTATCTGCGTGGCGAATCGGCCCACACCGCCTTTCCCGACGGCTATCCGCTGCTGGTGGCCCACCAGGCCTCCCTCGAGCGGTTGAGCGAGCGCCTCGCCGAGAAGGGCCTGGACCCCGTGCCGATGAGCCGCTTCCGGCCCAATGTCGTGGTCGAGGGGGAGGGGGCCTTCGCCGAGATCGACTGGGACGAGCTGGCGCTCGGCTCGGGCGTCCGACTGGGGCTGCGCAAGCCGTGCAAGCGCTGCAAGATCATCACCCAGGATCAGCGCACCGGCGAGGCGCCGGTGCCCAAGGAGCCGCTGAAGACGCTGGTGGGGATGGACACCCAGCCGGGCTGGAAGGGCGCCTTCTTCGGCCAGAACGCCGTCCCCCTCGACGGCATCGGCCTGACGCTGCGCGTCGGCGATGACGCGACGGCAACGATCAGGGCCTGAGGCGTGGAACTGTCGCTGTGCCCGGCCCGGGCGTCGGACCGTGACTGGGCTGCCGCCTTGGTGCGGGCCAACATGCGCGAGGCCTATGAACGTCATGGCCTTTCCTGGCAGCCGGAGGCGTTCGAGGCCGACTGGGCCGCCGGCGAGAACCATCTGCTGTGGTGCGAGGGCGCTCGCGTGGGCTATCTGCGCCTCCACGACGGCGACGGCGTCGGCTATCTCCAGGACCTGCAGATCGTGGCCGGTCGGCGCGGCGCCGGGCTCGGTGCCTGGGCGCTCGAGGCCGTCAAGGCGCGGGTCCGCGAGCGTCGGCTCGAGGCGCTGCGGCTCAAGGTGTTCGCCGACAGCCCGGCCGTGCGGCTCTATCGCCGCCACGGCTTCGTCACTCTATTGCACGCGCCGCCGCTGATCGGCATGGAATGTCGGCTGGCGACGGCGGGGTGAACGCATTCCGGGCCTTCATGAAGAAGGTCCATACGCATAAGGACATGACATGATCGTGATCTACGGCATTCGCCATCGTCTGGACCCCATCAAGGCCCGCCTGTCGGCGGTGATCCATGGCTGCATGATGGACGTCTTCGGGCTGCCCGAGGACAAGCGGGCACAGCGCTTCATGCCCATGGACGCCGAGGACTTCTTCGCCCCCGGCGGGCGCAGCGACGCTTATACCGTCATCGAGATCAACATGATGGCGGGACGCACGACAGAGACCCAGAAGGCGCTGATCAAGCGGCTGTTCGCGGACATCGAGGCCGAGCTTGGCATCGCCCCGGTGGACGTGGAGATCATCCTCAAGGAGCAGCCGCCGCACTGCTGGGGCTTTCGCGGCATGACCGGCGACGAGGTCCGCGACCTCACCTATCGCGTGGACCGCTAGTCCGGGTCGCGAGTCGGCAGCTCTTCGACCGTCAGTGCAAGGAATTGCTCGGGCGGGGCATAGCATTCCGGCAGCTGATCGCCACCCCAGCGGGCGAGGGCCTGCATGGCCGGCAACAGGGCCGCGCCTTTGCTCGTCAGATGATACTCATGACGTTTCGGGCTCGACCGTGAGGGTACGCGAGCGACGACGCCGTATCCGGCGAGCCGGCGCAGGCGATTCGCCAGGATGTTGGTCGGGATCCGTTCGGCGCAGTGGCTGAAGTCGCTGTAGCGGTGCTGGCCCTTGATG
Organism: Halomonas sp. SL1; assembly: GCF_003030865.2. Classification (NCBI taxonomy): domain Bacteria; kingdom Pseudomonadati; phylum Pseudomonadota; class Gammaproteobacteria; order Oceanospirillales; family Halomonadaceae; genus Halomonas; species Halomonas sp. SL1. The sequence continues at coordinate 115,266 of NZ_PYUQ02000008.1, read as the reverse complement.
ATCTCGCGCAGGATCACCAGGCTCCAGCGGTCGCCGATGAGCTCCAGGGTGCGGGCCAGCGGGCATGCTGTCTGGGGAGGGGAAGAGGAAGTCATATCGGCAAGGTACCGGATCAGGTGCAATGCTTGCAATATGCAAGTCATGCCTCTAATTTGCTTGCATGTTGCAAGCAAAAGGAGCGTGCACATGCTCGGCCCTACCCCGGGTTCCTTCGCATGGAGCGAAACGACGGAAGGCGTGCTCAACGCCCGAGAGAAGGCTCACCTGATCTATCAGCTGGTGCGCAGTCAGATGGACGAGGGCCTGAGTCGGCTGGCCTGGCGGCTCGGCCATTCGTCTGTCCGCAAGCGTGCGGTGGAACCTTCCCGGGTGCAGGCGCCTGATAGCGCACTCTGCCGGCGGGTCGAGGCCCGGGTGGCGGCGCACTACAGCCCCGCGTTGCTGGCCCATTGCTATCGCAGCTGGTGGATGGGCGCGCTGGTCGGTGAGGCGCTGGGTATCGAGGCGGATGCCGAGATGCTCTATGTGGCCTGCCTGATGCATGACGTCGGCCTGACGGACGCTCATGCGAGCTGCATCGCAGAGACCGCATTCCAGGTCACCGGTGCCCGGGAGGCGCGTCGACTGGCACTGGCCGAGCAGTGGCACGACGACGATGCAATTCGCCTCTATGAGTCGATCAGCTACCACCTGAACCCATGGCTCGATGCCCGGCGCCACACGCCGGAGGCTCTCCTGCTCAAGTACGGGGCCCACATGGATGTGGTCGGTGCCTACCGGCATCTGTTATCCGAGGAGGCCTTGCGAGCGATCCACCGACATCATCCGAGGGAAGGATTTCGTCAGGAGATCACCCGCTCCATCGTGTCGGCCCCGCACCGGGCCGGTGGGCATGCGCATTGCCTTCGTCGCCTGGGATTCGCCCGGCTGGCCGGGAACAATCCCCTGGAACAATACGCGACATCATGAAAGGCCTGTGGGGGCGAGGTCGGCCCTGAGATCGGCAGGCCGACCGAAGCGGCCATGGGGCATTGCATGCGGTGGGTGTCGCCGTCAGTGTGACGGGTCCACCAGGCCGCCCAGCGAGGCGTTGCGGCGGAACCAGCCGGCGATGCTGGCGCGCGGATAGCGAGTCGGCAGTACCTCGTGGGGCACCCGATCGGAGAGGAAGCAGACGAAGGTGCCGGCCTCGGGCCGGACCCGGGTCAGCTCGCGCGCGGGGTCGTGCTCGTCGAAGATCACCATCTCGCCTTCGCCGTCGGCGGGCCAGTCCGGGTTGAGATAGCCCACGGTGGAGATCACGCGGTTGGCGCGGCCGCGGAAGCTGTCCAGGTGGCGCTTGTAGAAGGCGCCGGGCGGGTACTGGGCGAAGTGTGCCTCGTACTCGAACAGGCCCAGGAACAGCGCCTGGTTCAAGGCCTGCTGCAGCTCGCCCATGGCTTCCAGGTAGCGGCGCTGAGCCAGGCTCTCGCGGTCCAGCCAGCGGATGGCGTCGCCGCGGATGTCGCGGCGCAGGTGATGCTCGCTGCCGCGGCCGACGCCGGCGGCTTCCAGCGCCTCGCGGGCGGCCATCGCCTCGACTTCGGCGAACAACGGGGCGTGCAGGGCCTCGGGCAGGAAGGCTTCGCCCAGGTACCAGCCCTGTTCGACCAGGGCATCGACCAGCTCGGTCAGGCGGGCGGGGGGCAGGTGCGGGTGGCTCATGATGGCGTCAGTCGGCGTTCGGGGTGGAAATGCAGGGTGCCTGCGGGGCGCTGGAAGAGGTCGATCGGCATGGCGAAGCCCTCGGCCAGCAGCTCCACCAGCATCATCGACGACAGGCCCCAGATCACGTGGTCGTCGTGGCGATAGCTCGGCACGTAGTAGTCGCGGCCGTCGACGCGGATCACGTCGGTGTGGGTGCGGCGGTCGGCGAGGAAGCTCGCCACCGGCACCTCGAAGATGGCGTCGAGCTCATCCGGATCGGGAGCCAGTGGCAGGCCCGGGGGAATCACGCCGACGAAGGGCGTGACGCGGATGCCGTGCAGCGAGATGACCTCGGACAGTCGGCCGAGCACCTCGACCCGGTCCGGCGGCAGGGCGATCTCTTCCTCGGCTTCGCGCAGGGCGGTGGCCAGCAGGTCGGCGTCGCCGTCCTCGCGTTTGCCGCCGGGGAAGGCGACCTGGCCGCTATGGGTGGAGAGGTGGGCGGCGCGGCGGGTGAACAGCAGCGTCGGCTCGGGGTGGGCCACCAGGGGAAGCAGCACCGCCGCCTGGGGCAGGTCGAGGGCCAGGCGGCGCGGCGCATGCGCTTGCAGGCGCTCGCGAAGTTTCTCTAACATGATGATTCCATCGAGTTTCACCTCTTTTACCCAGTCGCCGCGCGCGGCGTCAAGCCCGGGGCACTCCCGGTGCCAGCCAGTCAGGGAGCGCCATGAACTTTTGCAGTCATTGTGGGCAGCCGGTCCGTTTCGCGATTCCCGAAGGCGATGATCGGCCACGATTCCTGTGCGACGCCTGCGGCACCATCCACTACCAGAACCCCCGCATCGTCGCCGGGACCCTCCCGGTATCGGGCTCGCGGGTTCTGCTGTGCCGCCGGGCCATTTCTCCGCGCAAGGGCTACTGGACGTTGCCGGCGGGCTTCATGGAGAACGGCGAGACCACCGTCGAGGCGGCCGCCCGGGAGACCCGCGAGGAGGCCATGGCCGAGGTGGCGCTCCAGCCCCTCTATACCATGATCAACCTGCCGCACATCGACCAGGTGTTCATGATCTTCCGCGCCGAGCTCGACGGCGACTTCGGCCCCGGGCCGGAGAGCCTCGAGGTGGCGCTGTTCGAGGAGCACGAGATTCCCTGGGGCGCGCTGGCCTTTCCCACCATCGAGCGTACCCTGCATCACTTCTTCGCCGATCGGCGCCAGGGCGACTTCGCCCTGCACGTCAGTGACATCACGCCCGAGGATCGCGAGCGCTACTTTGGCTCGGCCTGACGGCGGGCTCGCTGCCTGACCAGACGACGCCACGGGCCATGCCCGTGGCGTTTTCGTCGTGGGGCGCCGGATATCGGCTGGATGCTAGAGGTCGGCCAGCCGCCAGACGTCGTAGGCCGGCTCCTCGTAGGGGTGAGCCCGTCTGAGCGCGGCCAGGGCCTCGCGGATCAGTCCGACCTCGCAGACCAGCTCCACCTTGAGTTCCTCCACGTGTTCCAGGTCGCCGGCGCGGCCGATATGCGGGTCGGCGCCGGTCAGCGGACGAAACTGCCCGGTGCCCGGCGTCTGGAAACAGCAGGCCTCGTAGTCGCCGATGCGTCCGGCGCCGGTGGCGAACACGGCTTTCTTGACGCGCTCGGCGTCTTCCGCGGGCACGAAGAAGGCGAGCTTGTACATGACGGTCTCCGATGTCGAGGGTTCTTCCTCGTTGTGCCATAGCGACGCGTGCCCGTCAGCCATGCGCGAGAAAAAACTTGCCTCTTTTATGTACGTGGATTAATTTCTGTATAGGTTGAGTAAAGGAATCTCTGCCAGGACATTTCCCGCATCGAGTGTCAGCCGGTATCCCCGGAGGAGCCATCTCATGAAGGTCATGACATCACGCATTCCCCAGTTCATCGGCGCCGGCCTGGTCGGCCTGGCCCTGAGCGGCGTCGCCCAGGCCGATCATCACGGCATGAAGGCGGACATCGTCGACACCGCCGTCGAGGCCGGCCAGTTCGAGACCCTGGTGGCCGCGGTCCAGGCCGCCGGCCTGGTCGAGACTCTCAAGGGCGAAGGCCCGTTTACGGTCTTCGCCCCGACCGACGAGGCCTTCGCGGCACTGCCGGAGGGCACCGTCGACGACCTGCTCAAGCCGGAGAACCGCGACACCCTGGCGTCCGTGCTGACCTACCACGTGGTGCCCGGCAAGGTCACGGCCGAGGACGCCATGGCCGCCGACAGCGCCACCACCGTCCAGGGGCAGGACATCACCATCACCACCATGGACGGCCAGGTGATGGTGAACCAGGCCACCGTGATCCAGCCCGACGTCGAAGCCAGCAACGGCGTCATCCACGTCATCGATGGGGTCCTGATGCCCGAGTGACGTCTGCCGCTTCCCCCGCGATTGCGTCCTGCAATCGGTCCCTTGCCGCCCGCCCCGGGCGGCTTTTTTTATGACGTGTCCGCGGTTTTGACAGCAGGGGCGCACGGGGCGAGCCTCGAGTCACATGATGACGGATGGAGCACAATGCATGGTCGACGATGCCTTGACGGCGCTGCTCGAGCGCCTCGACCTCGGTTTCCGAGGGCCCCTCGAGCCGCTCTCCGGCGGTGATATCGCCGCTGTCTACCGCCTGGACACCGATCGCGGCGAGGCGGTGGTCAAGCGCGACGATCCGGCGCGGCTGGCCGGCGAGGCCGAGGGACTTCGCGCCCTGGGAGCGGCGACGGGGCGACTCGTGGTGCCCGAGGTCTGGGGCGAGGGCGATGGCTGGCTGGTGATGGAGGCGCTGACCCCGGCCCGGCGCACGGACACGGGCGAGCGGGCGCTGGCCGAGGGCCTGCGCGAATTGCACGGGGTGGGACACTCGCCGCACGGCTGGGCGCGGGACAATGCCTGCGGCGCCACGCCCCAGCCCAATGCCCCGCTCGACGACGGTCGCGCCTTTCAGCGCGAGCGTCGGCTGCTGCCGCTGATGCGCGCCTGTCATGCTCGGGGGCTGCTGGACGATCGCCTGTGCGCGAGGCTGGAGGCGGTGGCTTACGGGCTCGAGGGCTGGCTGCCGGATACGCCGGCGCGACTGGTGCATGGCGATCTGTGGTCGGGCAACGTGCTCTACACCACGCGGGGGCCGGCGCTGATCGACCCGGCGGTCTATCGTCACTACCCGGAGGTCGATCTGGCCATGCTGACGCTGTTCGGCGCTCCGTCAGAGGCCTTCTTCGACGCCTACTGGAACGGTGCGGCACCGGCGGACTGGTCGCGTCGCGAGGCGCTGTTCCAGCTCTATCCGCTGCTCAACCACCTGCTGCTGTTCGGCGGCGCCTATCGCAGCGGCGTGGCACGAGCGTTGCAGCGAGTGGAAGCGGGCGGCTGAGGTGCTCCGGTGCCGCGGCCGGCGTTCTCAGCCCTGGCGAAGCCGGGCCAGGGCGCGTCGCCACCAGGGCGTCCGTTGTCCGGCGGCGGGGAAGCCCCGGGTCAGGAAGTCGGCGATCGGGTCGACCTGATCGGTACGGTCGAGCATCGGGGCATGGCCGCAGTCGCTGGTCTCGAGGCGGATCAGCCCGGGCTGGGCCTGGCGCATGCGTTCGACGCTCTCGGCCTTGAGCAGCGGCGAGTCGGCGCCGCGTACCACCATCAGCGGGCAGCGGATCGCGCGCCAGTCGGCCCAGGTATCGCGCGGCGTATCGTGGATGAATTGCTCGCCGATGCGGGGATCGTAGTGGTAGGTCCAGCCGCCGTCCGGCAATCGACGAGCGCTGCCGAGGGTCAGGCGACGCCAGGCGTCGTCGCTGCGCGGGCCGAAGCCGGCATAGTGCCGGCGCAGCTCCGCGGCCAGGTCGCGGAACCGGCCGAAGCGGTGGGGCACGCCGAAGTAGGTACCCAGCGCGGCCAGGCCGTCGGGGTCCAGCTCCGGGCCCACGTCGTTGAGCACTAGGCGCTCGATGCGCTCGGCGGTGTCCGCTTCAGCGGCCAGCAGCATGCCCAGCAGGCCGCCCATGGAGGTGCCGACCCAGGGCACCCGCTCGAGGCGGAAGTGATCGAGCAGCGCGACTGCTATGGTCATATAGTGCGAGTACAGATAGTCATGGGCGGGATACAGCGACCAGCTCGACAGGCCTCGCCCGGGCGTGTCCGGTGCCAGGACTCGCCAGCCCGGGCCGAGCAGGCGGGCGAAATCGGCGAAGTCGCCACCGTGGCGGGCCAGGCCGTGCCAGGCGATCAGGGTGCGGGGTGCATCGGGATGCCAGATGCGGACGGCGACGTCCAGCTCCCTGACGCGCACGAAGGTCAGGTCGTCCATGATGAGGGCTCGGTCGGCGGATGTGGCTTTGCAGCATAGACGATGCCGGGAGGGCAGCTTGCTAGGAAGATAATTTTCTTGCTAATTACACGAACGTTGATGGATTGACGTGCTAAACATGCGACAATGAATGTATATCCTCATAGTCACCCTTAGAAGGAACTTGCCGATGAAGCCGTATCGTCCGGTATCGTCGGGGCGGCGTGTCCTGTTGCCCTGCCTGCTGGCCGTCTCGCTGGCCGGTCAGGCCCAGGCCGCCGACCTGCTGACCATCACCCGGGATGCCATCGACAACAATGCCAGCCTGGCTTCGGCCCGCGCCCAGTACGGCAGCGTGGAGGCGGGCCGCGACGTCGCCCGTGGCGACCTGTTGCCCCAGGTCTCGGCCTCGGGCCAGGTCGACCACAACCGTCTCTACGAGAGCGTCTCCTCGAGCCGCGGGTCCGGTGCGGGCAACGGCGATGACAGCTACAACAGCGCCAGCCTGACCCTGGAGGCGACCCAGGCGCTGTTCGACGCCGCCAACAGCGCCGAGGTGGATCAGGCCGCGAGTCGGATCGACCAGCAGACCTACCAGCTGGCCGCCACCGAGCAACAGGTGCTGATCGACGTGGCGTCGGCCTACTTCGACATCCTGCGTGCCCACGAGATCCTCGAGGCGCGTCGTGCCCAGGAGCGGGCCATCGGCCGCCAGCTCGAGCAGGCCCAGGAGCAGTTCGACGTGGGCCTGATCGCCATCACCGAGGTGGAAGAGGCCCGCGCCAGCTTCGACCAGTCCCGCGCCGACCGCATCGCCGCCGAGAACGATCTGCAGGTCAGCTTCGAGACCCTGGAGCGGCTGACCGGGCAGCGCTACGACAGCATCGACGCGCTTCAGGAGGCCATGCCGGTGACTCCGCCGCAGCCGAGCGGCCGCGATGCCTGGGTCGAGCTGGCGATGGACAACAGCCCGCTGGTGCTGGCCAGCCAGGCCGGCGTCGAGGTCTCCGAGGATGCCGTGGACATCGCCCGGGCCCAGCGCCTGCCGGTGGTCGAGGCCTTCGCCAACTACAGCTACTCCGACACCGATCAGGACCAGATGGACGGGCATAACTCCCAGAGCCAGGTCGGCGCTCGGGTGAGCCTGCCCATCTACACCGGCGGCCGCACCAGCGCCGGCATTCGCCAGTCCACCTACGACCTCGAGTCCAGCCAGTACGACTTCGAGGATCAGCGCCGCCAGACCGTTCAGCAGGTGCGTTCGCTGTACACCCAGGTCACCAACGACGTGGCCACCGTCGAGGCGCGGGCCCAGGCCATCGTCTCCAACCAGAGCGCGCTGGATGCCACGCGCGCCGGCTACGAGGTCGGTACCCGCAACATCGTCGACGTGCTCAACGCCGAGCAGAGCCTCTACGATGCCATCGCCGATCATGCCGATGCGCGTTTCAGCTACGTGATCGACCTGCTCACCCTGCGTCAGCAGTCGGGCACCCTGAACGTGCAGGCCATCGAGGCGATCAACGACTGGCTGTCGGCGGAGCAGGGCGTGTCGCTGGCGCTGCCGGAGGTCGGCGAGGCCAGCCGCTACGACGAGGCGATGAACATCGGCGCGCCGCCTCGGCCCGAATCCTGATAGTCACTTACGTACAGGCGTGAATGTATGTTTAGATTCTCGCCTGTCGTGCGATACCCCCTTCGACGTTCGATCCCCTAACGAGAATCAGGCATGAACACAACACTTCGACGCAGTCGTACAGGGCTGTTGGCGCTGGCGGCTGGACTGCTGCTGTCGGCCTGCGGTCAGGAGGAGGCCGCTCCGCAGCAGAGCGGCGAGACACCGCCGCAGCCCAAGCCGGTGACCACGCTGGCGCCTCAGGACATTCCGCTGGACAAGTCCTACCCGGCCCAGCTGCGCAGCGATACCGAGGTGACCCTGGTGGCTCGCGTCACCGGCGTCCTCGAACAACGCCTCTTCGAACCCGGCGACATCGTGGAAAAGGGCGACAGCCTGTATGCCATCGAGCCGGACCTCTACCAGGCCACGGTGTCGCAGCGCGAGGCCGACCTGGCCAGCGCCCAGGCCGAGCTGGAGCGGGCGCGTCGCGACGCCAACCGCTTCCAGGAGCTGCTGCGTCAGAACTCGGTGAGCCGCCAGCAGGCTGACCAGGCCCAGGCCGACCTCAACGTGGCCCGGGCCTCCGTGGCCCAGGCCGAGGCTGCGCTGGCCAGCGCCCGCATCGACCTGGACTACGCCGACGTCACGGCCCCGGTCAGCGGTGCCATCGGTCTGAGCGAGGTCAACGTGGGCAACCTGGCCAGCGCCGGCACCGAGCTGGCCACCATCACCCCGGTGGACCCGCTGGAGGTGCGCTTCCAGCTTCCCCAGCAGGATGCCTTCACCCTGCGCCGCCAGCTCGGCGAGCAGGCGCCCGGCGAGATCGCCGCCAGCCTGGCGCTGCCGGGCGTCGACGAGGCCCTCGAGGGGCGCCTGGAATTCCTCGGCTCGCGGGTGGACGAGCGGACCAGCACCGTGCAGGCGAAGGCGACCTTCGACAATCCCGAGGGCGAGGTGCTGCCCGGCCAGTTCGTGCGGGTGCGCCTGGAAGGGCTGAAGCGCTTCGACGTGCTGGCGGTGCCGTCGATCGCCGTGGGTCAGGGCCTGATGGGGCCCCAGGTGTTCGTGCTCGACGAGGACGACGTGGCACGCGCCCGCACAGTGGACCTCGGCGAGCTGGCCGGCCCGTGGCAGATCCTGACCAGCGGCGTGGAGCCCGGTGATCGCGTGATGGTCGGCGATCCGGCGGGCGTCCAGCCCGGCACGCCGATCGCGCCCCAGCCGTTCGATGGCGACGCCCGGGCGCTGATCGCCCAGGCCACCGGCCAGAGCCAGGACCAGCCATCCGGGCAGGGGCAGGGTCCGGCACAGGGCCGTGATGGCGCGGCCGGCGCCGAACGGGCTTCGCCGGCCGAAGAGGACGCGGCTGAATGAATTTCTCCAACTTCTTCATCAAGCGACCGATCTTCGCGTCGGTGCTGGCGATCATCCTCACGGTGGTCGGCCTGATGAGCATGCGGGTACTGCCGATCGAGCAGTACCCCAGCGTGGTGCCGCCCACGGTCTCGGTCAACGCCACCTTCCCGGGGGCGGACGCCGAGACCGTGGCGCAGACCGTGGCGGCGCCCCTGGCCGAGGCCATCAACGGCGTCGAGGACATGCTCTACATGAACTCGACCAGCTCCGACAACGGGATGATGAGCCTGAGCGTGGCCTTCAACATCGGCTCCGACGGCGACATCAATACCATCAACGTCAACAACCGGGTGCAGGGGGCGCTCTCCCAGCTGCCGGAGGCGGTGCAGCAGCAGGGTGTGACGGTGGAGCTGCGCTCCAGCTCGATCCTCATGCTGGTCTCGCTGCTCTCCCCGGAGGGCGATTACGGCAAGGTCTACATGCAGAACTATGCCGCCCTCAACATTCTCGACGAGCTGCGCCAGGTGCCCGGCGTCGGCGAGGCCGAGGTGCTGGGCGGCGGCGATTTCGCCATGCGCATCTGGATGGATCCGGACAAGCTGGCGCAGTACGACCTGACGCCGTCCGAGGTGGCCAGCGCGATCCGCGCCCAGAACACCGAGGTGCCGGCGGGCAGTCTGGCGTCAGCGCCCCAGTCCGATGCCCGCGCCTTCACCTACACCATCACCGCCGGCGGCCGTCTGAGCGACGTCGATGACTTCCGCGACATCTTCCTGCGCACCAATCCCGACGGTTCGGCCCTGCGCCTGGATGACGTGGCGCGCATCGAGCTGGGCGCCTCGTCCTACGGCGTCGATGCCACGCTGAACGGTGGCACCATGGCGCCGATCCTGATCAACCAGCAGCCCGGTGCCAATGCCCTGGAGACCGCCAACGCGGTCAAGGCGAAGATGGAGGAGCTGGCCGGCCGCTTCCCGCCGGGACTCGAGTACGCCACGCCCTACGACACCACGCTGTTCATCGATGCCTCCGTGGAGACCGTGCTTCACACCTTCATCGAGGCGTTCCTGATCGTCGGCGTCATCCTGTTCATCTTCCTGCAGAACTGGCGCTTCACGGTGATCGCCATGTCGGTGGTGCCGGTCTCGGTGCTGGCCACCTTCGCCGGCTTCTACGCCTTCGGCTTCTCGATCAACCTGCTGACGCTGTTCGCCCTGGTGCTGTCGATCGGCATCGTGGTCGACGACGCCATCCTGGTGGTGGAGAACGTCGAGCGGGTGCTCAGCGAGGACGAGGAAACCACCGTCATGCAGGCCACGGTGCAGGCCATGCGCGAGGTCGGCGGGCCGGTCATCGCCACCTCGCTGATCATGGCGGCGGTGTTCGTGCCGGTGGCCTTCCTCGGGGGCTTCAGCGGCCAGATCTACCAGCAGTTCGCCCTGACCGTGGCGGTGTCGGTGGCCTTCTCGGCACTGATGGCGCTGACGTTCACTCCGGCGCTGTCGGCGATCTTCATCAAGCACGACCTGCACACCAGGGAAACGGGCTTCCAGCGCGCGGTGCGTACCCCGCTGCGCCTGTTCGATCGCTTCTTCGCCGGCACCACCGCCGTCTACATGTGGGTGGTCAAGAAACTGGTGCGTTTCTGGGGGCTGGCGCTGGTGCTGACCGCCCTGGTGGGCGCCGGCTCCTGGTGGCTCTACCAGAGCACGCCTTCGACGCTGGTGCCCGAGACCGACCAGGGCATCGTGATCGCCTCCGTGCAGCTGCCGGATTCGGCCTCGCTGGAGCGTACCCAGACCTACATGGCCAAGCTCAGCGCCGCCATCGAGGACAGCCCCGGCGTGAAGTACTCCACGTCGGTGGCGGGCTACGACATGCTGACCAGCTCGGTGAACACCGCCCGCGGGGTGATCTTCGTCACCCTGGAGCCCTGGGAAGAGCGCGAGGTCACGGCCACCGACATGATCGGCCGGATCATGGGCCTGGGCGCACAGATTCCCGGCGGCTCGGCGATGGCCTTCAACATGCCGCCGATCATCGGCCTGTCGACCACCGGTGGCTTCACCGGCTACCTGCAGTCCTATGAGGGTGCCTCGCCGGAAGAGCTCTACCAGGCGTCGGTCAAGGTCATGCAGGCCGCCGGTCAGCATCCGGTGCTGAATCAGGTGTTCACCACCTTCAACGTCAACGTGCCGTCCTTCCATGCCGAGATCGACCGGCAGAAGGCGCTGAGCTACGGCGTGTCGCTGGAGGCGCTCAACTCGACCCTGGGCAACACCTTCGGCAACGGTTTCGTCAACTACTTCAGCTACAAGGGCCGGAACTTCCAGGTCTATCTGCAGAACGAGGACGAGTACCGGGATGCGCCGGATGACATCAACAGCGTCTACGTGCGCGGCGGCGACGGCGAGCGGATCCCGCTGTCCGAGTTCGTGACCCTCGAGCGCCAGGTGGCGCCGGCGGTGGTGACCCGCTTCGGCGTCTATCCGGGGGCCCAGTTCCAGGGTGGTCCCGCACCGGGCTACAGCTCCGGCCAGGCGATCGCCGCCATGGAAGAGATCGTCGACGAGCAGCTCGGCGACGGCTGGGGCATGGGCTGGACCGGTACCGCCTATCAGGAAAGCGAAGCCGGCAACGCCGCGACCATGGCCATCGTCTTCGGCCTGCTGATGGTGTTCCTGATCCTGGCGGCGCAGTACGAGAGCTGGTCGCTGCCGCTGGCGGTGCTCACGGCCACGCCCTTCGCCTTCCTGGGCGGCATCGGCGGCATCGCCCTGCGCTCGCTGGATACCAGCGTCTACGTGCAGATCGGCATGCTGGTGGTGGTCGGGCTGGCGGCCAAGAACGCCATCCTGATCGTCGAGTTCGCCGAGCTGCAGCGTCGCGAGATGGGCAAGACCATCCGCGAGGCGGCCATCACGGCGGCGGAGCTGCGCTTCCGGCCGATCGTGATGACCTCGCTGGCGTTCATCTTCGGCACCCTGCCGCTGGCCATGGCCACCGGTGCCAGTGACACCAGCAGCCAGCACATCGGCACCACGGTGGCGATGGGCATGGCGTCCGTGGCGGTGCTCGGCAGCCTGTTCGTGCCGACCTTCTACGCCATGATCGCCAGCGTCACCGACTGGCTGAAGCGCAAGACGGGCGGCGATCGCGCCGAGCGTCCGGCGCTGGAGCAGGACGCGAGCTGATCAAGGTCGCGTCCGAGTCGACGGGCACCGTCTCCCCGAGGGAGGCGGTGCCCGTTTGCGTTGGGTCAGGAAAACGTCGCTGTGCGACCAAAGTGGGTGTGACGCGCCCCCGACGAGCGCTACGCTGAAGGCAGGACAACACTTTGCCGGCTAATGGGCCGGACGGAGGAGCCGCCATGAACGCCATCGCCTCGCTTGCCCTCAGCTTTCCGCTGATCTTTTTCACGGCGCTGCTGGCGCTGGTGGCCGTCTACTGGCTGCTGGTGCTGGTGCGCCTGGCCCCCGTAGAGCTGTTCGAACACGACAGCCTGCGCAACGACACCCTGGCCAGCGCCCTGGTGTCGCTGGGTTTCGCCGGCGTGCCGGCCTCGCTGGCGCTGAGTGCCTTGATCGTGCTCGCCTCGCTGCTGGCCTGGATCGTCGAGCTGGCGGTGCTGGGGCCGCTGCCGCTGGGCTTCTTTCGTGTGCCGCTCGGTCTGGCGGTGATCTGGGGTGCCTTCGCGCTGGCCTCGCCGCTGGCCGCGGCGTTGTGTCGTCGGCTGCATCGCCGCCTGCACCGGCATCCGAGCCTGTCGAAGCGCTGCCTGCTGGGCGAGCGCGTTCGGGTCATCGACGCCGATGCAGGAGGCGCCACGGCGGAGATGGTCGATGATCCCGGCCGCCAGGTACGCCTGCGGGGCAAGGCCGGCAATCGGCCGCGCGTTGGCGAAGTGCGCGTGCTGGTCAAGTATCTGGTCAACGACGAGGCCTATCGCTCGGTGCCCGAGCAGGACTACCTGGATGCCCGCACGCGACTGGTGCGGCTGCATCTGGTGGAACGCCATGAGGGGGCGATGCCGCGTCAGGAAAGCCGCCATGGTTCGCGGCCGTCGGCCTAGGCGGGAGGGCGGCTGAGCAGTCGCAGCTGGGCGTCGATTAGCTCACGGCTGCGCTCGGCCAGCGAGAAGGCCTCGGGGTCGCGTAGCCAGTCGTGATAGAGCCCGCTCATTATCGACTGCAGCAGGCGGGTGGCCAGCTCGGGGGAGACATCGTCACGCAGCTGGCCGAGCTGGCGGGCGGTGGTGAAGTAGCCTCGCAAGGCGTCGAGGCATTCGCTGGCCATCTCGCTCTGCATGGCCTGGGGGTCGATGTCGCTGAAGAACTCGCAGCGATGCAGCAGGATGGCGTGCACGCGTCGATGGCGCGGCTGTTCCAGGCGCTGCACTCCTTGTTGGCAGCCCAGGCGGATGGCCTCGAGAGGCCTGGCATCGTCGGCCTCGCTTTCCTTGACCAGTTCCTCGAAGGGCATGCGCACCCGGTCGACCATGGCCCGGAACAGGTCGGCCTTGTTCTTGAAGTGCCAGTAGACGGCGCCGCGGGTCATGCCGGCGTGGCGGGCGATCTGTTCCAGCGAGGTGCGGGCCACCCCTTTCTCGAAAAACACTTCCTCGGCGGCATCGAGCAGGGCCACGCGAGTGGCTTCGGCTTCGGCCTTGGTACGTCTGGCCATGGGATGATCGACTCCGGGTGATTAGGCGGCCATTCTACCCAAGCCGAGTGATGCTTTACATTCATCCTTGAATGCCACCCTGGTCTTCGTCGCTTGAGCCGCCCGCGGGGATGAGTGAATATGAGTCAGCGCTTATCTCAGGAGATCGCCCCATGGCCCGTGCTCCCTTCGAACTCGCCGACGTCCGGGTGGCGCCGGGCAGTCGTCAGCAGATCGACGTGCCGGCGGCCCGGCTCTACACCCATGCGCCGCTGACCATCCCGGTGGAGGTGGTCCATGGCCGCCAGCCGGGGCCGGTGATGCTGGTCTGCGGCGGCATCCACGGTGACGAGATCAATGGCGTGGAAATCGTGCGCCGGCTGCTGCGCTCGCGGCAGCTAAAGGGGCTGCGCGGGACCCTGATCGGCGTGCCGATCGTCAACGTCTTCGGTTTCGTCCAGCACAGCCGCTACCTGCCCGATCGGCGCGACCTGAACCGCTGTTTTCCGGGCAGCGAGTCGGGCTCGCTGGGGAGCCGGATCGCGGCCCTGTTCCGCGAGCAGATCGTCGACCAGGCGACCCATATCATCGATCTGCACACCGGCGCCCTGCATCGCACCAACCTGCCCCAGATCCGCGCCCGGCTGACGCCCGGCAGCGAGACCGAACGCATGGCGGATGCCTTCGGCGCGCCGGTCATCCTCAACGCCGAGCTGCGTGACGGCAGCCTGCGCCACTACGCCGAGAGTCGCGACATCCCGGTGCTGACCTACGAGGCCGGCGAGGCGCTGCGCTTCGACGAGTGGGCCATCGCGCCGGGCGTTCGCGGTGTGCTGCGGGTGATGCGTCGCCTCGGGATGCTGACCGGCGAACGGCGACGCCGGCCACCGCCCGCCGCCGAGGTGGCCGGCGGCTCGAGCTGGGCGAGGGCGCCGATCGACGGCATCCTGCGGCCGCAGGTGCGTCTCGGTGCAAGGGTGGCCGCGGGAGAGCTGCTGGGACGGGTGGCCGACCCCTTCGGCAACGCCGAGGGCGAGGTGCGGGCCGTGGCCGACGGCATCGTGATTGGCATGAGCCGCCTGCCGCTGGCCAACGAGGGGGAGGCGCTGTTCCATATCGCGCGCTTCGATGCGATCGAGGAGGCGGAGAGCGCGGTCGAGAGTTTCCAGTCGAGCCTCGATCCGCCCCCCGATGCCCTGTACTGACGCGCTTTGTCGACCGACGGCTCAGCCGGCCAGACTGGTGTCCTGCGGCCGGGGCACCAGGCCGAGGGCATCGTCGAACACCGCCATGCCGGCGCCTTCGCGGTGGGCATGCTCCGAGAGATGGCGGCGGAACTTGCGGCCGCCCGGGCAGCCCTGGAAGAGGCCGAGCAGGTGGCGGGTCATGTGGTTGAGCTTCGCCCCTTGCTCGAGCCGGCGGGCGATATAGGGCCGGAAGGCTTCGGCGGCGGCATGACGACCGGCCGTGGGGGCGTCTTCGCCATAGAGGCGCCGGTCGACGTCGGCCAGCAGCCAGGGGTTCTGGTAGGCCTCGCGGCCCACCATCACGCTGTCCACGTGTTCGAGCTGGGCCTGGCACTCGTCGAGCGTCTTGAGGCCGCCGTTGATGCCGATGTGCAGATCGGGGCGCTGCTGCTTGAGGCGATGCACGCGGCCGTAGTTGAGCGGCGGCACGTCGCGGTTCTCCTTGGGTGACAGCCCCTCCAGCCAGGCCTTGCGGGCATGCACGGTGAACACTTCGCAGCCGGCGTCGGCGACGCGCTCGATGAAGTGGGCCAGGTCGGCGTCCTCGTCCTGGTCGTCGATGCCGATGCGACACTTCACGGTGATCGGGATCGACACCGCCTCGCGCATCGCCGCCACTGCCGCTGCCACCTTCTCGGGATGGGCCATCAGGCAGGCGCCGATCAGGTTGTTCTGTACCCGGTCGCTGGGACAGCCGACGTTGAGATTGACCTCGTCATAGCCCCATGCCTCGGCGATCGCCGCGCACTCGGCCAGTGCGCCGGCGTCGCTGCCGCCGAGCTGCAGGGCGAGCGGATGTTCCACGTCGTCGTAGCCGAGGAAGCGCTCGCGCGGGCTGCCGTGCAGGATGGCGCCGGTGGTCACCATCTCGGTGTAGAGCAGGGTGCGGCGCGTCAGGGTCCGGGCGAACGCGCGGTAGTCGCGGGTCGTCCAGTCCATCATGGGGGCCACGGAGAAGGTGCGGTCAAGATCGGTCATCGGCATCACGGGGTCGTTCGAGAAGCGCGTATTCTACCAGTCATGGCGCGGGGTGCGAGTGCTGTAGGCCAGCGTGAAAGGACTCGGCGACGATGTCGTCCATACTCGATGAGGTGGATGTGTGAAACGGCTACTGAGGGAGGCGTGAATGGGGAGTCATGATCTCGACGAGTCCCGGCGTGAGCTGTTGGCGCGGGTATTGCAGCACGGTGGCGTACTGGCGGCTCCGTTCGGTCACGCCGGTGAGGATTCTCATGAGTCTCGGGACCTGGCCGATATCGCGGCCCTGGAGGAGGCAGGGCATCTCGTGATCCAGCGGGATGACGAGGGCCGGCCGAGCCGGCTCGAGCTGACGCCGAGCGGATATCGCGTCCTGGGGATCGACTAGCCGGGGGCGGGTGAAGGAGGGGGAGACGATGAGCGATCGCAAGATTGAGCTGGAGCGGCTGAGAGACGAGCTGCAGGCGCGTCTGGCCCGCTACCGGCAGCACCGGGAGCGTAGAGCCGGGCCGCTGGACAAGGACATGGAGGATCAGTCTCTGGAAACGCGGGACGACGAGGTGGTGGCATCGCTGGAGGCGGAGGCCGATGACGAGCTGTCCCAGGTCCGTCACGCCCTGGCCAGGATTCGTGAAGGGCGGGGCGAGATCTGCGAAAACTGCGGCGAGGCGATCGATGCGGGTCGCCTGGCGGCGGTGCCCCATGCGACCCTGTGTCGGACGTGTCAGGGCCGCTGATGCGTGAGTCGGACATTTCCGCACAGGGAGGACGGGCATGACGGCATGGCAGCGAGGCGCCTGGGTGGCGAGCCTGGTGCTGGGGTTGGCACTGGGCATGGCCGGCTGTGGTGGCGGTGAGGACGACAAGCCGCCGGCCGATGAGCGGCTGGGTGGCGTGGCGCAGCCCGACACTGACACCGAGGTCGAGGCGGCGGCAGACGAGGCGGCGCCCGAGGTCGAGCCGTTCACGGACGAGGTGAGCGTCGGCATCGATGCGCGGCTGCGCAGCGACCGACGGCTGCTGGTCGAGGGCACCACCAACCTGCCCCGGAGCACGCGGCTGCAGGTGCTGGTCGAGCGCGAGCTTAGCGGCGTGCGCTGGCAGGCGCGGACCGCGGTCGAGGCCGGTGGCGGCTTTGCCGCCGGGCCGTTCGGGCCGGGCAGCGGGCTGCCGGATGGCGGCTATCGCATCACCGTCAACATGCCGGCCGCCTCGGTGCAGCCGCCTGCGGTGCGGGCACGGCTGGGCGAGGACGGCCAGCATCTTCGCGGTCCGCTGGTGCAGGCCTCGCGTCACGGGCTGGGGCAGGTGATCAGCGCCAGTCAGCGCTTCCTGGTCGGCAGCGAGCCGCGGCATACCACCGACCAGGTGAAGGTCATCGAAGTGGAGTAGCGCCCCGGCTCAAGGTGTCTCGAGCCGCCACAGGGCGACGACCTTGCCCAGCAGTCGGCAGTCGGGCGTGTAGGGGGTCGGGGTGGCGTCGTCCTGGCGCTGGAAGGTCAGCTCGCCCTTGGCGTCCTGCTGGACCCGGCGCAGCGCCAGTCGGCCGGCTTCCTCGATCAGGTAGAGGCCCGGCTGGCGGAATATCTCGCTGGGCGCGATGGCGGCCAGGTCGCCCGCGTTCAGGTAGTCGAGCGCCTCGCCGGGGGCCGGTGTCACCAGATGGCAGTCGCCGTCCCAGCGCTGGCCGGGGGTGAGTTCGATGGGCAGCTCGATGCCCTTGGCCTCGGTGCCCTCCCAGGGGGGAGGGCTATCGGCGCGCAGAAACAGCGGTGCTGGCCGGCTGGTGTCGTTGTCGAGCAGCGCGGAGAGCGGGCAGCCGAGGGCGCCGGCCAGCGCGACCAGCCGCTCGTGCCCGATCTGCTTGATGGCCCCGGATTCCCAATAGGAGATGGTGACGTCAGAGACGCCGACTCGGCGGGCCAGGGCGGCCTTGTTGAGGTTGGCCTCCAGGCGGAGCTGTTTGATCCGTGGGCCGAGTGTTTCCATGAACGTCGTCCTGTCTGAGGTCGTCTACGAGATGGGGCATGGTCTGCGATTGCTCGAGACTGTGCAATAGCGAGCATCAACGTTATGACCGCCGTCCCGCCCGAACGTCACCATGCGATGGGTTGGTCGTCCCAATCACGGAAACCGCCGGAGTCTGCCGGTGAGCGCCTGCTCAGTACCGTGATCAGATGGTCTGCCACGAAGGCCGGTGTGAATAGCTTGCCTTCGGGTACGCGGCTCTGGAAGGGGGTCGACAGGTCGGTGTCGGTGGTGCCGGGGTGCAGGCAGGTGAGGCAGGCATTGGGATTGAGGCGACGCAGCTCTACCGCGGCGGTCTTCATCAGCATGTTATGGGCGGCCTTGCTGGCACGATAGGCATACCAGCCGCCCAGCCGGTTGTCCTCGATGGAGCCGACCCGGGCCGAGAGGCTGCCGATCAGCGCGGTGTGACGCCCCTTGAGCGAGGGTGTCAGGGCCTTGAGCAGCAGGGCCGGTGTGGCGGCGTTGACGTGGAACAGCCGGCTCAGGGCGTCGACGTCGAGGTCGTCGAGTTTCTTCTCCGGCGCGATGCCGTCGGCGTCGTCATGCAGCATGCCCAGCGCGTTGAGCACCAGGTGCAGCGGCTGGCCGTCGAGGGCGTCGGTCAGCGCGGCCAGGCCGTCCGGGGTGGTCAGGTCCAGGACGTGAGCGGTCAGCCTCGGATCGTCGCGGCTGACCGCTTGCCGGCTGACGACGTGCAGGCGGGCCAGGCGCGGGTCGTCCAGCAGGGCGTCGACCAGGGCCGCGCCGATGCCGCCGGAGGCGCCGGTGACCAGGGCCTGGTAGTCGTCGGGTAGCTGGGGAAGCATGGTGCTCCTCGTTACGTGGGGTTCAGTGATGGACCATGGGCATCGCCAATGATTCCACGGTGCGGCTGCCGGCGCCACGCGAGGCGCGTATAATGCCCGCCATTCCTCTGGGGCCTTGCGGCGGCGTGGCGTTTCATGACCGGGCCGGCAAGGCGACCAGGATTCCATTCTCCCGACCGGACCAAGGACGACATGACCGTACGTACCCGTATCGCGCCGTCTCCCACCGGCGATCCCCATGTGGGAACCGCCTACATCGCCCTGTTCAACCTGTGCTTCGCCCGTCAGCACGGCGGCGAGTTCATCCTGCGCATCGAGGATACCGACCGGGTGCGCTCGACCGCTGAGTCGGAGCAGATGATCCTCGATTCCCTGCGCTGGCTCGGTCTGGAGTGGGACGAGGGCCCCGATGTGGGCGGCCCGCACGGCCCCTATCGGCAGAGTGAGCGCGGCGACATCTACGCCGAGCATGCGCGCAAGCTGATCGAGTCCGGTCATGCCTTCAAGTGCTACCGCACCAGCGAGGAGCTCGACGAGCTGCGCGAGACGCGCAAGGCCGCCGGCCTGCATCTGGCGCTGAAGCCGGCCGATCTGGCGCTGCCCGAGGAAGAGATCGCCCGCCGCGAGCGCGAGGGCTGGCCTCATGTGGTGCGCATGCACGTGCCGGCCAGCGGCACCTGCGTGGTCGATGACATGCTGCGCGGCACCATCGAGGTCGACTGGGCCCAGGTGGACGCCCAGATCCTGCTCAAGTCCGACGGCATGCCGACCTATCACCTGGCCAACGTGGTCGATGACCACCTGATGGGCATCACCCACGTGCTGCGTGGCGAGGAGTGGATCAACTCCGCGCCCAAGCATCAGCTGCTGTACGAATACTTCGGCTGGCCGATGCCGACGCTGTGCCACATGCCACTGCTGCGCAATCCGGACAAGTCGAAGCTCTCCAAGCGCAAGAACCCGACCTCGATCAACTACTACCGTCGCATGGGCTTCCTGCCCCAGGCGGTGACCAACTATCTCGGCCGCATGGGCTGGTCGATGCCGGACGAGCGCGAGAAGTTCACCCTCGACGAGATGATGAGCCACTTCGACGTGCAGCGGGTCTCGCTGGGCGGGCCGGTGTTCGACCTGCAGAAGCTGAGCTGGCTGAACGGCCTCTACATCCGCGAGGACCTGGACGACGATGCCTTCCTCAAGGCGCTGCGCGACTGGGCCTTCAACGAGGAGTACGTGCGCCAGATCCTGCCGCAGGTGCGGCCGCGGGTGGAGACGCTGTCCGACGTGATGCCGCTGGCCGGCCACTTCTTCTCCGGCGTGCCGGCGATCGAGGAGGGCGACTTCGATGCGGTCAAGCTGGGGCGCGAGGATCTGGTCAAGCTGCTGCAGTTCCTGACCTGGCGCCTCGAGACTGTGCCCGCCTGGCACAAGGAGGCCCTGCTGGCCGAGGTCAAGGCGCTGGCCGCGCACTTCGAGCTCAAGATGAAGGACTTCCTGGCGCCGGTGTTCATCGCCATCACCGGCTCCGTCGCCAGTACCTCCGTGATGGACGCCATGGCGATTCTCGGCTCCGACATGACCCGGGCGCGCCTGCGCCACGCCATCGCGGTGCTGGGTGGCGTCTCGAAGAAGCAGGTCAAGCGCTTCGAGAAGGAGTATCGGGAGCTGTAAGCCATAAGCTGTAAGCTTGAAGAAACCCCGCCAGGCCAAGGCCGAGGCGGGGTTGCCGAGGCCGGGCAGCAACACCGGCGTAGGCCGTGCCCGTCTTCCAGCTTCAGGCTTACAGCTTAAAGCTCTCGTGCGAAGCGCGAGGGGTTGACGAAGGCGAAGGGAATCAGTACTATACGCCTCGTCTTCACGACATGTGGGGCCTTAGCTCAGCTGGGAGAGCGCAACACTGGCAGTGTTGAGGTCAGCGGTTCGATCCCGCTAGGCTCCACCAATCACGTAATCGAAGATGATGCGTCCCATTCGTCTAGTGGTCCAGGACACCGCCCTTTCACGGCGGTAACAGGGGTTCGAACCCCCTATGGGACGCCACTCCAATCTCTATCTCCCCGGACGCCATGAGCGTCTTTTTTTGTCTCCGTCCGAGGCGCTTTATGGCGCTGGTTCGCGCGCGAGTCATGCTTTCCTCCTACATAAAGGCCCTGTAAGGCCTTGACTTGTCCACTTGAGCGGTTCCTGTCGTAACATTGTTCACAGGATCGCCTCGTAGGCCCGTGGTTATGGGCTTGGCAGATTAGTTCTTATAAATCAAAGGGTTGGGTGCGGTCAAAAATTGACCAATCTGAGCGCGACCCGCTATCCATGGCGATTCTGGGCGATTCCTCAAGGGTTTTGAACAGGTTTATCCACAGAATGTGTGGAAAACGCTGCGAAACGGCGTCAGTGCCATGACAGCGGTGGAGAAGCGGGGCTCGCGCTCTGCTTGGCCGTCTCCGCGCTAGGCCGTGAGCGGGGCAGGGCGGTGCTGGTGACGTCGCCCATGACGGATGTCGCTGGGGTGTCGGAATGGCCCGGAGAGGGCGTCGACGCGAGGCGCCGGTGTTCAGGGTGGGGGCGCGTTGGCGTCTCCAGTGGCGCTTCTGAGGCGGCTGGGGGAGTGAGGAGCTGTAGCGTGGCGGGGCCGAACAAGTGGTTGTGATCCTCGATCGGCGCCGGCCGGCGTCGAGCATGGAGAGGGCTGTCCGCCGGGGAGGGTGATCTCGGGTCAGAAACGCAAGAAGGCCGCCCCGAGGGGCGGCCTTCGTTGTCAGGGCGAGTCGTTCGCCGATTACTTGGCGGGGTAGTCGCGCTGGGTGTGGCCGGTGTAGAGCTGGCGGGGACGGCTGATCTTGTAGCTGTCGCTGAGCATCTCGTGCCAGTGGGAGATCCAGCCGATGGTGCGGGACACCGCGAAGATCACGGTGAACATGTTGGTCGGGATGCCCATGGCCTTGAGAATGATGCCGGAGTAGAAGTCGACGTTCGGGTAGAGCTTGCGCTCGACGAAGTACTCGTCCTCCAGGGCGATCTGCTCGAGGCGCTTGGCGATCTTGAGCTGCGGGTCGTCGGCCTTGCCGAGCTGGGCCAGGACCTCGTCGCAGGTTTCCTTCATGACCTTGGCGCGCGGGTCGAAGTTGCGGTACACGCGGTGGCCGAAGCCCATCAGCTTGAACGGATCGTTCTTGTCCTTGGCCTTGTCGATGAAGCGCTGGATGTTCTCTTCGGAGTCGTCGCCGATCTCGTCGAGCATGTTCAGCACGGCCTCGTTGGCGCCGCCGTGGGCCGGGCCCCACAGGGCGGCGATGCCGGCGCTGATGCAGGCGAACGGGTTGGCGCCGGTGGAGCCGGCCAGGCGCACCGTGGAGGTGGAGGCGTTCTGCTCGTGGTCGGCGTGGAGCATGAAGATGCGATCCATCGCCTTGGCGAATACCGGGTTGATCTCGTAGTTCTCGCACGGATTGCTGAACATCATGTAGAGGAAGTTCTCTGCATAGTTCAGGTCATTGCGCGGATAGACGAACGGCTGGCCCACGTTGTACTTGTGGGACATGGCCGCGATGGTCGGCATCTTGGCGATCAGGCGGATGGCGCTGATCTCGCGGTCTTCCTGTTTGGTGATGTCCAGGTGGTCGTGGTAGAAGGCCGCCAGGCCGCCGACCACGCCGCACAGGATCGACATCGGATGGGCGTCGCGACGGAAGCCCTTGAAGAAGTTGGCCAGCTGCTCGTGGACCATGGTGTGATGGGTGATGCGGCCGGCAAATTCGTCATACTGGGCCTTGTCGGGCAGCTCGCCGAACAGCAGCAGATAGCACAGTTCGACGAAGTCGGACTGCTTGGCCAGCTGGTCGATGGGGTAGCCGCGATGCAGCAGCACGCCCTGGCCGCCATCGATGTAGGTGATGGCGGACTGGCAAGAGGAGGTCGCCATGAAGCCGGGATCGTAGGTGAACAGGCCCTCGGCACCCAGGCCGCGAACGTCGATGACATCTGGCCCCGCAGCCCCCGAGTAGACCGGCAGCTCGATCGATTTCTCCAGGCCTTCTACCGTCAGCGTTGCTTTCCTGTCAGCCATAACTGGCCTCCTCTCGAGTTCATGGTGGCGCGATAAGTCGTGATTTCGCGGAACTTGCCTGCGAAAAGGTTCGCCCACTATAGAAGCGTCTTTTCGATTGTCAATTCATCCATCGATGTTGGTGTGCTGTATTGGAGTGGATTTATGTATAACCCTTGTCGCACATATGGTGCTTTGCACCATGGTGGTGCCATACGCCGCCTGGCAAGCACATGAGACTGGGAAAGCGCCGAGAGGTGGGATTTTTTTCCGCCAATCGTGGGCTGCCACCATGGTCTAGTTGGCAAGCTAGTGATTTGTCATCGATGCAGGCATGGCTCTATAATCCTGTCCCGCGACTGGCAGGAACAGGGAGATCGTGACCCGCAAGGCATGATCGTTCTCCTTCCCGAAACCACCGCCCGTGTCGGGCTCTCCTCGAGTGCCCAGTGACGGGCCAAGAGAGTGTGTAGAGAGCCGTGAATAGCAAACGACCCGTAAATCTGGATCTGTCCACGATACAGTTCCCCCTCCCCGCCCTGACGTCGATCGCTCACCGCATCACCGGCGTCATTCTCTTCATCGGCCTGATCTTCGGCTTCTGGGCACTGGATGCTTCCTTGTCGTCCCCCGAAGGCTTCGCTGCCGTCAGCGATGCGCTGGCTCACAACATCCTGGCCAAGCTGATCGCCTGGGGGCTGCTGTCTGCCCTGGCGTTCCACTTCGTGGCCGGCGTGAAGCACCTGCTGATGGACGTCGACATCGGTGTGACCCTCGAAGGTGGCGTCAAGAAGGCGCAGATCACCGTCGTGGCAAGCGCGGTCCTGATCATTCTGGCTGGAGTCTGGGTATGGTAACCAACATCACGAACTTCGGACGCAGCGGGCTGTCCGATTGGCTCGTTCAGCGCGTCTCGGCCGTTATTCTGGCCCTCTACACACTCTTCATCGTCGGCTACCTGCTGGTCCATCCCGGTCTCGACTACGCGACCTGGAGCGGGCTCTTCGGCCACACCTGGATGCGAATCTTCTCGCTGCTTGCCTTCGTGTCCCTGTCCGCCCACGCCTGGGTGGGGCTGTGGACCGTGACCACCGACTATCTCAAGCCGACCGGCATCCGCATTGCCGTCCAGACCGTCATCATCCTGGCCATCTTCGTGTTCCTGGTCTGGGGTATTCAAGTTCTGTGGGGAGCCTGATCCATGTCCAACATGCGTAGCCTGACCTTCGACGCCATCATCATCGGCGGTGGCGGTTCCGGCCTGCGGGCCGCCCTCGAGCTGGCCAAGTCCGGCAAGAAGACCGCCGTGCTGTCCAAGGTCTTCCCGACTCGCTCGCACACCGTGTCCGCCCAGGGCGGCATCACCTGTGCCATCGCTTCCGCCGACCCCAACGACGACTGGCGCTGGCACATGTACGACACCGTCAAGGGCGGCGACTACATCGCCGACCAGGACGCCGCCGAGTACATGTGCTCCGAAGGTCCGAAGGCGGTCTTCGAGCTCGAGCACATGGGTCTGCCGTTCTCCCGCTTCGACAACGGTCGCATCTATCAGCGCCCGTTCGGCGGCCAGTCCAAGAACTTCGGTGAAGGCGGTCAGGCGGCCCGTACCTGCGCCGCGGCGGACCGTACCGGCCATGCCCTGCTGCATACCCTTTACCAGAACAACCTGAAGAACAATACCACCTTCCTCAACGAGTGGTACGCCGTCGACTTGGTCAAGAACGCCAACGGCGACGTCGTCGGTTGCATCGCCATGGACATCGAGTCCGGTGAAGTGGTGCACATCAAGTCCAAGGCCACCGTGCTGGCCACCGGCGGTTCCGGCCGCATCTATGCCTCCACCACCAACGCCCTGATCAACACCGGCGACGGCATCGGCATGGCGCTGCGCGCCGGCTTCCCGATGCAGGACATGGAGATGTGGCAGTTCCACCCGACCGGCATCTACGGCGCCGGTACCCTGGTGACCGAGGGTTGCCGCGGCGAGGGTGGCTACCTGGTCAACAAGGACGGCGAGCGCTTCATGGAGCGTTACGCGCCCAACGCCAAGGACCTGGCCGGCCGTGACGTGGTCGCGCGTTCCATGGTCATGGAGATCCTCGAGGGTCGTGGCTGCGGCGAGAACGGCGATCACGTCTACCTCAAGCTCGACCACCTTGGCGAGGAAGTCCTCGGCAAGCGTCTGCCGGGCATCGTCGAGCTGTCCAAGACCTTCGCCCACGTGGATCCGGCCAAGGAGCCGATCCCGGTGGTGCCGACCTGCCATTACATGATGGGCGGCGTGCCGACCAACGTGCACGGCCAGGCGATTATGCAGGACGGCGACGGCAACGATCAGATCGTCAACGGCCTCTACGCCGTCGGCGAGGCGGCCTGCGTGTCGGTCCACGGCGCCAACCGCCTGGGCGGCAACTCGCTGCTCGACCTGGTGGTGTTCGGTCGCGCGGCCGGCATGTTCATCGAGAGCGCGCTCAACGAGGGCATCGAGTACCTGGCGGCCAGCGAGTCCGACGTCGAGTCGGCCATGAAGCGCATCAACCGCTGGAACGAGTCCGAAAGCGGCGAGACCGTCCCCGAGCTCAAGCGTGCACTGCAGGACATCATGCAGAACGCCTTCGGCGTCTTCCGTCAGGAAGAGAATATGCAGAAGGGCGTCCAGCAGCTGGCCGAGCTGCGTGAGCGCATCAACAACGCTTACCTGCCGGACAAGTCCAACACCTTCAACACCGCCCGGGTCGAGGCGCTCGAGCTCGACAACCTGATGGAGGTCGCCGAGGCCACCGCCATCGCGGCCCTTGAGCGCAAGGAGAGCCGTGGTGCCCACTCACGCTACGACTACCCGGATCGCGACGACGTCAACTGGCTGAAGCACTCCATGTATTTCCCGGCCGAGAAGCGCCTGGGGCAGCGTGATGTGAACTTCGCGCCCAAGACCGTCGATATGTTCGAACCGAAAGTCCGTACCTACTGAGGGGAGTCACGATGTCCACGCTTCAGGTATCCCTGTACCGCTACAATCCCGAGACGGACTCCGCCCCCTACATGGAGGAGTTCCAGGTCGACACCCAGGGCCGCGACCTGATGGTGCTCGACGTCCTGCACCTGGTGAAGGAGCAGGACAACGGCCTGGCCTATCGTCGCAGCTGCCGCGAGGGTGTGTGCGGCTCCGACGGCATGAACATGAACGGCAAGAACGGCCTGGCCTGCATCACGCCGCTGTCCGACGTGGTCAAGAAGGGCAAGCTGACCCTGCGTCCGCTGCCCGGCCTGCCGGTCATCCGTGACCTGGTGGTCGACATGGGGCTGTTCTACCAGCAGTACGAGCGCATCCAGCCGTACCTGCAGAACGATACCCCGGCGCCGGCTATCGAGCGTCTGCAGTCGCCGGAGGACCGCGACAAGCTCGACGGCCTCTACGAGTGCATCCTGTGCGCCTGCTGCTCGACCTCCTGCCCGTCGTTCTGGTGGAACCCGGACAAGTTCGTCGGTCCGGCCGGTCTGCTGCAGGCCTATCGCTTCCTCGCCGACTCCCGCGACGAGGCGACACGCGAGCGTCTGGAAGGCCTTCAGGACCCGTTCAGCGTGTTCCGCTGCCGCGGCATCATGAACTGTGTGGCGGTGTGTCCGAAGGGGCTCAATCCCACGCGCGCGATCGGCAAGATTCGCGAGATGCTGCTGGCGGATGCCACTTAAATCGTGGGCCGGGGCTTGTTATCATACGTTTCAGGCTGCGACGTGCTGTCGCAGTCTGGCCCCCGGTGAGACGTCCGAAGCCGGTGCCTCGTGCACCGGCTTCTGAGCATAGAAAAACAGGTGACCGCCCCGCCGGCTGGCTACCTAACTGATGTCGCCACGGGTGAGCCGTGACGGCCGACACCACCCCATCAGTGCAGGGTGACCGAGAGATGCAACAAGGCATAATGGAGTTGATGTGGCGCTCCTCCCATGTCAGTGGCAGCAATGTCCACTACGTGGAAGCGCTCTACGAGCAGTACCTCGATGACCCCTCTGCCGTTCCCGACGAATGGCGTCAGTACTTCGATCAACTGCCGAGACCCGATGGCAGCGCCACTCAAGACGTTCCGCTTGCCCCTACCCGCGAACAGTTCTACCAGCTAGGCCGCCAGCGCCGCACCGCCCAGACCGCGTCCGCCGCTTCCGAGAGCGACGAGAACCGCAAGCAGGTCAAGGTGCTGCAGCTGATCAACGCCTATCGCTTCCGCGGACACCAGAAGGCTGATATCGATCCCCTCGATCTGCGTAGCCCGACCCCGGTGCCCGACCTGGATCTGTCCTTCCACCAGCTCTCCAAGGCCGACCTGGATACCGAATTCCAGACCGGCTCTCTGTTCATGGGCGCCGACAAGGCACCGCTGAAGCAGATCGTCGAGGCGCTGGAGCAGACCTACTGCCGCAGCATCGGCTGCGAGTTCATGCACATCGTCGACACCGAAGAGAAGCGCTGGCTCCAGCAGCGTTTCGAGTCGGTGCGCTCGGCGCCGACGTTCAGCGAAGACGTCCGCAAGCATGTCTTCGAGCGGCTCACCGCCGCCGAGGGTCTCGAGAGCTATCTGGCCTCCAAGTACCCGGGCACCAAGCGCTTCGGCCTGGAGGGCGGCGAGTCCTTCATCCCGATGATGGACGAGCTGATCCAGCGCGCTGGCGGCTATGGTACCAAGGAAGTCGTGATCGGCATGGCCCACCGCGGCCGTCTCAACGTGCTGGTCAACATCCTGGGCAAGAACCCGTCCGAGCTGATCGACGAGTTCGACGGCAAGAAGCTGGTCGAGCGCGGCTCCGGTGACGTGAAGTATCACCAGGGCTTCAGTTCCAACGTCATGACCCCGGGCGGCGAAGTCCACCTGGCCATGTCGTTCAACCCTTCCCACCTGGAGATCGTCGCGCCGGTGGTCGAGGGATCGGTGCGGGCCCGCCAGGACCGTCGCAACGACACCGACGGCGGCAAGGTGCTGCCGATCAACGTCCATGGCGACGCGGCCTTCGCCGGCCAGGGCGTGGTCATGGAGACGTTCCAGATGTCCCAGACCCGCGCCTACCGGACCGGCGGCACGGTGCACATCGTGATCAACAACCAGGTGGGCTTCACCACGTCCCACCCGGAAGACTCGCGCTCCACCGAGTACTGCACCGACATCGCCAAGATGGTTCAGGCGCCGATCTTCCACGTCAACGGCGACGATCCGGACGCCGTGCTGCACGCCACCCAGGTGGCACTGGACTACCGCCAGCAGTTCAAGAAGGACGTGGTCATCGACCTGGTGTGCTACCGTCGCCGCGGCCACAACGAGGCCGACGAGCCGTCCGGCACCCAGCCGATGATGTACAGCAAGATCAAGAATCATCCGTCCTCGCGCGCGCTGTACGCCGAGCGCCTGGTGAAGGAGGGGCTGTACTCCGAGGATGAGGCCAAGGCCACCATGGAAGGTTATCGCGACGACCTGGTCGCCGGTAACCACGTGGCCAACGCCCTGGTGCAGAAGCCGAACACCGCGCTGTTCGTCGACTGGAAGCCCTATCTCGGTCACGAGTGGAGCGGCCACACCGACACCAGCTTCGACATGAAGCGCCTGCAGCACCTGGCGGCGCGCATGTGCGAGGTGCCGGACGGCGTCAGCGTGCAGCGCCAGGTCGCCAAGATCTACGACGACCGCCGCAAGATGCAGGCCGGCGGCATGGCCTGCAACTGGGGCTTCGCCGAGACCCTGGCCTATGCCACGCTGCTCGACCAGGGCCACCCGATTCGCCTGACCGGTCAGGACGTGGGTCGTGGCACCTTTTCCCACCGCCACGCGGTGGTGCACAACCAGAAGGACGGCAGCACCTTCGTGCCGCTGCAGCATCTGAGCGATGGCCAGCCGCGCTTCACCATCCACGACTCCTTCCTGTCGGAAGAAGCCGTGCTGGCGTTCGAGTACGGCTACTCCACCACGGCGCCCAACGACCTGGTGATCTGGGAAGCGCAGTTCGGCGACTTCTTCAACGGTGCCCAGGTGGTGGTCGACCAGTTCATCTCCTCCGGCGAGACCAAGTGGGAGCGGCTGTGCGGCCTGACCATGCTGCTGCCGCATGGCTACGAGGGGCAGGGGCCCGAGCACTCCTCCGCGCGCCTGGAGCGTTTCCTGCAGCTGTGCGCCGAGCACAACATGCAGGTCTGCGTGCCGACCACGCCGGCGCAGATCTTCCACCTGCTGCGTCGCCAGGTGATCCGCAAGCTGCGCAAGCCGCTGGTGGTGATGTCGCCGAAGAGCCTGCTGCGCCACAAGGATGCCACCTCCAGCCTCGACGAGCTGGCCAACGGCAGCTTCCAGATGGTGATTCCCGACCAGGGCAAGCGCGACGCCGACAAGGTCGAGCGCATCATCCTGTGTGCCGGCAAGGTCTACTACGATCTGGCCAACTGGCGCGAGGAGAACGCCCGCGACGACGTGGCCATCCTGCGTCTCGAGCAGCTCTACCCGTTCCCCGAAGCCGAGCTCTTCGAGGCGATCCAGGCCTACACCAACGCCAGCGAGATGGTGTGGTGCCAGGAGGAGCCGCTCAACCAGGGCGCCTGGTACCCCAGTCAGCACCACATGCGCAGCGTGGCGGAGCAGCTCAAGACGGGCCTGGGCGGCAAGCTCAAGTTCGCCGGCCGCCCGGCATCGGCCGCCCCCGCGGCGGGCTACATGTCCGTGCACACCGAACAGCAGCGCAAGCTGGTGGAAGACGCCTTCAACCTCTAAGGCAGCCCACCGGGACGAGAGAGAACACACAAGGGAAACGACATGGCTACCGAGATCAAGGCACCCACCTTTCCGGAATCCGTTGCCGAAGGCAGCGTGGCCGCCTGGCACAAGAAGCCGGGTGACAGCGTCGAGCGTGACGAGCTGATCGTCGAGATCGAGACCGACAAGGTGGTGCTCGAGGTCGTGGCACCCGAGGCCGGTACCCTGGCCGAGGTGCTGGCGGAGGAAGGCGATACCGTGCAGTCCGAGCAGGTGCTCGGCCGCATCGGCGAAGGCGCGGCCAGCGGCGGCGACAAGGCCGAGGCCGCCAGCGAGGAGAAGAGCGAAGCCAAGCCGGAGGCCGCCCCGGCCGCCGGCGGCGAGGCGCACGAGGTGAAGGCTCCGACCTTCCCCGAGTCCGTCCAGGAAGGCACCGTCGCCAGCTGGAACAAGCAGGTCGGCGAAGCCGTCAAGCGTGACGAGGTGCTGGCCGAGATCGAGACCG
Source organism: Halomonas sp. SL1 (assembly GCF_003030865.2). NCBI lineage: Bacteria > Pseudomonadati > Pseudomonadota > Gammaproteobacteria > Oceanospirillales > Halomonadaceae > Halomonas > Halomonas sp. SL1. The sequence continues at coordinate 85,332 of NZ_PYUQ02000008.1, read as the reverse complement.
ACAAGGTCGTGCTCGAGGTGGTCGCGCCGGCGGACGGCGCGCTGTCCGAGATCAAGGCCGAGGAAGGCAGCCAGGTGGCCTCCGAAGAGGTGCTGGCGATCTTCACCGAAGGCGCCGGCGGCGATGCCGCTCCGGCCGCCGGTGAAGGCAAGGCCGCGGCCTCCGCCGACGACGGCGCCAGCGACGAGAAGGTCGGCGACAAGATCCTCGCCCCGGCCGCGCGCAAGCTGGTCGCCGAGCACGACCTCGACGTCGGCAAGCTCGAAGGCACCGGCAAGGGGGGGCGCGTCCTCAAGGAAGACGTGCAGAAGGCGATCAAGGACGGCAGCGCCAAGAAGTCGGCCAAGTCCGCCCAGCCGGCCGGCGCCAAGGCCGCCGCGGCGCCGGCGCCGGTCGCCGAGGGCGAGCGTCCCGAGAAGCGCGTGCCGATGACGCGCCTGCGCAAGACCATCGCCAAGCGTCTGGTCGAGGCCCAGCAGACCGCCGCCATGCTGACCACCTACAACGAGGTGGACATGGGCGCGGTCATGGACCTGCGCGCGCAGTACAAGGACACCTTCCTCAAGGCCCACGACACCAAGCTCGGCTTCATGGGCTTCTTCGTCAAGGCGGCCTCCGAGGCGCTCAAGCGCTTCCCGGACGTCAACGCCTCCATCGACGGCGACGACATCGTCTACCACGGTTACCAGGACATCGGCGTGGCCGTGTCCACCGACCGTGGCCTGGTCGTGCCGGTGCTGCGCGATACCGACAGCATGAAGATCGCCGACGTCGAGAAGGGCATCGTCGACTTCGGCAAGCGTGCCCGTGACGGCAAGCTCGGCATCGACGAGATGCAGGGCGGCACCTTCACCATCACCAACGGCGGCATCTTCGGCTCGCTGATGTCCACGCCGATCCTCAATCCGCCGCAGACCGCGATCCTGGGCATGCACAAGATCCAGGAGCGTCCGATGGCGGTCAACGGCAAGGTCGAGATTCGCCCGATGATGTACCTGGCGCTGTCATACGATCACCGCATGATCGACGGCAAGGACGCGGTGCAGTTCCTGGTGACCATCAAGGAGCTGCTCGAGGACCCGGCCCGTCTGCTGCTGGATGTCTGATCCGCGCCGGTTAACGAGCACAGCGAAACATAACGCAAGGAGCCAACATGGCCGACAAGTTTGATGTCATCGTCATCGGCGCGGGCCCCGGCGGCTACGTGGCCGCCATCCGCGCCGCCCAGATGGGCCTGAAGACCGCCTGTGTCGAGAAGTGGATCGGCAAGGAAGGCAATGTCGTGCACGGCGGGACCTGCCTGAACGTCGGTTGCATCCCGTCCAAGGCGCTGCTGGAGGCCTCCCACAAGTTCGTCGAGGCGCAGCACGACTTCGACGACATGGGCATCGAGGCGGGTGACGTCACCATGGACGTCAAGAAGATGATGGCCCGCAAGGACAAGATCGTTAAGAACCTGACCGGCGGTATCGCCGGCCTGTTCAAGGCCAACGGCGTCACCGCGCTGGAGGGCACCGGCAAGGTGACCGGCAGCAAGCAGGTCGAGGTCACCGACAAGGACGGCAACGCCGCCACCTACGAGGCGGACAACATCGTGGTCGCCGCCGGCTCCGTGCCGGTCGAGATCCCGCCGACCCCGCTGACCGAAGGCCTGATCGTCGACTCCACCGGCGCGCTGGAATTCCAGGAAACGCCGAAGCGTCTGGGCGTCATCGGCGCCGGCGTCATCGGCCTGGAGCTCGGCAGCGTGTGGAACCGTCTGGGCTCGGAAGTCACCGTCCTCGAGGCCATGGACGACTTCCTGCCGATGGTCGACGGCGCCATCGCCAAGGAAACCCAGAAGCTGCTCAAGAAGCAGGGCCTGGACATCAAGCTGGGCGCCCGCGTCACCGGCTCCGAGGTCAAGGGCGACGAGGTCGTGGTCAAGTACTCCGACGCCAAGGGCGAGCAGGAGATCACCTTCGACAAGCTGATCGTCTGCGTCGGCCGCAAGCCGTACACCAAGGGCGTGATCGGTGAGGGCGTGGGCGTCGAGCTCGACGAGCGCGGCTTCATCCACGTCGACGACCAGTGCCGCACCAGCGTGCCGGGCGTCTACGCCATCGGCGACTGCGTGCGTGGCCCGATGCTGGCCCACAAGGCCTCCGAAGAGGGCGTGATGGTCGCGGACATCATCGCCGGTCACAAGGCCGAGATGAACTACGACGCCATTCCCAGCGTGATCTACACCTTCCCCGAGGTGGCCTGGGTCGGCATGACCGAGCAGGACGCCAAGGCGGCCGGCATCGAGGTCAAGACCGGCGCCTTCCCGTTCGCCGCCAGCGGTCGTGCCATGGCCAACAATGCCACCGAGGGTCAGGCCAAGGTGATCGCCGACGCCGAGACCGATCGTATCCTGGGCCTGCACATCGTCGGCCAGCACGCCGGCGAGATGATCGCCCAGGGCGTCATCGCCATGGAATTCGGCTCCAGCGCCGAGGATCTGGCGCTGTCCTGCTATGCGCACCCGACCATGTCCGAGGCTGTCCACGAGGCAGCCCTGGCCGTGGAAGGTCACGCCATCCACATGGCGAACCGCAAGAAGCGCAAGTAAGACAACAAGAGCGCCGCCTTCGGGCGGCGCGTCCCTTCCGGCCATGCATCGGAGGGGAGCGGTGGTAGCCGCCGCGCTGCGCCGAGCCGGCGCCCGGGCGACTACCGTTCGAGTCACATGCAACCAATGGCATGAATCGATGAACCTTCACGAGTATCAGAGCAAACAGCTGTTTGCCGACTATGGTCTGCCCGTCTCCAAGGGCTTTGCCGTCGACACCCCCGAGGAAGCGGCGGAAGCCTGCAAGAAGATCGGCGGTGAGATGTGGGTCGTCAAGGCCCAGGTCCACGCCGGTGGCCGCGGCAAGGCCGGCGGCGTCAAGCTGGTCAAGAGCGCCGACGAGGCCAAGGCCTTCGCCGAGCAGTGGCTGGGCAAGAACCTGGTGACCTTCCAGACCGACGAGCACGGTCAGCCGGTCGCCAAGATCCTGGTCGAGAACTGCACCGACATCGCCAGCGAGCTCTATCTCGGTGCCGTGGTCGATCGCGCCACCCGCCGCGTGGTCTTCATGGCTTCCACCGAGGGCGGCGTCGAGATCGAGAAGGTCGCCGAGGAAACTCCGGAGAAGATCCTCAAGGCCGAGATCGATCCGCTGGTCGGTGCCCAGCCGTACCAGGCCCGTGAGCTGGCCTTCCAGCTGGGCCTCGAAGGCGCACAGGTCAAGCAGTTCACCAAGATCTTCCTGGGCCTGTCCAAGCTGTTCCACGACAAGGATCTGGCGCTGCTCGAGATCAACCCGCTGGTGATCACCGAGGAAGGCAACCTGCACTGCCTCGACGCCAAGATCAACCTGGACGGCAACGCCCTGTACCGTCACCCGGACCTGCAGGCCATGCGCGATCCCTCCCAGGAGGATTCCCGCGAGGCCGAGGCCGCGGCATGGGACCTGAACTACGTGGCCCTGGACGGCAACATCGGCTGCATGGTCAACGGCGCCGGCCTGGCCATGGGCACCATGGACATCGTCAACCTGAACGGCGGCAGCCCGGCCAACTTCCTGGACGTGGGCGGTGGCGCCACCAAGGAGCGCGTGGCGGAAGCGTTCAAGATCATCCTGTCCGACGACAACGTCAAGGCCGTGCTGGTCAACATCTTCGGCGGCATCGTGCGCTGCGACATGATCGCCGAGGGCATCATCGGTGCCGTCGAGCAGGTGGGCGTCAACGTGCCGGTCGTGGTGCGTCTGGAAGGTAACAACGCCGAGCTGGGTGCCGAGAAGCTGGCCTCCAGCGGTCTGAACATCATCGCTGCCAAGAGCCTCACCGACGCGGCTCAGCAGGTCGTCAAGGCAGCGGAGGGCAAGTAATGAGCATCCTGATCGACAAGAACACCAAGGTCATCTGCCAGGGCTTCACCGGCGGCCAGGGGACCTTCCACTCCGAGCAGGCGATCGCCTACGGCACCCAGATGGTCGGCGGCGTGACCCCGGGCAAGGGCGGCCAGGAGCACCTGGGCCTGCCGGTGTTCAACACCGTCAAGGAAGCGGTCGAGCAGACCGGCGCCGAGGCCAGCGTGATCTACGTGCCGGCCGCCTTCTGCAAGGACTCCATCCTCGAGGCCGCCAACGCCGGCATCAAGCTGATCGTGTGCATCACCGAGGGCATCCCGACCCTCGACATGCTCGACGTCAAGGTCAAGTGCGATGAGCTGGGCGTGCGCCTGATCGGCCCGAACTGCCCCGGCGTGATCACCCCGGGCGAGAGCAAGATCGGCATCATGCCGGGCCACATCCACAAGCCGGGCAAGGTCGGTATCGTGTCGCGCTCCGGCACCCTGACCTATGAGGCGGTCAAGCAGACCACCGACCACGGCTTCGGCCAGTCCACCTGCGTGGGCATCGGCGGCGACCCGATCCCGGGCTCCACCTTCATCGACATCCTCGAGAAGTTCGAGAAGGATCCGGCCACCGAAGCCATCGTGATGATCGGTGAGATCGGCGGCACCGCCGAGGAAGAGGCGGCCGCCTACATCAAGGAGCACGTCTCCAAGCCGGTGGTGTCCTACATCGCCGGCGTCACCGCCCCTCCCGGCAAGCGCATGGGCCACGCCGGCGCCATCATCGCCGGCGGCAAGGGCACTGCGGACGAGAAGTTCGGCGCCCTCGAGGCGGCGGGCGTCAAGACCGTGCGCTCCCTGGCCGAGATCGGCGACGCGCTGAAGGAAGCCACCGGCTGGTAAGCCGCTGCCTTCGCGACGCGATGCGCAAAGGGCACCCTTCGGGGTGCCCTTTTTCGTGATCGCGGCGAGTGGCTGGGTGAGGGGCTCAGCTCGCTCGGCGGGTGCGGTCGCGCCCCTCGCCCTTGGCGCTCAGCAGTGCCTGGTCGGCGCGGCGGATGGTGTCCTGGTAGGCTTCGGCGGGGCGGTGCTCGGCGACGCCGATGCTGGCGGTCACGGTGGTCGGGCGGTGCGCGTCGTCCAGTGCCAGGTCGAGATGGCGGAGCCGCTCGCCGAGCCGGACGAGCAGCGATTCGGCCTGGTCGAGGCGGGTGTCCGGCAGCACCACAAGAAACTCCTCGCCGCCCCAGCGGCCGCAGAGATCGTCACCGCGCAGCGTGTTCGTCAGTGCGCCGGCCAGGGCGACCAGCGCCCGGTCGCCGGCCGCATGACCATAGCGGTCGTTGATGCTCTTGAAATGATCGATGTCGATTATCGCCAGGCTCAGGGGACGGTCATGCCGGATAGCGCGCGAGACCAGCGTCACCAGCTGCTCGTCGAGACGGCGGCGGTTGAAAAGTCCGGTCAGCGGGTCCAGCCCAGAGGCGTCCTCGAGCTCCTGGTTGCGCTCGAGCAGGAAGTCCTGAAAGCGGTCGGCGATGCGAGACAGCTTGCGCTGTCGCCGCTGTTGTCGCTCCAGCTGCTGGCGGGTCGCGTGCAGGTCCTCCTGGGCGCCCTGCTGAAAGCCGTCGGCGATGGCGATCATTCGCTCCAGCCGCTCGCGTTGCGCCAGATAGTGATGATAGAGGCGTCGTAGCGCCTCGTGCAGCGGGTGGTCGCCATGGGCGTCGTCCTGCAGCAGCGCCGCCACCTCGGCGAGCAGGGCCTCGTCCCGGGCGCTCACGTGCTCACCTCGAGCGGGCGAATGGCAAAGGGATAGCTGCAGTCCTCCTTGAACTCCTCGGCCAGCTCGGCGATGCGCTCGTTGCGCGGGTCGTAGCGCCATTCGACGCCGACCTCGCGGCCGCTTTCGTGGGCCTCCTCGAGCAGGTCGAAGATGTCCATCATCGCCTTGACCGAGCTGGTGTTGAGGTAGACGAGCTGCAGGTCCAGCCTCAGGGGGCGTGCTTCCTGCCCCAGGAACGCCTCGACCCAGGTGATGACCTGGTCGAAGAGATCGAAGGAATTCTCCGGATAGGAATCGCCCTGCATCGTGAGCCGGCCTGCCTGCCAGTCGCTCTGGATGGCGGGAGTGGAGGCGCTGCCGGGGAGAGTCAGATCTTGGCTCATGGGGAAAGACCGTTCAGATGGTGGCTGTCAGGCTGAGAAAGCTGCGGCCGGCGGACAGCGGCTGCAGCGAGGCCTCGAGGGGGCGCGATGACTTGCGGGCCATGTCGATCAGTCCCAGGCCGGCACCGCTCGGCGCGGCCTCGTCGCGGGGGCGGCGCAGCTGCTGCTTGTAGGCACGCTTGAGCTCGACGGCATCGAGCCCGGCCAGGCTCTCCACGGCTTCGACCAGGCGCTGGCCGTCGGCGTCTTCCACCAGATTGCCGGCGGAGACCAGATAGCGGCCATCCTCGTCACGGGCCACGGCGACCGTGGCCGTGGCATCTTCTTCGCCGTAGCCCCGCTCGCGAGCATAGTGGCGGATGTTCTGGGTCATCTCGATGTAGACGGCGAACACGTCCATGGCCGAGGAAGGGGCGGCGGACTGGCTGTTCAGGTAGTTGCGCAGCGCATGGCCGATCTCCTCGATCAGGCTGCGCGAGATCGGGCCGTTGAAGCACAGCATGATGCGCTGCTGAAGGTAGGTGTCGCGCAGGGTCAGCAGATCCATGACGTCTCCGGGTCAGGTGGGCGAGGCGTGAGCGAGCGCGCCGTCATCGGGTGGCGTGTCGAAGCGGAAGCATAGCAGGGTGATGTCGTCGCGCTGGGCGTGATCGCCTCGGTAGGCGTCCAGCTCCGCCTCGAAGGCGGCGATCTGGTCATCCAGCGTGGCGTCAGCATGGCGCTTGAGCATGGCCTCGAAGCGGCGGTTGCCGAACCCGAAGCCGTGTTCGCCGCCGGCCTGATCGAGGAAGCCATCGGAACACAGCGAGTAGGTCCAGCCCCGGCGCAGCGGCATGATGTGGTTCTCGTGCACCATGGTGCGCTTCTGGCCCAGGGCGCGCTTGCCGCCAGGATGTACCTCGAGATGCGCGCCGTCGCTGGCGTAGAGCGACATCTTGGCGCCGGCGAAGGTCAGGCGCCCGGCGTCGCGCTCGACCCACACCAGGCCCATGTCCATGTTGGTGGCGATCGAGGCCGGCAGGCTCTCGCGCTGCAGGGTGGCGCGGTTCTGGCGGTCGGTCTCGTTGAGAATGGCCGCCGGGTCGTCGGCGCCGACCTTGAGGATGGCGTGGTCGACGATGGCCCGGGCCAGCATGGTCATCAGCGAGCCGGGGACGCCGTGGCCGGCGCAGTCGATGACGCCCATCAGGTAGCCGGCCTCGGTGGCGCGGAAGACGTAGATGTCGCCGCCGACCTGATCCCGCGGGCGCCACAGCACGGCCTGATGGCCGGCCAGGTGAGTCTCCAGCTGATGGCGGGGAAGGATGGCCCGCTGGATGATGCTGGCGTACTCGAGGGAGGCGTCGATCTGGCGCTGGGCGGCGGCCATCTCGGCGTTGGTGGCCTCGAGATCCCGGGTGCGGTGCCGGACCGTGGCCTCGAGCTCCTGGGTGTGCCGCTCCACCTGTCCGGCCATGTGGGCGAAGGCCCGCGACAGCTCGCCGATCTCGTCGCCGCGTTCGGTGGGCAGGTGGCTGGCGTAGTCGCCGTCGGCGATGGCCTGGGCGGAATGCTGCAGGCGGCGCAACGGGCCGAGGATCAGTCGCTCGATGCCGTAGGCCACACCGGCCATCAGCAGGGTCAGCACCAGTGCCAGGGCGCCGAGCAGCGCCCAGAACCAGCGGCCTTCGAACACCGGCGCGCTTTCCAGATCGAGAGCCGAAACGAACAGCCACTGCAGCTCGGGAAGGTAGCCCAGCGTCAGGGTGCGGGGCCGACCCTCGAGGTTGAGGTCGAGCTGCTGCACCGTGCCGGGGCGGCGCCGCGCCTCGAGCATGGCATCCTCCAGCCGCTGGCGCTGGGCCGCGTCGTCGACCAGCATCTGAAGGCGTGGCACGTCGCCATCGAGCCGGCGCTGGGTGGCGGAGTTCAGGGCCAGCCGATCGCGGTCCGGGTGCGCCTGTATGGCGCCACGGTCGTCGACGATCATCGGCGTCAGGCCGGGGGCCCTGTCGCGCAGGAAGTCGTCGAGGAAGCGGCTCAGGTCGAGCCCGCCGCCGGCCATGCCCAGTGCCCGGTCGCCATCGCGTATCGCCACGTTCAGCCACACCTTGGCCAGCCCCAGCTTGCCATCGACGTTGACGTTGATGTTGTAGCTGGCGTTGCTGGCGATGCTATCGAAGTACCAGGCGTCTTCCGGATCGTCGGGCGACAGCCGATAGCGAGGCTGACGGCTCTCGGGCGCCTCGGCGTCGTTGTAGTAGTAGTCGCCGCTGTCATGGTCGACCACGAAGTAGGCGTCACCGCTGAACTGATCGCGAAAGCCCTCGGCCTCGCGGAAGAAGCGATCGCGCCGTTCGACGTCGTCCGTCGCATCCAGCCACTCCCGGGTGACCACCGAGTCGGCGAAGCGGCGCGCCAGGGCCAGCTCACGGGAGACCGGGGCGAGAATCTCCTGCATGTGCAGCAGGGTGTACTGTTCGGCGTAGCGGGTGGCGAAGTGGCGACGCGCCTCATCGACGGCCTGCCAGCCGATCAGCAGCGCCGGTATCAGCGCCAGCAGGCAGGCCAGCAGCAGCGTGAGGGTGGACTGGCCACGCAGTCCCCAGCGTTGGGCCATTGATGGAGTTCCTTGCGCAATTCCGCCCGAAGGTCCGGAGGACGGCTTTGTAATGATTTGTGACTACTATGCCATATCCTGACGGGCAAGAAACTTGGTACGGCGAAGAGATGATCAAGCGTACCCGGCATGAGGCAGGGAATCCGTTGGATTCCCTGCGTGCGGGGGGCGGAATAGAGAGAGGGGAATGCGAGGCGGTACTAGCCGGCCACTTCCTCCACGCTGGTGTTGCCCAGGCCAAGTACCTGAACCTCGAGGGACTGCCCCGATCCGGTCTCGGCGCTCATCTCGGCGGGCAGCTCGTCATCGCCGTAGGCCTTGAAGCTGAAGCGCCAGGCGTCCCCCGGGGACAGGGTGTTGGCGTTGTTGTCCTGCACCCGATAGCCGCCGTCGGCTTCAGCGACGACGCCGTTCCACAGGGTGTCGAGATCGGCGGGCAGGTCGAAACCGACCTGCGGATCGACGATGTCGTCATCGGAGACGTTCTCGATGAAGACCTCGGCCACGTAGCCCGAGGACCACTGGCTGGTGACGTTGCCGGTCACCAGCAGCTCGGCGTCGTCCTCCAGGATGGCGGGCCTGATCCCGTCGCCGTCGAGGATCTCCCCGGGCTCAGGCGCGTCGATGGGGTCGCCGCGGAACAGGTTGCCCGATGCCGTGTGCAGGGTGATGCCATCGCCGAAGACCGCGAACTCCATGTCGGTGAGGGTATCCTCGCTGCCCTTGCCGGTGATGATCACGCCGTCATCGGACATCGCGATCTCGTGATCGTCGATGCCGCCGGTATAGCGCGCGGTGTCGACGCCTTCGCCGCCGTCCAGGCGATCGTCGCCGTCGTACCAGTCGTCGCCCGGCCCACCCTGGAGCAGGTCGTTGCCGCTGCCGCCTCGGAGGTGGTCATGGCCCAGGCCACCGTTCAGGTAGACGCCGTCATCAGAGCCCTGTACTTCGTCCGAGCGACGGGTGCCGATCAGGTAGTCGAAGACAGCCTCGTTGGCGTCGGGATCGGTCGGCGCACCGAAGCTCTCGCCGTCCTCGTTGACGTAGAGCGCCGGTGACAGCGCGTCCGCCTCGGGATCGCGGATCGATTGCCGCACGTGGACGCTGTTGTCGTGATCCCGGCCGCCGTGGAAGTTCACATCGCGGTCGGTGGAAGCGATCTCGACCTCGTTGCCGGCCGACGAGCGCCAGGAGGCGAACAGCAGGCCGTGGCGCATGCCGCTGTCCTCCAGCCCGGTGAAGACGCCGTCGTAGCTCTCGTGCAGCTCGTAGGCATAGCCGTTGCCGCCGCTTCCCTTGTTGAAGGCGCCATGGGCCTCGAGATCCTCGGCTCTGGTGTCCAGGGCACGGGAAAAACGAAAGGCGGTGGAGGGCCCCTCGATGACCTGAATGTCGTCGAGCCGGGCGTTCACCGTGCCTTCGAGATGTACGGCGTGATAGCCGCTCAGATCGTCCCTGGCGTTCTCGAAGTGCGACGGGTCGGCCTCGCCCAGCTCGAAGTGCAGGCTGAAGCCCTCCAGGGTGACGTCATCGACGCTCTCCAGGCGTTCCACCTGGGTGTCTCCCTCCGCGAAATCGAATCGCACGCCCCGGTCAAGCGTGACCTGATCGCCGTCGATATCGGTGATCCTGGCCATGCTGGTTCGCAGTTCGGCGTACTCGACCTTGCGCCAGGAACTGTCACCGATGTCGTCGAAGAAGGCGTCGTCGTTGTCCTGCCAGATGCGAATGGTATCGCCGATGGACAGGTCGGAACTGTCATTCAGCGTCAGCCGTCGATCACCGCTGTCGGCATCCGACGACAGGGTGCCGATGCCGGTGTTATCGCTGCCGTCCAGGTGAATCGCCTGGTCGTCATCCCGTGAAAGTGCCTCGTCGGTGAAGGTCAGACGCGTCTCGCCGGATCCTGCACCGATCAGGGAGATATCGGAGCGTTCGATGGTAATCGAATCATCGAAGCGAAATTCACCGGCGGAAAGCTGGAAGGTCGTGCCCGAATCGGCTTCCCGTATCAGGCTCTCGAGCTCCTCGGCGGAGGTCGAAGTTTCTACCTCGATTGTCGAACTCATTTATTGAATCCCCTTGTCATGAGGTGGCGAAGATTTAGGGTATTAATACCCTGAATTATCGATAGGTTTTTATCGAAATTCCTAAATTTCTCTGTCGTCATCTTGAGACGAATCCCATGGGTTGAAGTGAGGGTTTGATGACGGTTATTTTTCGGGTTCCGGCGCTACATGGGCGCCATTTTTAGTGTTGTATAAGCAAAAAATAGCGTCAATATAGCGGCCGATAAGTGAGGACGGACCATGGCATGGGAGAGCCACTGAGGTGTTGAGCGGGCGAGGGAAGGGCCGGAAGGATGCCGAGACGCCGCTGGAGAGCGCGCGCCAGGCGTGCCGTGGGTCGTTGCTGTGGGTGGCGGGTTTCAGCCTGTGTCTCAACGTGCTGTTGCTGACGCCCGCGCTGTACATGCTGCAGGTGTACGACCGTGTGATCACCTCGGGCAGCGAAGCGACCCTGCTGATGCTGACGCTGCTGGCGGTCTTCCTGTTCGTGGTGATCGGCGGGCTGGAGTGGGTGCGAGCGGGCGTGCTGGTGCGCCTCGCCAATCGCCTCGACGAGCGGGTCGTCGAACCCCTGCACGCGGCGATGTTCCGTCGCGGTCTGCGTCAGGCGGGCGGGCAGGGGGCCGGGCCGCTGGACGATCTCGCCAGCCTGCGTCAGGGGCTGGCGGGAGGTGCGCTGCTGGCCTTCTTCGATGTGCTCTGGGTGCCGGTCTATCTGGCCCTGCTGTTCCTGTTCGATCCCTGGTTCGGTGTCTTCGCTGCCGTGGCCGGCCTGTCGCTGCTGGCGCTGGTGGTCACCAGCGAAAAGGCCACCCGTGGCTGGCTGGAGGGGGCCGAGCAGGAGATGGCGGCCTCCCGTCAGCGGGCGGCGGAGAACCTGCGCAACGCCGAGGCCCTCGAGGCCATGGGCATGCTGCCGAGCATCGCCGGGCGCTGGCTGTCGCATCATCGCCGCGGGCTGTGGCAGCAGTCGAGGGCCAGCGACCGGGCGGCCATGTTGTCGAGCCTCACCCGAGCGCTGCGGCTGCTGCTGCAGTCGATGATCCTGGGGCTCGGTGCCTGGCTGGTGCTCGAAGAGCGCATCAGCGCCGGCATGATGATCGCCGGTTCCATCCTGCTGGGCCGCGTGCTGTCGCCGGTCGATCAGCTGGTCGGCAGCTGGCGCAGCGTCGTCGCGGCCCGGGCCGCCTATCGTCGTCTCGAGGCGATCTTCCGCGAGGCGCCGCCGCTCGCGCCTCCCATGTCGCTGCCGGCTCCCCGCGGGCGGCTGACGCTGGAGGGCGTGACCGCCGGGCCGCCGGGCGGACGACGGCCCATCCTGGCCGGCATCGATCTCGATATCGCCTCGGGGCAGCAGGTCGGCATCATCGGCCCCAGCGCCGCCGGCAAGTCGACCTTGGCGCGCCTGGCGCTGGGCGTGTGGCCGGCCCAGGAAGGATGCGTGCGGCTGGACGGCGCCGATATCGCGCGCTGGGATCGTGGAGCCTTGGGGCCACACCTCGGCTACCTGCCCCAGGACGTCGAACTGTTTGCCGGCACCATCGCGGAGAACATCGCCCGCTTCGCCGAGGTCGATGGCGAGCGGGTGATCGCGGCGGCGCGCCGCGCCGGGGTGCACGACATGATCCTGCGGCTGCCCGAGGGCTACGATACCTGGCTGGCGCCGGGCGGTGGCCTGCTCTCCGCCGGCCAGCGCCAGCGCATCGGCCTGGCGCGGGCGCTGTATGGCGATCCGGTGCTGGTGGTGCTCGACGAGCCGAATGCCAACCTGGACCATCGCGGCGAACAGGCCCTGGCCGAGGCCATGGAGGCCTTGCGGCGGGAAGGCGTGACCCTGCTGGTGATCAGCCATCGCAGTGGCGTGCTGAAGCGGGTCGACCGACTGCTGGTGCTGGACGACGGCCGGGTGTCGCTGTTCGGCCCGCGGGATCGAGTGCTGGAGCGAATGGCGACCCGGCGACAGGGACGCCGCGAAGCGACCGGTCAGGGAGGCGCCCATGCAGCCGACTCATGATGACCCTCGGCCGCCGGTCGACGACCGCCGGCATCGCCTCGCGGGGCTGGCGCTGGTGCTGGTCTGCGTGCTCGGCTTCGGCGGCTGGGCGGTCTCGGCCGAGCTGGCCGTGTCGGTGATCGCCCCCGGCCGTGTCGAGGTGGCCTCGTTCAAGAAGACGGTGCAGCACCTCGAGGGCGGCATCGTGCGACGCATCGCGGTCGAGGAGGGCGATCGCGTCGAGGAAGGGCAGACGCTGCTGGTGCTCGACCCGACCCAGGTCGAGTCGCGGCTGCAGATCGCGCGTTCGCAGTTCCTGATCAATCGCGCCGCCGAGACCCGGCTGATGGCCGAGCAGGCCGGCGATGAGCGTCTGACGTTTCCCGACGAGCTGGCCGACGCCGACTCGCCGCGCATCGCGCAGCTCAAGGCGGTGCAGCGCGGGCTCTTCCTGTCGCGGCGCGAGGCCCTGGAGGGAGCGCTGGCATCGCTTGAGGAGCAGAGCGAGCAGCTGCGTCAGCGCATCGAGGGCCGCGAGGCTATGATCCGGGTCAGCCGCGAGCAGCTCGCCTCGCTGCGTGAGGACGCCGAGGCCTATCGCTCGCTGTTCAAGGACGGGCTGGGCGACAATCGCCGGCTGAGAGAGCTGGAGCGCGAGGTGCTTCAGTACCAGGGCGAGATCGAACAGCATCGCACCGAGATCGCGCGGCTGAGATCGCAGATCAGCGAGAACGACCTGAAGAAGCGGGTGCGCGTCGAGGAGTTCCGCCAGGAGGTGGGCGAGCGCCTGCGCGAGACCCGGCGCCAGATCGCCGACGCCGAGGAGCGCATGACCGCGCTGCGCGACCAGCGTCGCCGCACCGTCGTCGAGGCGCCGGCCGCGGGCACCGTGGTCGGCTTGGCGGTGCATACCCGCGGCGCGGTGATCGAGCCCGGCACCACGCTGCTGGAGATCGTCCCGGGCGGTGGGGATTTCGTGGTCGAGGCCCGGGTCGACGACCGCGACATCGACGGCGTCTATCCCGGCCAGTCGGCGGAGATCCGCTTCAGTGCCTTCAACCGTCGCCGTTCGAAACTCCTCGACGGCACGGTGCAGCGGGTGTCCGCCGACAGCTTCACCGACGAGCGCAGCGGCCAGCGCTACTACGAGGTGCGGGTTCGGGTCAGCGAGGCGGAGCGTCAGTCGATGCCCGAAGCGATGCGGCTGCAGGCGGGCATGCCCGCCGAGGTGCGGCTGCAGACCGCTAGTCGCACCTTCGCCAGCTACCTGGCCAAGCCGGTGACCGACATGCTGGCCCGGGCCATGCGGGCCGACTGAGCCGGATCGCTTCAGTCCGCCCAGCTCAGCCGGCCCGGTCGCCATCAGGCGTGCCGCGGCGTCGAGGCAGGCCGATCATGGCCAGGAACACCGGGGCGCCGGCCAGCAGGTAGCAGTGGAAGGTGACGAAGCGCCAGATCACGATGGCGGCCCCGGCGGTGGCCTGGCCGACCAGCGGGATCAGCAGCATGCCGGTGCCGAGTTCGGCGGCGCCGGTGCCGCCGGGCAGCAGGCTCAGCTGGCCGGCCGCCATCGACAGCATCTGCACCAGGAAGGCCCAGATCCAGGCCACGTCGGCGCCCAGGCCGGCAAGCGCCAGGTAGAGCAGGCTGTAGCGCGTCAGCCAGTGGGCGGCGCAGCTGGCCATGGCCAGCATCAGCACCGGGCGGGGCAGGGCCAGGGTGGCGACCAGCGCCTGGCGAAAGCCGAGCAGTCGCCGGGCCAGGCGAGGGCGCCGCTTCCGCGATGCTCCTAGACGGCGCAGCAGCGCCGGCAGATGTCGGATCAGCATCGCCCCCGTCGCCAGCAGCAGGAGCAGGGCGACGATGGCGGCGACCAGCAGCCACTGATGGGGCCAGGGCACGGCCGTGGCCAGCGACACCAGCACCAGGGCGGTCAGCGCGGCCAGGAAGAACAGCAGGTCGCAGCACTGGTCGACCATGAACACCGCCGAGGCCCGGGAGGGGCGCAGCCCGCGTCGGGCCAGCAGCGCGAGCAGGGTCGGCAGCCCGCCGCTGCCGCCCGGGGTGGCGCAGATGGCGAACTCGGTGGCCATCACCATCCCCAGGGCGCCGCGCTGGCCGAGCGGGCCGGCGCGCCCGGCCAGCAGCAGCCTCAGTCTCAGGGCGTTGAGGTTCCAGCACAGCACCACCAGCGCCAGCATCCCCGCCAGCCTGCCCGGCGGAAAGTCGCCCAGCGCCGTCAGCGCATCGCGGCCGCCGATCATCAGCGGCACCGCCAGGGCCAGCACCAGCGCCGCGGCCAGCCACCCGCCGTAGTGTCGGCGACGCTCAGCCATGCCTCAGCGCCGCGCGCTCGCCGGGCATGAGGGTGGCGTAGTAGCCGAGTAGGTCGTCGATCACCAGGTTCCAGTGGAAGCGACGCTCCACCTGTCGGCGGGCGTGCCGGCCGCCGGCAGCGACGTCGTGGTCGAACAGGGCCTCGACCGCCTCGGCCATGGCGCCGTCGTCGTGGGGCGTGCACAGGAGCCCGCCGCCCAGCGGCACGTTCTCGATCAGCGCCCCGGCCCGGGCGGCCACCACCGGCAGGCCGCAGGCCATGGCCTCCAGCGCCACCAGGCCGAAGGTCTCGCGGGTGCCGGCGTGCAGCATGGCGTCGGCGCTGGCCAGCGCCCGGGCCACCTCGCGGCGATCGCAGTAGCGCGAGATGACGGTCACGTTGTCGGGCACTCGGGTCGGCATCCCCGGGCCCATCAGCAGCAGGTGATAGGGCTGCCCCAGGCGCCGGAGGGTGCGCAGCAGCACGTCGACGTTCTTCTCCCTCGAGTAGCGCCCGGCGAAGACCAGCAGCCGGGTGTCGGCGGGCAGCCCCAGCGAGGCCCGCCAGTCCGGATCGGCGCGGTCGGGGTGGAAGGTGTCGAGGTCGACGCCCAGCGGCTGCACGCGCACGTTCTCCACGCCCCACTCGGCCAGTCGCTCGGCCATGGCCCGGCAGGGCGCCATCACGCCGTCGAAGCGGCCGTAGAGATCGCGCACGTAGCGCTCCAGGCGCCGGCGCACCGCGCCGCCGAAGCGATCGCCCATCAGCCGCGGCAGGTCGGAGTGGTAGAAGCCGACCACCGGCACGCCGAGGCGCTGGCCGGCCTCCAGCGCAGCCCAGGGCGTGACGTAGGGATCGCCGGCCTCGATCAGGTCGGGGGCGAGCTCCAGCAGCCGCTGGCGCCAGGGGGCGCGGCGCAGCGGGAAGCGGTAGCCCTGGCCCAGCGGCAGGCGCATCGCCGGCAGGGTATGGCAGTCGTCGAGGGCGTCGCGCTCGGCGCCGGGCACGAGCAGGGTCGAGCGCAGACCGGGAGTCTCGGCGATCCGGCGGTGCTTGGCCTGGAGATAGGTGCGCACGCCGCCGCTCGAGGGGGCGTGGAACATGGTGACGTCGGCGATATGCAAAGGGTCCCTCCCGCGCGGGCCGATGGTTCCACCATCACGTTACGCGGGCTTTGCGACAGTTCGACGACATGGGCCGGGAACGCGAGCACGGGAGTACGGAAGCGGGGCTCTGAAACGCAAAACGGCGGCCCGAGGGCCGCCGTTCTGCGTGCGAGGGATCGCGCGGGGAGGGCGCTTACTCGGCCGGGCGGCCGACCAGCGAGCGGGTCTCCTCGCGGGCCTCGGTCAGGGCCACGCGGATCACGTCGCCGAGCTTGTAGCGCTCGACACCCTCGATCTGGATGCGGCCGTCCTTGTCGTCGATCGCCACCTTGTCGCGGTCGCTGTGCATCAGCGGGGCCGGGACGAAGGCGGTGGCGCCGTTGGCGGTCAGGCGCACGCGCATGCCGCCGCGGTTGATGGCGATGATCTCGGCCTCGAAGCTCTCGCCCGCCTCGGCGGACGGCGTCAGGTAGCGCACGTAGAGCCAGTCCTTGACGTCGCGCTCGGCCAGGCGGTTGAGGCGGCGGCGCTCGGTGAGCTGCTCGGTGAGTGCCTGGCTGGCCTCGGCCGGGGCCTGCTCGCCCTTGAGCACGCGCTTGATCAGGCGGTGGTTGACCATGTCGCCGTACTTGCGGATCGGCGAGGTCCAGGTGGCGTAGGCGTCGAGCCCCAGGCCGAAGTGCGGACCGGGCTGGGCGGACATGTTGGTGAAGCCCTGGAAGCGGCGCAGACGCGCGTCCAGCCAGGCATCCTCGCGGCCCTCGAGCTCGCGCTTGAGCTCCCTGTAGCGGGGCAGCTCGGTGAGTGCCTCAAGCTCGACCTGGATCTCCTGGCCGGCCAGGAATTCCTGGGCCGCCTCGGCCTTGTCGGCCTCGAAGGCACGGTGGACGTTGAAGATGCCGTGGCCCACGTGCTGGCTCAGCAGGTCGGCGCAGCAGGCGTTGGCCGCGATCATCGATTCCTCGATCATGCGGTTGGCGATGCGGCGCTCCTCGGTGCGGATGCCCAGCACGTTGCCGGCCTCGTCGAGGTCGAACACGTAGTCCGGACGGTCCTTGAACACCAGGGCGTGCTTGGCGCGCCAGTCGGCGCGGGCCTCGGTCAGCTCGCGCAGCGCCTCGAGCTGCTCGCCGATGGCCTCGGACGGCGCCCAGTCGCCCTGGCCCTCGAGCCAGTCGGAGACGTTGTCGTAGACCAGTTTGGCGTGGGAGCGCGCGGTGGCGGCGAAGAAGCGGTACTCGCCCAGGCTACCGTCGGCCTCGATGTTCAGCGCGCAGGCCAGCACCGGGCGGTCGCGGTCTTCCCACAGCGAGCACAGGTCATCGGCCAGCGCCTCGGGCAGCATGGTGACGTTCTGGCCCGGCAGATAGACGGTGAAGGCGCGGGTGCGGGCCTCCAGGTCGGCGGCGTGACCTTCCTCGACGTAGGCGGTCGGGTCGGCGATGGCCACGTTCAGGGTCCAGCCGCCGCCCTCGCGACGCTCGACGCGCAGGGCGTCGTCCATGTCGCGGGTCTTCTCGCCGTCGATGGTGAAGAACGGCTCGGCGGTCAGGTCCTCGCGCTCGAGGCCCTCGTCGCGCAGCGGCCAGTCGTCGCCAGCGTCCGGGCATTCCTGCTCGAGGGCGTGGCGCGCCAGGGTCACCCGCCAGGGCACCGCCGGGTTGTCGGTCTTGGCCACCAGCTCATCGATCTGGGTGAAGAAGCCGCGGTCCTCGGGCTTGAGCGGGTGACGCACCAGGCGCACCACGACCCAGTCACCTTCGCCGAGGCTCGCCTCGTCGAGGCTGCGCTTGACCCGGGCCTTCAGCGGGGCATTCATCGACGGATGATCGGGGATCACCGACAGGCGCCCGTCGCGCTTCTTCACGCGGGCGATGAAGCGTTCCATGCCGCTCTCGATCAGAGTGTCCGGCTCCACGGACTTCTTCTCGCCCTCCTCGTGGAGGATGGCTTCGACACGGTCGCCGTGGAGCACCTGCTTCATGGCGGGGGGGGGCACGAAGTAGGAGTCGCCGTCGTCGGTCTCGAGGAAACCGAAGCCGCGGTCGGTGGCCTTGATGACCCCTTCGACGCGGGGCGTGTTGTCGCGGATCTGTTGCTTGAGCTGAGCAAGCGCCGAGTTGTTCTGCAGCATGGTCACGATCGATTGGCGGGATAGGGGGGTCACTATACGGATTCCGCCAGCCGGCGCCAATCGGGCGGCGAGCAATCGTCGCCGGGGGTGTGGCGAGGCCGGATGAGCCCGCGACGCGGAGCCGATAGAATGGGCGCACACTCTTTGCAGCGGAGGGCGCCGCCCATGTCGGCCCATCTCATCGTCAGCGACCTCGACGGCACCCTGCTTGGCGCGGATCACGCCCTGGCGGACGATACCGTGGCCACCCTGCGCGCCCTGGCGGCGCGCGGCCACCACATCGCCCTGGCCTCGGGGCGCCACTATCGCGACATCCTGGCGTTTCGCGACCGCCTGGGGGTGGACGCCCACATCATCAGCACCAACGGCGCCTACACCCACGCGCCCGACGACAGCCTGCTCGAGGCGCGCCACGTGCCGGCCGAGCTGGCCCGGGAGCTGATCGACCTGCCGCGCCCCGACGCCGTGCGCCTGAACCTCTATCACGACGACGAGTGGGTGATCGACGCCGAGGCGCCGACGCTGCTGGCGCTGCATGCCCACACCGGCTTTGGCTACCGAGTGGTGGCGCCGGAGCGGCTGGCCGCCGAGGGCGTCGGCAAGGTGCTCTACATCGGCGAGCCCGGGCACCTGGCCGAGCTCGAGGGCGAGGTGCGTCGCCGCGCCGGCGAGCGGCTGCACGTGACCTATTCGATGGGCAACTCGCTGGAGATCATGGCCGAGGGCGTCAACAAGGGCACCGCGCTGACGGCGCTGCTCGGCCGGCTCGATCTCCCCGCCGAGCGCTGCCTGGCGTTCGGCGACAACCTCAACGACACCGAGATGCTGGCGCTGGCCGGCGAGGCCCACATCATGGCCAACGGCCATCCCGAGCTGGACGCGCGCCTGCCCGGGGCGCGTCGCATCGGCCATCACGACGAGGCGGCCGTGGCGCGCCATCTGGCCGAGCGCTTCGCCCTCTAGGCGGGGGCAGGAGAACGAACGAGAGAGACAGGGCGTTGCCACCATGGTGGTATCGCCCGTCTCGCGCCGGGCGGCCATCCTTGAGGAACACGTCGTCGGGAGGCGCCATGAACGTCCACGATCCGGCCTTTCTCGAGACCCAGGTCCGCCGCACCATGGCCTTCTATCATCCCCGCGCCATCGATCCCCACGGCGGCTTCTACCACTACCTGCTCGATGACGGCGCCATCCTCGATCACGACCATCGCCACCTGGTCTCCAGCGCCCGCTATGTGGTGACCTATGCCCGCCACGCCCGTCACGGCGGCGGCGACGAATACTGCCACTGGGTGCGCCACGGGCTCGCCTATCTGGAGAAGGCGCACTTCCAGACGGCGACCCAGGGCTATGCCTGGACGCTGGACAGCGGGATCGTGGAGGACGACACCCATCACTGCTACGGACTGGTCTGCGTGCTGCTGGCCTACGCCGAAGCGCTGCGGGCCGGCATCGACGAGGCCCGGCACGGTCTCGAGGCCACCCATCGGCTGCTGCAGCGGCGCTTCTGGGAGTCGCGTTGGCAGCGCTTCGCCGATGAGGCCGACCGTCACTGGCGGCTGTCACCCTATCGGGGCCAGAACGCCAACCTGCACGGCTGCGAGGCCCTGCTCGCCGCCTTCGAGGCGACGGGAGCGAGTGGCTATCTCGACCAAGCGCTGGCCATCGCCCGGGCCCTCACGCTGGCCGGCCGCGACCATCGGGACGGCTGGATCTGGGAGCATTACGACGCCCGGTGGCAGCCCGACTGGGACTATCACCGCAACGAGCCCGCTCACCTGTTCCGTCCCTGGGGCTATCAGGTCGGCCACCAGGCCGAGTGGGCCAAGCTGCTGGTGATGCTGGAGCGTCATCGCCCCGAGCCCTGGCTGCTGCCCGCCGCCGAGCGACTGTTCCTGTCCAGCGTGGCGGCGGGCTGGGATCGCACCCACGGCGGGCTGGTCGCCGGCCTCGATCCGGCGGGGCGGCTCAGCGACGGCGACAAGTATGACTGGGTGCAGGCCGAGAGCCTGGCGGCCGCGGCGCTGCTGGGCGTGCGCACCGGCCGGGCGGTCTACTGGCGCTGGTACGAGCGGCTGTGGGACTACAGCTGGCGCCACCTGATCGACCATCGCCACGGCGGCTGGTATCGCGTGCTGACGCCGGACAATCGGCGCTACTCGGACCTCAAGAGCCCGCCGGGCAAGGTCGACTATCACGCCATGGGGGCCTGCCAGGCCGTGATGGAGGCCCTGGCACGGCGTGCGGGTTCGCGGTGAGCGCCCCGGCCGGCTTGCCGGAGCGCCTTCCGGGTCTGCCTTTGTCTAGTGCACGGTGACCACGCTGCACTCCGCCGCATGGCTGACCTTGTGCGACACGCTGCCGGTGATCAGGCCGCGCAGGTCGCTGAGGCCGCGGCTGCCCATCAGGATGGCATCCACGTTGCGGGCATCGGCCAGCTCGAGAATGGTGCGGGTGGGGTCACCGAAGCGCAGCTCGGGCTCGACGTGGCGCACGCCCCGGTCGCGGGCCTCCTCCGCGGCCGTGTCGAGCAGCTGCCGGGCGCGGCGTTCGCGTTCGTCCCGGGAGTCGGCCGCGGCCTCGCTGCCCACGCCCCACATCATCGGCGGGTCGTGGGGCGCGGCTTCGGGCACATGGAGCAGCAGCAGGCAGGCCTCCTGGCGGTCTGCCAGCAGCTGGCAGGCCAGGGAGAGCGTCTTTCGGGCGTGTGACGAGCCGTCGACGGGCACCAGGATCGTTCGAAACATGGCCAGCACCTCCGGGACTGAGAATACCGCCCCTTCAGCCTAGCCGTCCGATCGCCGGATGGCCCGTTGCCGGCCAGGGTCAGTGGACGGTGATCACCCGGCAGTCGGCGCCGTGGCTGACCTTGTGCGACACACTGCCCACCACCAGGCCCTTGAGATCGCCGAGGCCGCGGCTGCCCATGACGATGGTATCGACGCCGTGCTCTTCGGCGGCGGCCAGGATCTTCTGGCTGGGGTCGCCGCGGGTCAGCACCGGCTTGACCTGTTCGACGCCCAGGGTCCTGGCCTCCTCGGTGGCGTGGTCGAGCAGGGCCTGGCCGACCTCGTCGCGCTTCTCCAGGGTCGATTCCATCGGCACCGCGCCGATGCCCCAGACCAGCAGCGGTTCGTGGGGCAGGGCCTCGGGAATGTGCAGCAGGATCAGCTGGCCGTCCTCCTGGCGGGCCAGCTTGCAGGCGACGCACAGCGCCACCCGCGAGTGCTCGGAGCCGTCGATGGGCACGAGGATGGTGTGGAACATGGGATCTCTCCTTGGCATGGCCGGGGGCATACCCTACAGCCTAGACCCCATCGGGCCGCCTGGGATGATCCTCATCAACGCTTGTCGTCCTGCTCGCGACGCTCCAGGCGCCGCATCCTGCCCCACAGCTCGCGGCGCAGGTCGGCGACGCGGGGCCGCTCGGCCTCGTCGAAGGCCAGCGGGCGGGTCAGCCGCTGGGCGCGCAGCCCCAGCCGTGCCCCTAGCAGGCCCACCGCCATGCCCTGGCCGGCTCGCGCCGAGAGGCGTCCGGCCAGGTTCAGCGACAGCCATTCCATGCCGGCCTCGCTGGCCAGCTCGCTGGCGCCGGCGAAGGCCATGTCGCGCAGCACCTGGCGAAACAGCCTCAGCCGCGCCGCATAGCCGAGCTCCAGGCCGTAGAGCCGGCAGAGTCGGTCGATCAGCGACAGGTGCCGCCAGGCCACCAGCGCCATGTCGACCAGCGTCAGCGGGCTCAGCGCCACCATCACCGCGGTCTCGCCGCTCATCCGCGAGATCAGCCGCCGCGCCTCGCGGTCCCGGGGGGCCAGCAGGTGGTGGGCCAGTAGGGCCTGGGTCTCGCGGCCGTCGTGGTGGGGCTCATGGGCGGCGAGAAAGGCCTGCCAGTGCGGATGGTCCTCATCCAGGCCTAGCTGGCGGCGCAGCTGGTCGGCGGTGGAGTGTGCCTGGCGGCTGGAGGCCTCCGGCAGCGCGCCGAGCGTCTCGCGCAGCCGCTCGTGGCGGCGAAGGCGACGCAGCCGCCACAGCTCCCGGGCCAGGGCACCGCCGCCGAGGCCGATGGCGCCGAGGCCCAGCAGCCCCCAGCCGAGGCCCAGCCAGTCGCCCTCGACCAGCGCTGCGGGCATCGACAGCGCGAGCTCGCCGGCGCCCAGGCCGAGCCCCGCGACCAGCAGCCCGAGCAGGCCCCAGCGGCGGCGCTTCGGCGGCGCCAGGCCGGCGGTGACGGCGGCCTCGCTTTCGCCGGGAGCGGCGTCCGGCTCCGCCGGCGTCAGTGGATGATGGGCCTGCGTCGGATCGAACAGATGCTCCGGGGCCGGCGTTTCGGGCGCCTTCGGGGCGGGTTCGGTCTCCAGCGTGAAGCGCTGCGCGGGGTGCGGGTCGGATTCACGGGGCGCGGTCATGTCAGCTTGTCTCCGATCAGCCATTCCAGGGCGGCATCCAGGCGAATGTGCGGCAGGGCGCCGCCGGCGCGGGGCTGGGGGCGAAAGGCGGTGAAGGTGAAGCCCTGGCGGCGCCAGAAGCTGGCGTCGGGCAGGGTGGCCGGCACCTCGCCGGGAAACAGCAGCGTGTCCTCGCCCTCGAGGGTGGTGCCGCGCAGGACCGGCTGGCGCTGGCCGCGGTGGTCGACCTCGCGGGCCTCGGTGGCGCGGATCGCGGCCAGGCTCAGGGCGCGCACCGGCACGTCGGCGAAGCGCAGATCCTTGAGCGGCTCGGCCAGCAGCGCCTGGAGCAGCCCGGTGAGGCGCGGATGCTGCTCGGGGGTCACGTGGTCGGCCTTGGTGGCGGCGATGGCCAGGCGGTCGATGCGCGGGGCGAACAGCCGCGAGAGCAGGCTGCGTCGGCCGTAGTCGAAGCTCTGCATCAGCCGCGTCAGCGCCCGCGACAGGTCCTCGAAGCGCTCGGGGCCGGCGTTCAGCGCGCCCAGCACGTCGACCAGCACGATCTGGCGGTCGAAGCGCCGGAAGTGATCGCGGTAGAACGGCTTGACGATGTGCTGCTGGTAGTGGCGAAAGCGCCGCGCCAGGGTGGCGTAGAGGCTCTCGGGCGGCAGCTGCGCCAGCACGGCCGGATCGGCCTCGTCGAGCCCCGGCAGGGGAAAGAACTGCAGTACCGGGGCGCCTTCGAGCTCGCCGGGCAGCAGGAAGCGGCCCGGCTGCAGGTCCGAGAAGCCGGCCTCGCGGGCGGCCCGCAGGCCCTCGGCGTAGCGTTCGGCGATCTCGGCCAGGCGCGCCTCGTCGACTTCCTGGGCCGGGTCCAGGTCTGCCACCTCGCGCTGCCAGCCGGCAAACAGCGCGGCGCGCTCGCCGTCGAAGCGCTGGGCCCGGCACCAGCTGGCGAAGTCGTGCTCGAGCAGCGGCAGGTCGAGCAGCCATTCGCCGGGATAGTCGAACAGGTCCAGCGTCAGCTGGCGGGTGTCGCCGCCGATCCAGCCGGGGCGGCTCGGGCGGTAGCGGATCGACAGGCGCAGCTCGCTGATGCCGCGGGTCGGCGCCGGCCACTGCGGCGGGTCGGCGTCTAGGGCGGCGAGTGCTCGGTCGAAGGGGAAACGCGGCACGCCGAGATCCTGCTGCTCGACCCGGCGGGCGCCCAGCAGTCGGCCTTCCCGCGCCGCGGGCAGCAGGTCCAGGCGGGCCTCGAGCCCGGCGTGGCGGAGCTGGTCGATCAGCGAGGTCAGGAAGGCGGTCTTGCCCGCCCGTGACAGGCCGGTGACCGCCAGGCGCAGCTGGCGGTCGCGGCCACGCTCGAGCAGGTCGCGTGTCAGGTTTCGGGGCATGGGGCGTCGCTCGGCATCCGTGTCAGCCCCTAATCTGCGGGCGGCGACGCCAGAAGGCAAGGCGGCGGGCGCCGAGCAGCGCCAGCGGCAGCAGGCACAGCGGGATCAGCAGCAGGTTGAGGCTCGCCCAGCCCAGCAGCGTCACCATCGGGCCGGCCAGCAGCGCAGTGATCGCCACGGTGGAGAACACCAGGAACTCGTTGGCGGCCTGGGTGCGGGCCTTCTCGGCCGGGGAGTGGGCCTCGGTGAGCAGCCCGGTGGCGGGCAGGAAGGCGAAGTTCCAGCCCAGGCCGAGCAGCACCAGCCCGGTGTGGAAGCCGGCGAGGCCCGCGTCGAACTGGGCGATCAGGGCGCTGGCCGCGAGCAGCAGGCAGCCGGCGGCGATCATCCGCGGGGCGCCGAAGCGGGCGCTCAGCCGTCCGGTGACGAAGGAGGGCAGGAACATCGCCACCACGTGCCATTGAATGGTGGTGGCCACGTGATCGAAGCCGTGGCCGACCTCGGCCATGGCCAGCGGCGTGGCGGTCATGGCCAGGTTCATCACCCCGTAGCCGACCATGGCGCTGACCACTGCCAGCAGGAACACCGGCTGGCGGACGATCTCGGCCAGCCGGCGCGGCTC
Organism: Halomonas sp. SL1; assembly: GCF_003030865.2. NCBI lineage: Bacteria > Pseudomonadati > Pseudomonadota > Gammaproteobacteria > Oceanospirillales > Halomonadaceae > Halomonas > Halomonas sp. SL1. Next base: position 60,676 of record NZ_PYUQ02000008.1, on the reverse strand, counting down.
GCCCTCGGCAGCATCCCGGCCGGGCTCGGGCAGGCGCATGCCGGCCAGCAGCGCCAGGGCCAGCAGGTAGAGGGCGCCGAGGCCCAGAAAGCTGCCCAGGTAGGGCACCTCGGCCAGGGCGTGGCTGTGGCGGGCCAGCCAGGGGCCGAAGAAGGCCGCCAGCACGCCGCCCCCCATCACCAGGCCGATGGCCCGGTCGCGGCCGCCCTCGGGGGCGGCCTCCACCGCGGCGAAGCGATACAGCTGGCCGAAGCCGATGCCGATGCCGATCAGCCAGGTGGCGAGCAGGAACAGACCGAACGCCTGGGCCTGGAGGGCGGCCACGGCCAGCCCGGTGCCGGCAAGCCCCAGCAGGTGGCCGAGCACGAAGCCGCGGCGCCGGCCCAGGCGCGCCATGATCAGCGAGGCGGGAATGGTGGCGCACATCAGGCCCAGCCACTGGGTCGCCACCGGGGCGGTGGACCAGGTCGGTGAGGGCGCCAGCTGGGCGCCGATCAGCGGCGACACGGCGATCAGCAGGATGTTGCCGCTGACCAGCAGGGCCTGGCACAGCGAGAGCAGCGTGACGGTCAGGGGCATGCGGTGGGCTCCTCGAGGGGGACGGTGCGGGCGCCGAAGCGCTCATGATAGACCGACGGCGGGACGCCGTAGCGGCGATGGAACAGGCGGCGCAGCTGTTCGGCGCCGCCCAGCCGCCACCGGGCGGCGAGGCGGTCGAGCGGCGGGGCGGGATGGCCGTCGATCAGCTCTCGGCGGGCGCCCTCCAGGCGCAGCTGCGTCAGGTAGGCCCCGGGCGAGGTATCGAGGTGGCGCCGGAACAGCCGCGACAGATGGCGCGGGGTGACCGCTATCCGTGCCGCCATGCGCTCCAGGCGATGATCCCCGGCCGGGTCGGCGTGCAGGGAATCGAGCAGTTCGCGCAGCGGGCCGCTGGTGCGTCGCTGGTGCGCGAGCGCTTCGCTGAACTGGGACTGGCCGCCCGGGCGATGCAGGAACATCACCAGCTCACGGGCGACGCGGCTGGCCAGCTCGCCGCCGTGGTCGGCCTCGACCAGCGACAGGGCCAGATCGATGCCGGCGGTCACCCCGGCGCTGGTGTAGCGGCCGCGGTCGGCGACGTAGAGCGCATCCGGCTCGACGCTCAGCGTCGGATAGGCCTGCGCCAGGGCCTCCGCGTGGCGCCAGTGGGTGGTGGCCCGGCGGCCGTCGAGCAGGCCAGCCCGGGCCAGCAGGAAGGCGCCGGTGCAGATGGCACCCAGGCGCCGGACGCGCGGGGCCATCTGGCGCAGCCCCTCGAGATGGTGCCCGGCCTTGCACTCGGCGAAGACGCCGCTGCCGCCGGCCACCAGCAGGGTATCCGGCGCGCCGCGGGCCGCCAGGCCCGCCCAGTTGAGGTCGGCCACCATGGCCAGGCCACCGTTGGTGCGAAGCGGGCCCGGCGCGCGGGCGACCAGTGCCAGGTCGTAGAGCCGCCGGCCGGCGCAGTCGTTGGCGCTGGCGAAGACCTGCCAGGGGCCGCTGACGTCCAGCGCCTGGCAGTCGGGATAGGCCAGTAATACGACGTGGCGTGGCGGGGAAGCATCCGGCATCGGCGGGCTCCATAACGGGACGATGTCTGAAGTCTGGCGGCTGGCGGCCGTGTCCACAATGACCCGTTTCCCACTGATCGGGACATGGCGCGGCCCGAAACGACGATGCCCCGCACGGGGCGGGGCATCGTCGCGGCGGGGCAAGGCCGGGGCGGCGTCAGGCGAAGGCCGCGTAGATGGCGATCACCAGCACCACCAGCGCGATGCCGGCGGGCACGGCGCCCTTCCACGGGGTCAGGTCGACGGCGCCGCTGTCCTCGTGGACCCAGGCCTCGGCCCGCGGGCGCAGCTTGCCGATCACCAGCATCGCCACCACCAGCAGCACGAAGACCGAGGCGACGAAGTGGAACTCGTGCATCACCTGCGGCAGCTGGTTGAAGGGCGGGATGAAGTAGCCGGCGAAGATCAGCAGGCAGCCGCCCACCAGGGCGATCTTGGCCGCCATGGCCGGTACGCGCTTGGTCAGCAGGCCGACCAGCACCACCGCCAGCAGCGGGATGAAGTAGATGGCGTTCATCTTCTGCAGGTAGCCGAACAGGCTTTCCTGGCCGGCCAGCAGCGGGGCGATGGTCATGGCGATCAGCGCCATGATCCAGCCGAAGGTCTTGCTGGCGCGCACCACCTGCGCCTCGCTGGCGTCCTTGTTGAGCACGCCCTTGTAGAAGCCGAGGCTGAACAGGGTGGTGGTGGAGTTCAGCGCCGAGTTGAACGACGACAGGATGGCGCCGACCATCACCGCGGCGAAGAAGCCGGTGAGGTAGGGCGGCAGCACGTTGAACACCAGGTGGCCGTAGGCCTCGTCGGCCTGGATGCCCTGATCGGCGTACAGCTGGTAGGCGATGATGCCGGGCAGCACCAGGTACAGCGGGCCGAGCAGCTTGAACAGGCCGGTCAGCAGTACGCCCTTCTGGCCCTCGGCCAGGTTCTTGGCGGCGAAGGTACGCTGGATGATCTGCTGGTTGGTGGTCCAGTAGAAGACGTTGATCAGGAACACGCCGGTGAACAGGGTGGCGAAGGGCACCTGCTGGTCCTCGCGGCCCATGGAGTTCAGGCGCTCGGGCTGGGATTCCTTGAGGATCTCCCAGCCGGCCAGCACGCCGTTGCCGTCACTGACGGTCTGCAGGCCGAAGTAGACGATCACGAAACCGCCGATCAGCAGGCCGATGCCGTTCAGGGTGTCGGACACCGCGACGGTGCGCAGGCCGCCGAACAGCGCATAGACGGCGCCGATCAGGCCCACCAGCCACACGGTCAGCCACAGCAGGGTGGTATCGGACTCGATGCCGGTCAGCCCGTGGAGGTCGAGCATGCCCTGCAGGCCCATGGCGCCGGAATAGAGGATGATCGGCAGCAGGATCACCGCATAGGCGAGCAGGAAGATCACGTTGGCGATACGCTGGGTGCCCTTGTCGAAGCGGATCTCCAGCAGCTGGGGCACGGTGGCGATACCGCTTTTCAGGAAGCGCGGCAGGAAGAACAGCGCCAGCAGCACCAGGGCGATGACCGCGACCACTTCCCAGGCCATCACGCTGAGGCCGTCGGCGAAGGCGGCGCCGTTGAGGCCGACCATCTGTTCGGTCGACAGGTTCGTCATCAGCAGCGAGCCGGCGATCAGCGGGAAGGTCAGGCTGCGCCCGGCCAGGAACAGGCCGTTGGTGCTGGCGTGGTCGTCGCGGCGGGTGATCCGCCAGGTGACGAAGGCGACCAATCCTGTAAAGAACAGGAAGGAAGCGAGGGTGAGGGCGTGCATATCGGAAAAATCCTTAACGTCTGGCGCTCATTGGCGTTCTCGCCGCCGAGGGAAGAGATTATGTTGCTAACATTACGACAGTGACGAGGCAGTCTAGGGGACTGCCTTGCCGCCGCCATACGCCTTTCGTCTAACTGTAGGTAGTTCTTTTTCAGGAAGGCGGCGTCACGCCGGCCGGCGTCGGCTCCGCCCAGCCGAAAAGCTGCGCCAGCAGCGGGGTCGCGGCGATCGCGAATCCTGCTACGGCCAGCAGCCGACCCAGCCAGCGATGCCGTGGCCGCCGGGCCAGGCTCAGCCCGCCGAGGCAGACGAGCAGGCCGACGATGTTGAAGGCATAGCCGAGCATCGAGATCAGCTGATAGGCGGTCATGGTGGCTCCGGGCGTCATGGGGCGTCGGTCGTTGTCGGGTATCGAGAGCGGGCTGCTATGCTGAGAGCATATCAGCCGGGGACGGGGCATGGCCCAGCCACAGGGAGGCGCGACGCCATGGCAGGCAGTAAGGCAAGCGACGTGCTCGCTTTCTGGTTCGACGAGCTGACGCCCGCGCAGTGGTTCCGCAAGGACCCTGAGCTGGACGCCGAGGTGCGGCGCCGGTTCGCCGAGATCCACGCAGCCGCTCGCCGCGGCGAGTTCGTCGAGTGGCGACGCTCGGCCACGGGGCGGCTGGCCGAGATCATCGTGCTGGATCAGTTCTCGCGCCACCTTCATCGCGACGGCCCCGAAGCCTTCGCCGCCGACGAGCAGGCGCTGGCGCTCGCCCGGGAGGCGGTCGCCGCCGGGGATGACGCCGCGCTCGCGGCGCGCGAGCAGGCCTTCCTCTACATGCCTTACATGCACAGCGAGTCGCTGGCCGTCCACGACGAGGCGGCGCGGTTGTTCGAGCAGCCCGGCCTGGAGGACAGCCTGCGCGCCGAGCGCCGGCACCGCGCTATCCTGGAGCGCTTCGGCCGCTATCCGCATCGCAATGCCGCCCTCGGGCGGCGTTCCACCGAGGAAGAGCGGGCCTTCCTGGCCCGGCCCGGATCATCGTTCTGAGCTTGCGTTATGACGCCGCATGTCGGCAGTCTGGCAGGCACATCCCAAGGAAGTGGAAAAGGAGACACCCATGAGCATCATCGCCTGGTTGATCATCGGCGGGCTGGCGGGCTGGATCGCCGGCAACATCATGCGTGGCGGCGGCTTCGGGCTGCTGGGCAATATCGGAGTGGGGGTCGTCGGCGCGGTGGTCGGCGGCTTCCTGTTCAGCCTGCTGGGGCTTCAGGCCGGCGGCTTTATCGGCTCGCTGGTCACCGCCATCGTCGGCGCGGTGGTATTGCTGTGGGTGATCGCCAAGGTCAAGAAGGCCTGACCGGCAGCGCCCATCGAACCCGCAGGGTCACGCAGAAACACGCCGCCCGGCCAGTTGGCCGGGCGGCGTGCGTTCGGGGCTAGCGCAGGATCAGGCGGTGGCGGCGGCCTGGCTGCCGACCACTTCCTTAAGGCACTCCTCGATGATGCCCAGGCCTTCCTCCAGCACCTCGTCCTCGATGGTCACCGGCATCAGGAAGCGGATGGTGTTGCCCCACAGGCCGCAGGACAGCAGGATCAGCCCCTTCTCGCGCGCCTTCTTGCACAGCGCGCCGGCCAGGTCGGCGTCCGGGCTGCCGTCGGCCGTGACCAGGTCGAAGGCGGCCATGGCGCCCAGGTGGCGGCCGTTGGCCACGCAGTCGAAGGCCTGCTCCCATTGGGTGAAGCGCTCGCCCAGCCTGTCGCCCAGGGCCAGGCTCTTGTCGAGGATCTGCTCTTCCTCGAACACCTCCAGCACCGCCAGCACCGCGGCGCAGGACACCGGGCTGCCGGTGTAGGTGCCGCCCAGCGAGTTGCCGCCGGAGGCGTCCATCACCTTGTCGGTGCCGACCACAGCGGAGATCGGCATGCCGTCCGCCATGCTCTTGGCCATGGTGATGATGTCCGGCTCCACGCCGCTGTGCTCGATGGCGAACAGCTTGCCGGTGCGGCCGAAGCCCGACTGTACTTCGTCGACGATCATCAGCATGCCGTGTTCGTCGCACAGCTCGCGTACGGCCTTGAGGAAGCCCGGCGAGGCCGCATGGAAGCCGCCCTCGCCGAGCACCGGCTCGAGCACGATGGCGGCAGTGTCCTTCGGATTGGCGTCGGTCTTCAGCGCCATCTTCAAACCGCGCAGCGCGTCCTCGTCGCTGACGCCCTCGCTCGGCACCGGGTAAGGCGCGCGGAAGACATTGCCCGGCATGCTGCCGAAGTCGGTGGCGTAGGGCGCGACCTTGCCGTTCATGGCCATGGTCATGAAGGTGCGGCCGTGGTAGCCGCCGGTGAAGCAGATCACGTTGTCGCGGCCGGTGGCGGCGCGGGCCACCTTGACGGCGTTCTCCAGCGCCTCGGCGCCGGAGTTGGCGAGCATCACCTTGCCGTGACCGCGCACCGGGGTCACCTGGCTGAGCTTCTCGGCCACCTTCACGTACCCCTCGTAGGGCATCACGGTCTGGCAGGTGTGCATCACCTTGTCCAGCTGGTCCTTGACCGCCTGCACCACCTTGGGATGGCGATGGCCGATGTTGAGCACGCCGATGCCGCCGGCGAAGTCGATGATGCGGTTGCCGTCGGCGTCCCAGATCAGGGCATTCTCGGCCCGGTCGGCAAACTGGGTGGCCGGGCTGGCGGCGCCGCTGGCGACGTAGCGCTGCTTGAGCTCGTTGAGTTGTGCGTTGTTCATGGAGACGACTCCTGTTGAGAGAGCGATAGGGCCTCAGAGCCCGCCGACACAGACGTATTTTAGTTCAGTGTATTCATCCAGGCCGTGACGCGAGCCCTCGCGTCCCAGGCCGGATTCCTTGACGCCGCCGAACGGCGCCAGCTCGGTGGAGAGCAGGCCCTCGTTGACGGCGACCATGCCGTACTCCAGTCCTTCCATGGTGCGCCAGATGCGCTGGTAGTCGCGAGCATAGAAGTAGGCGGCCAGGCCGAACTCGGTGGCGTTGGCCATGGCGATCGCTTCCTCGTCCTCGTGGAAGCGGAACACCGGCGCCAGCGGGCCGAAGGTTTCCTCGGTGGCCACCTTCATCTCGGCGGTGACGTCGGCGACCAGGGTCGGCTGGAAGAAGGTGCCGCCCAGGGGGTGGGGCTCGCCGCCGCACACCAGCCGTCCGCCGTGCTCGAGGGCGTCGGCGATGTGTGACTGTACCTTGGCCACCGCCGCGTCATTGATCAGCGGCCCCTGGAGCACGCCCTCGTCCAGACCGTTGCCGACCTTGAGCTCGGCCATGCGAGCTGCCAGCCTGTCGATGAAGGCGTCGTAGACGCCATCCTGCACCAGGAAGCGGTTGGTGCAGACACAGGTCTGGCCGGCGTTGCGGAACTTGGAGGCGATGGCGCCTTCCACGGCAGCGTCCAGGTCGGCGTCGTCGAAGACGATGAAGGGCGCGTTGCCGCCGAGCTCCATGGACGCCTTCTTGACGGTGCCGGCGCACTGGGCCAGCAGCCGCTTGCCGACCGGCGTGGAGCCGGTGAAGGAAACCTTGCGTACTCGCGGATCGGTGGTCAGCACCTCGCCGATCTCGGCCGGGCGGGCCGCGGTCACCACGTTGATCACGCCCGCCGGGAAGCCGGCGTCCTCGGCCAGCCTGGCCAGCGCCAGGGCGGTCAGCGGGGTGGCCTCCGCGGGCTTGATCACTACCGGGCAGCCGGCGGCCAGGGCCGGGGCGCACTTGCGGGTGATCATCGCCAGCGGGAAGTTCCAGGGCGTGATGGCGGCCATCACGCCGATCGGCTCGCGCATCACCAGGATGCGCTTGTCGGCGCCGTGGCCGGGCAGGGTCTCGCCGGCCACGCGCTTGGCTTCCTCGGCGTAGTACTCCACGAAGCTGGCGCCGTAGCCGACTTCACCGCGGGACTCGGCCAGCGGCTTGCCCTGTTCGCGGGTCATCAGTCGGGCCAGGGCCTCCTGGTGGGCCATGATGCGCTCGAACCAGCCGCGCAGCAGGGCGGCACGTTCTTTGGCGGCCAGGCGGCGCCAGGCCGGCCAGGCCGCCTCGGCGGCGGCCACGGCCTCACGGGCGTCGTCGGCGCTCAGGTCGGGGACCTCGGCCAGCACCTCGCCGGTGGCGGGGTCGGTCACGGGGAAGCGTCGCTCGGCGGCGCGCCACTGGCCGGCCACGTAGGCCTTGTCGATCAGCAGGTCGCTCGGGGATGTCATCGGCACTCTCTCGGCTGTCTCTCGCCATCGTTGACACAAGGCGAGCTTGTGATGCGTTATGTTTTACGAGTGTGCATTATTTAGAACACGCCGCCAAGCCCCGGATCGACGTCTCTCCGAGTGATTTCGAGCATCGGCGCCGGCGGCGCTTTCCGTTACACTGTGTCGCCGAATTTCCCGCGGCGCTTCGGCGCCGTTCCGAACGTTTGCTTGTGTGGCGAGGTGTGCCTTGGTCGATCCCCTGAATGCCTGGTGGGCCCAGCAGCTGGTGCTGTGTGATTGGGCCTTCGCCCCCGATCCCCTGACGCTGGACGCCGAGGTGGCAGCGGCCCGCCTGGAAGGGCTCGGGGTCGTCGATCGCGGCGAGCTGGGATGGCGGCTGCTCGAGGCATTCGGAGGCGGTGGTGAGGCCGATCCGGCGCGTCTGCTCTCTGCCCTGGAACTGGCAGCCCTCGGCGGCGCCGCCGGCTGGCTCGGCGAGACCCGAGCACGGGCCTGGGCACAGCGCCTAGCCGAAGAGATTGGTAGTCGCTATCACGGCCTGGAGGCGTGGCTGGATGCGCTGTGCCGGGCGCGTAGCGCCGTGGGCTGGGTCCAGGGCGATGACGGCTTCAGCGAGGCCTGCGAGGCCCTGGCCGCCCTCGAGCACCAGGGCGAGGGCGTCACCTGGGAGATGATGCGCGAGTGGCTGGCCGATTCGCGCCCTGAACAGGCGCTGTGGCCCGATGATCCGGTCGACCGGGTCTGGCGGCTGCGCGCGGCCTTCAGCCCCGTGCTCGAGCCCCGGGCCGCGCCGCTCGATTGGCAAGGGCTCGAGGGCTGGCTGACCGAGGCCTGGCAGGTCCAGGGGCGCGACGAGCTGATTCGGGTGCTGCTGTGGCTGGCCTCCCAGGGCGACCGCCAGGCCTGGGACCTGGACGCCACCCGCCTGCTGTCGGCGGCGGCCGAGGAACGTCGGGCCTGGTGGGAGGGCCTCGCGCCCCGCGACCAGTCCGCCGGCCGGGTGCTGTTGACCCTGGTTGAGAGCGGCGAGCCCCTGGAGTGGGCCGCCTGGGACTGGCTGCGCCTGATCGATCTGGCCTGGGCCGGCCTGTGCATGGGCTGGCTCGACGACGAGGAGGCGCGCCACTTCGCGCTGCACGGCGCCGACATGGCCATGCACCGTTACAGCGACTGGGTGGCGCTGGCCCGGGCTTACCAGCGCGGACGCAGCCTGTTCGAGGCCCGCGACCTGCGCGGCGCCTTCGACGTCGACTGGGCGCTGCTGCTGCAGTCGCCGGTCAGCCCCTGGCGCACGCCGCTGTCGGAGATCGTCGACGAGGCGCAGCTCGAGGCCTCGCGTCGGGCCATGCGCGACTGGCGTCGCGACCCTCGCCACTGGGTGCTGGCGCTGGCCGCGGTGCGCGAGCCGGAGCTGGCGCTGCGCCAGGGCGTGGCGCCGATGCTGCCGGAGGCGCGTCGGCAGGACGCCCGCCGCTACCTCGCCGAGACCCTCGACCTGCACGCCGACGAAGGCCCCGAGGCGCTCTCGCGCTACTGGTTGCCGGCCCAGGCGCATCATCTCAATCAGCTGGCGGCGGACGGTGCCCACGGCGCCTTGCCGACCGCCGCCACGCCGTTCGGCCGTCCCGGCAGGCAGGATCTGGCCGCCCGGGATGCCCTGGGCCAGGCCAGTCGCCACGCGGCGACCATTCACATGGCCGAGAAGTACGCCTTCCACCTGCAGATGGCCATGGACAGCGGGCTCTTCGACGCCGCGCGGCTGTCCGAGCTCACCGCGGCCCTGCATGGCTCGCTGAGCCGTTTCTACACCAGCCCGCGGCGCCTGCTCGCGGCCTGGGCACAGTGGGAGGCGCTGCTGCCCGAGCCCGATCAGCCGTCGCTGGTGGCCGAGATCCGCTGGCACCAGGACGATCCCGGCAGCGTCTTCCACTGGCTGGACTGGAGCAGCGGCGAATGGCAGGAGCCCGGCCCGCGGCCGAGCCTGTCGCACTTCACCGCCATGGCGCTGGTGGGGCCGTTGAACAGCCCGGCCTGGAGCCTGCCCCAGCCTGAGAGCGAACGCGAGTGCGCCTCGATCCGCGAGTGGGTCGATGGTCACTACGCCCTGCATACCGCCGGCGAGCTGGCCGATTTCGTGGACTACCTGCTGGAGGCGGGCGATCGCCAGGAATACCAGATCAACTATGCCCCCTATACCCTCAATTGCGAACGATTGGCCTCGGAGATCGCTACCCTGGAATCCGGCGAGTGCAGCGAGGAGGAGCGCAACCACCTGCTGCGCCTGATCCGTGTGCGGGACGGCGAGGACGGCTGCAACGAGCTCGATATGACCGCCTGGGACCTGGCCCAGGCGGTGGATCTGGCGATCGCCGGTCGCCAGCTCGGCTGGCTCACCGAGGCCGACTTCCTGGCCTTCCTGGGCCGGGCCCACACCCTGGCCGCGCGCCATTACGGCGGCTGGGAAGAGTACGCCCGTGGCCTGCTTGCCGGCTTCTCCTTCTTCATGGGCGAGACGCCGGAGCGCGAGGCCTTCCTCAGCGGCTTCCGCCAGGCACTGGTGAGCTGGCTGTCCGCGGCGCCGCCCATGGCCGGCGCCTGGGCGAGCCTGGATTTCCCCGGTGCGCGCCCGCGTCACTGGGCGCCCATGCACGTGGATACGCTGCCCGGCGACGGCCGACAGCTGCATTAAACCCTTGTGCCGGTTATGATGCGTGATTGCCGGCCCGGCCGGCACGATGATGGCGATCGAGAGACAAGGATGGCAAAGAGGACAGGGATGCCGACCCGGTGTCGCGTTTCACTCGCAGGCATGACGCTGCTGCTGCTGACCGGCTGTGCCGGCGGTGGTGGAACGAAGGCGCCGGTGGACGACTATTTCGCCCGTGACATGCCGGGGCTGCCCGGTCAGATGTCGCCGGTCGACAATCCCGTTCTCGAGATGCGTGGCCTGCGCCATCCGCCGCCGGCCCAGGTACGCCAGGCGCTGCTCGACGAGCACGAACGCTGGCTCGGCACCCCCTACCGGCTTGGCGGCACTACCCGCCGCGGCATCGACTGCTCCGCCCTGGTCCAGCGCGTCTTCGCCGAGGCCTTCGGCCTGGAGCTGCCGCGCACCACCACCCAGCAGGTCCGCGAGGGCGAATCGGTGACCCGCGACGCCCTGCAGCCCGGCGATCTGGTGTTCTTCCAGCCTCCCGGCTACTACCACCACGTCGGCATCTACGTGGGGCAGGGACGCTTCCTTCACGCCTCGACCTCCCGCGGCGTCAAGATATCCTCCCTCGACAACCGCTACTGGCGCCACTACTACTGGCAGGCCCGCCGCCCGCTTGACGACGTGCATCTGGCCCGCCGCCTCGATGATATCCAGTACGATCGCGGCGAGGGCTGAGTCTGTCTTCCTGGCCGCTTGGAAGTGATGGGCGCCGAGGACAAGGTGTAGCGAGGATTTTTTGCCATGGATGGCAAAAGTAGCTCCCAGGGATGGGTTCACAGCGCCCTCGCGAAGGCTTGTCGTCGGTAAAGCCCATCGGCTGGGACATGTTGGCGAGCCTCGTCCCGTGGTCTTGACTCAGCGGTTCTCCAGCGCGAATTCCACGAACGCCTGTTCCGCCCGGGACAGGTAGGCGCCTTCCTTCCAGGCCAGCGACAGCGCCAGCCAGGCCGGCGGGTCGAAGGGCACCGCCGCCAGCTCCGGTTCCTCGACCACGCGCCTGAGAAAGGTGGTGATGCCGTAGCCCTGGCGCACGATGGCCTTGGTCAGCGGGATCAGGTTCGACTCGAAGGCGACGTTGGCGCTGGCGCCGGTGTCCCGTGCCAGGGCGTCGATGAACTCGCGATGGAAGTAGCCGTCCTGGAACAGCACCAGCGGCTCGGCGAAGAAGTCCTCGGGCGTGACGCGGTCCCGCCCGGCGAAGGGATGCTCCCGGGGCACGCATACCACCATCTCCTCCCGCGCCAGCGGCTGGCGCGTCAGATGGCGGCTCTCGCCGTCGTCGATCACCACGCCCAGATCCAGCTCGCCCGCGGCGATCATGCGCTGCAGGCGGCGCGCGCCGGCCTCCAACACCGTCAGCCGGATGCCCGGGTGGCGTTCCTTGAAGCCCATCAGCAGCGGCGGGAAATAGTAGGAGCCCAGCATCGAGGGAATGCCGATGCGTAGTTCGCCCTTCACCAGCCCGTGCAGCTCCCGCATGGCCAGCTCGGCCGCCTCGGCTCGGGCCAGCAGGTCGCGGGCGTGCTCGACCAGCGCCTCGCCCTCGGCGGTCAGGCCGATGCGCCGCTCGTGGCGGTGGAAGAGGGTGAGATCGAGGCGATGTTCCAGGTTGGCGATGGTCTGGCTGACCGCGGACTGGGCCAGGTGCAGCGAGCGGGCGGCGGCGCTGAAGCCGCCCTGGTCCACCACCGCCAGGAAGACGCCGAGGCTGCGCAGGTCGAAGGGCAGGGCCATAAGACAATCCGATGAGTACGATCATTAACTTCTGCTTGGCTTATCATTGTGCGCCTTCGATCATGGTCGGCCAACCCGGAGGACCTATGATCGACGCTCACAGCCGCGCCTGGTGGCGCGCGACCCTGGCCCTGAGCCTGGGTTCCTTCCTCGTGTTTCTGAATCTCTACGTGGTGCAACCGCTGCTGCCGTCGCTGCATCAGGCCCACGGGGTCTCGACCCTGGTCGCCAACCTGGCGATGTCGCTGGCCACGCTGTCGCTGGCCGCGGCCCTGCTGGTGTTCGGCCCGCTGTCTGATGCCATCGGGCGCGGCGGTATCATGCGCCTGACGCTGCTTGCGGCCGGCGGCCTGTCGCTGGCGCTGGCCGTGGCGCCGGGCTTCGAGGCGCTGCTGGCACTGCGCGTGGTGCAGGGCTTCGTGCTGGGCGGGCTGCCGGCGGTGGCGATCGCCTGGATGGGCGATGAATTCGAGCCCTCGGCGATGCTGCCGGCGGTGGGGCTCTACATCGCCGCCAACTCGCTGGGCGGGATCTCGGGGCGGGTGATCGGCGGCTGGGCCGCGGAGTCGGCCGGGATCTCGGCGAGCTTCCTGTGGGTCGGCGGCCTGACGCTCGCCGGGGTGGCGCTGTTCTGGTGGCTGCTGCCGGCGTCCCGGGGCTTCACCCCGCGGCGCTTCCGGCTGGGCGAGGCGCTCGGCGATCTGGCCGGGCACCTGCGCCAGCCCGAGCTGCGCGGGGCCTACCTGCTGGGCGGGCTCAACTTCCTGGTGTTCATCAATCTCTACAGCTACCTGACCTTCCGCCTGGCGGCCGAGCCTTTCGCGCTGGACGCCCGCTGGCTGGGGCTGCTGTTCCTGACCTACCTGGGCGGCACGCTGGGCTCGTCGATGTCCGGGCGCCTGGTGCGCCGCGCCTCGCCGCCGACCTGCATGGCGCTCGGCACGCTGCTGCTGGCCTCGGGCATGGCGCTGACGCTGGCGTCCTCGCTGCCGATCATCCTGGGCGGGCTGACCCTGGCGGCCTTCGGCTTTTTCCTGGCCCACTCCATGGCCTCGGGCTGGGTGGGGCGCCAGGCCCGGCGCGCCCGGGGCAGCGCCTCGGCGCTCTATCTGGTGTTCTACTACCTCGGTGCCAGCCTCGGTGGGCTGTGGCTCGAGCCGTTCTGGCGCGCGGGGGCCTGGCCGGGCGTGCTGCTCGGCGGCGCCCTGGTGCTGGCGATCACCCTGACGCTGGCCCTGCGGCTGCGCCGCGGCGAGCGACGTCGGGCGGCCGAGGAGGCCGCGGCTCAGGGCATGGCGTAGGCCTCGGCCTCGTCGCCCCAGACCTCTTGCAGCCGGTCCTCGCGCCCGCAGGCCGACTTGTAGAAGTTGTAGCGCACCGGGTTCTTGTCGTAGTAGTCCTGGTGATAGGTCTCGGCGGGGTAGAAGGCCGTGAAGTCGAGGATCTCGACGCCGATCTCGCGGCCGAAGCGCTCGGCCATGGCGTCGCGGGTCGCCTCGGCCATGGCGCGCTGGTCGGCGTGTTCGGGGAAGATGGCGCTCTGGTAGGGGCGGCCCCGGTCGCAGAACTGGCGATTGACGGCGAAGGGATCGATGTTGCGCCAGAACACATAGAGCAGGGTGCGGTAGTCGACCCGCTCGGGATCGTACTCCACCTTCACCACCTCGATGTGATCGGTGTCGCCGGACGAGACCTGCTCGTAACTGGGGTTCTCCAGCTCGCCGCCGGCGAAGCCCGAGGTCGTGGCGACCACGCCCTCGACCTTGTCGTAGGCCTCTTCCACGCACCAGAAGCAGCCGCCGCCGAACACGGCGCTTTCCTTCGCAGGGCCGTCGATGGCAGTGCTGTCGGACTCGGCGGTCGCGGGGCCGGCGAACGCGGTGGCGAGCAGCAGCGGCAGGGCGGGCAGGCGGATCGAGCGGTTGAGTGTCATGATGGGGACCTCCTCCAGGATGCAATGGAGCGTCGTCGATCGGGATCGGCTTTCCTTACACGCGGTTGACCGCCAGTGTAAGGGGAAGTGCCTGGCGACGACTCAGGGGCGAGACCTCACCATGGAACAGGGAGACCGACTTGACCAAGCGACGCTTGCTGCTGCTGTGTCTTATCGTGCTGGCCTTCGCCGCCTTCTTTCTCTCCGGCGCCGACCAGCTGCTGACGCTGGAGTCTCTCAAAGCCGAACAGGCCCGCTTCCAGGCCTGGCTGGCGGCGGAGCCGCTGACGGTGGCCGGGGGGTTCTTCGCGCTCTATGTGGCCATGGCGGCGCTGTCGCTGCCGGGCGCGGCGCTGCTGACGCTGCTCGGCGGGGCGCTGTTCGGTTTCGGCTGGGGGCTTCTGCTGATCTCGTTCGCCAGCAGCCTGGGCGCGACCCTGGCCGCGCTGATCGCCCGCACGCTGGCCCGCGCGCCGCTGGAACGGCGCTTCGCCGCCCAGCTCGAGCGCGTCAATGCCGGCATTCGCCGCGAAGGCGCCTTCTATCTCTTCACCCTGCGGCTGATTCCGCTGTTTCCGTTCTTCGTCATCAATCTGGTGATGGGCCTGACGCGGATGCGCCTGACCACCTTCTACTGGGTCAGCCAGCTGGGCATGCTGCCGGGCACCGCGGTCTACGTGAACGCCGGCCGCGAGCTGGGAGATCTCGAGTCCCTGTCCGGTATCCTGTCGCCGGGGCTGATCCTGTCCTTCGCCCTGGTCGGGCTGTTTCCCTGGCTGGCCCGGGGGCTGATCGGCGTGGCCAAGCGGCGCCGGCTGGCGCGGCGCTTCTCCCGGCCGACGCGCTTCGATCATGACATCGTGGTGATCGGTGGCGGCTCGGCCGGGCTGGTGGCGAGCTACATCGCCGCCGCGGTGAAGGCCCGGGTGGCGCTGGTGGAGCGCGACCGGCTGGGCGGTGACTGCCTGAACACCGGCTGCGTGCCCTCCAAGGCGCTGATTCGCGCGGCGCGTGCCGCCGAGGAGGTGCGCCGGGCGCCGCGCTATGGCGTCGAGGCGGGCAAGCCGAGGGTCGATTTCGCCGCCGTCATGGGCCACGTGCGCGGCGCGATCCGCGAGATCGAGCCCCACGACAGCCGCGAGCGCTACGAGGGGCTAGGCGTCGAGGTCGTCCAGGGCGAGGCGCGACTGGACGACCCCTGGCGGGTTCGCGTGTTCGGAAGCGAGGGCGAGCGGGTGATCACCGCCCGCCATGTGATCATCGCCAGCGGCGCCTCGCCCTGGGTGCCGCCGTTGCCGGGCATCGAGAAGACCGAGCCGCTGACCTCGGACACCCTCTGGCAGCTCGAGGCGCTGCCCGAGCGGCTGCTGGTGCTGGGCGGCGGGCCCATCGGCTGCGAGCTGGGCCAGAGCTTCGCGCGGCTGGGGAGCCGGGTGAGCCTGGTGGAGCTGGGCGACCAGCTGCTGCCGCGGGAAGACGAGGACGTCGCCGCCGAGGTGGCATCGCGGCTGCGCGATGAGGGCGTCGAAGTGCATCTGACGGCCAAGGCGCTGCGGGTGGTGACGGATGACGACGGCGGCCAGGGCCTGGAGATCGAGGTCGGCCAGACAGGGGAGAAGGGGGAGGAGACGCGCGTCGAGACGCTGCCCTTCGACCGGCTGCTGGTGGCGGTGGGGCGGCGCGCCAACGTGTCCGGCCTGGGGCTCGAGGCCCTGGGCGTCGAGACCGCTCCGGACGGCACCCTGGCGGTGGACGAGACGCTGCGCTCGGTGCTGCCCAACGTCTGGGCCTGCGGCGACGTGGCCGGCCCCTTCCAGCTGACTCACGCCGGGGCACACCAGGCCTGGCACGCCACGGTCAATGCCCTGTTCGGCGAGCTCAGGCGTTTTCGGGTCAGCTATCGGGCGTTGCCGGCGGTGACCTTCACCGACCCGGAGGTGGCGCGGGTCGGCCTCAACGAACGCGAGGCACGCGAGCGCGGCATCGAGGTCGAGGTGACCCGCTACGCGCTGTCCGAACTCGACCGCGCCATCGCCGACGGCCAGCGGGAGGGCTTCGTCAAGGTGCTCACCGTGCCGGGGCGCGACCGCCTGCTGGGCGCCACCCTGGTCGGCGCGGGCGCGGGCGAGATGCTGGCCGAGTTCACCCTGGCCATGACCCACGGCATCGGGCTCAACAAGCTGCTCGGCACCGTGCACCCCTATCCGACCCGCAGCGAAGCGGTGAAGGCCACCGCCGGGGTGTGGAAGAACGCCCACAAGCCGGCGCGCCTGCTGGCCTGGCTCGAGCGCTATTTCGCCTGGCGGCGCGGCGAGGAGCGGGCGTCGAACGCCCGCGACACGGCGGAGCGCGACGAGACGGGAAGGGAGCCGCCGGGCAATGACGGTCTGAACGAGAAGAGGGAGGCCTGATGCTCGATCGCTGGACCATGCCGTTGACCCAGCGGCCGCTCAAGTGGCTGGCGCACAGGCTTGCCAAGACCGGCGTGCGGCCGGACCAGGTGACCGTCGCGGCCTTTGTGGTCGGGATGCTGGCGCTGCCGTTGCTGGCCATGGAGGCCTACGGCGCGGCCCTCGTCGCCGTCCTGCTCAACCGGCTGGGCGACGGCCTGGACGGCACCCTGGCGCGACTGACCGATCACGCCAGCGACGCCGGGGGCTTTCTCGATATTGGCCTGGACTTCGTCTTCTACGCCGCCGTGGTGCTGGGCTTCGCCCTGGCCGACCCGGCCGCCAACGCCCTGGCCGCGAGCCTGCTGCTGTTCGCCTTCATCGGCACCGGCACGTCGTTTCTGGCCTTCGCCATCATGGCCGCCCGCCACGCACTGGACCGGCCGCGCTTCCCGCGTAAGGCCTTCTACTACCTGAACGGGCTGACCGAAGGTACCGAGACGCTGCTGGCGCTGGTGGCCTTCTGCCTGTGGCCGGCGCACTTCCCGCTGCTGGCCGGTCTCTTCGCGGTGGCCTGCCTGATCACCACCGCGACCCGGCTGGCAGGCGGCTACCTGACCCTGAAGGCGATGCCGAGGGCTTCGGAGTGAGCCGGCTCAGTGGTCAGGCACGTTCGTCTCGGGCATGAAAAAGGGCAGCCCGGAGGCTGCCCCTTTTTCGTTCTGGCTGGCGGGAGCTTAGTGCTCGTGGCCACCTTCGCCGTGGACGTGGCCGTGCTCGACCTCTTCCTGGCTGGCCTCGCGGACTTCGGCGATCTCGACGTCGAAGTTCAGGGTCTGGCCGGCGAGCGGGTGGTTGCCGTCGACGGTGACGGTGTCGCCTTCGACCTGGGTCACGGTGACCATCAGCGGGCCGCCCTGGGTCTGCGCCTGGAACTGCATGCCCGGCTCGATGCTCTCGACGCCCTGGAAGGCGTCGCGCGGGACTTCTTGCACCAGCTGCGGCTGGACTTCGCCGTAGCCTTCTTCAGGGGCGACCTTGGCCTGGAGCTTGTCGCCAGCCGCACGACCTTCCATTTCCTTCTCGAGGCCCGGGATGATGTTGCCGGCGCCGTGGAGGTAAGTCAGCGGCTCACGGCCTTCCGAGCTGTCCAGCACTTCCCCTGCATCATTGGTCAGGGTGTAGTGGAAGGCCACAACGGAATTCTGTGCGATTTGCATGATGAACCTATCGATGAGTGCGTGTGCGCGCATGGTAACGTGGCTTCCCGGGGACTGTCAGTGGCGCAAGGAGATTTTTCAGCTTGCCCGGTACGATCCTGAGTGCGATTCACGCCGTGTCCCGTGGTTGCGTGCTTCCGAAGGCAGGGATACCCTTTGCTGCGACACCTTTTCCCCTTGTCCTTCGTTCCCTGTTGGAGACCCTCCATGACCGTGACCGTCATCTGGCTGATCGCCTTTGCCGTGATCCTCTTCCTGTGCCTGAGCCGCTGGGAGGCCTCCGTCAGCGCGGGGCTCGACAAGCTGATTCCCGCCGTGCTGCGCAGCGAGGACGACCGCTGGGTGTGGAGCCCGGCCATCGCCGTGCTGGCCGCGACGGCCATCGTGCGGCCGGTGGACCTGCTGCTGACGCTGATCATCATCGCGGTGATCGCGCTGGTGGGTGGCAAGCTGGCGTGCTGGGCGATGCGCAAGGCCAATTTCCACTGAGCCGGCGCCTCTGGACCGAAAAGGCCCGCGGCATGCGCCGCGGGCCTTTTGCGTTGAGCGTCGTCGAACCGCCGGGGCTCAGTAGGGCGCCACGCTGACGTTGTTGCCGGTGCCGATCAGGCGCACCTGCTGACCGACCTGGAACGGCTGGTCGGCCTTCTGCACCACCACCACGGTCTGGCCGGTCTGCTTGCGGATCTCGAGCTCCCAGGCATCCGTGCGGTTGGCGCTGTCCTCGATCTTCTTGCCGGCCACGCTGCCGCCGATGGCGCCGGCCGCGGTGGCCAGCGTCCGGCCCGAGCCGCCGCCGATCTGGTTACCCAGCAGGCCACCGATGGCGGCGCCGCCGAGACCGCCGATGGCGCCGCTGTTCTGGTCGCCGGCCTGGATCTGCACCCGGCGCATGGCGGTGATGGTGCCCACGCTCACGTTCTGGGCCACCTTGGCCTGGTTGCCGGTGTAGACATTGCCCGAGTAGGGCGAGGTGTTGGCGCAGCCCGCCAGGGTCAGGGCGCCTAGGGCGACGATGGGAAGAAAACGCTTCATGGGTAACCTCCTTGCAAGTCGGTGAGCGACGCGGTGGGCGTCTGCCGTATGGCTTCCGTAGGGCATGATGCAGCGGGCCTCTGGCTTGCCGGTGCCCATACCCTGCCTGTAGTCGGGAGGTTTGACCAGTGAAAGACAAAAAGGTGCGCCTGCGAACGACATCGGTGCCCCTGGGGGGCCGGCCGCATGAAAAAACCCACCCCGCGGGGCGGGATGGGCAATGGCTAGTCATGCCATGTCACCGGGGAGGCGAGTCATTCCGCTTCCAGGGGTCTCGCTTTCCGCATCACTCCTCTTCGAGCTGGGTCGCGTCGCCGGTCAGCACCTCGTCCCAGGCATCGTCGAGGGAGTAGCCCGCGCGGCTGTCGACGGTGTCGATCACCTCGACGGCGTGCTGGAGGGATTCCCGGTTGCCTTTCAGGGCCAGCACCAGCTTGGCGAGTTCCTGCTTGCTGAACGTGCTGGCAATGAGGTCGGCTTGGTGGCTCAGTTCGATGCAGTTCATGTGTAACACCTCGTGCGGTGGCCATCGTCGATGGCGTGATGGGCGTTTGCTACTCATGCCGGGCCGGGTAAGCGCCCGGTGCTGCAGTCGCGAAGTGGTCACAAGCTTGGAAAGACCATCGCCTACGGCGCCTGGATCATCGTGAAAGCGCCTTCTTTGTAGCTTTCAGTGCAGGTCGCCGGTCGGGGTAGCGACGCGTTGTCCTGCGCTGTGACTTGACTATGGTGCAGTACGGCAGAACCGACCATGCCTCCTTGGGCGCAGCCGGCGTTGTAACTCGACTACATCCTTTAAGGAACGGCAGCGAGGTTGTCGGCCTCCTTCACGGGGCACTTGGCGCGCTGCATCGCGGTGCACCGAGGTCGGGTGAGCGGGCACGAGAAAGGGGAGGCCGAAGCCTCCCCGAGCGTCCTGTCGCTGTGCCGTCGCGGCGTGCGATCAGCCGAACTGGTTCATGGTGTTGTCCTTGCCGCCGGCCTTGAGCGCCGCCTCGCCGTGGAAGAACTCCTTGTGGTCGTCGCCGATGTTGGAGCCGGCCATGTCCTGGTGCTTGACGGTGGCGATGCCCTCGCGGATCTCGCGGCGCTGCACGCCCGCCACGTAGGCCAGCATGCCTTCGTCGCCGAAGTAGCCCTTGGCCAGGTTATCGGTGGACAGGGCCGCGGTGTGGTAGGTCGGCAGGGTGATCAGGTGGTGGAAGATGCCGGCCTCGCGGGCGGCGTCACGCTGGAAGTTCTGCGTCCACTCGTCGGCCTGGCGCCCCAGCTCGGTGTCGTCGTACTCGGCGTTCATCAGGTCGGCGCGGTCGTAGGCGCTGACGTCGCGGCCCTCGGCTTCCCAGGCGTCGAACACCTGCTGGCGGAAGTTCAGTGTCCAGTTGAAGGACGGCGAGTTGTTGTAGACCAGCTTGGCGTCGGGGCAGACCTCGCGCACCCGGTCCACCATGCCCTTGATCTGACCGACATGGGGCTTCTCGGTCTCGATCCACAAGAGGTCGGCGCCGTTCTGCAGGCTGGTGATGCAGTCCAGCACCACCCGGTCCTCGCCGGTGTCCGGCTTGAACTGGTAGAGGCCGGAGGCCAGGCGCTTGACCTTGACCAGCTTGCCGTCCTGCTTGATCACCACGTCGCCGTTGGCGATATCGTCCGCGGAGGTGATCTCGTCGCCGTCGAGGAAGGCGTTGTACTGATCGCCCAGGTCGCCCGGCGCGTGGCTGACGGCGATCTTCTGGGTCAGGCCGGCGCCCAGGGAGTCGGTGCGGGCGACGATTACGCCGTCTTCCACGCCGAGTTCCAGGAAGGCGTAACGCACGGCGTTGAGCTTGGCGATGAAGTCCTCGTGCGGGACGGTGACCTTGCCGGCCTGGTGGCCGCACTGCTTCTCGTCGGAGACCTGGTTCTCGATCTGCAGGCAGCAGGCCCCGGCCTCGATCATCTTCTTGGCCAGCAGGTAGGTGGCCTCGGCGTTGCCGAAGCCGGCGTCGATGTCGGCGATGATCGGCACCACGTGGGTCTCGAAGTTGTCGATCTTGCCCTCGAGCTCGGCGGCCCTGGCGCTGTCGCCGGCCTCGCGGGCCGCTTCCAGATCGCGGAACAGGTGGTTGAGCTCCCAGCTGTCGGCCTGGCGCAGGAAGGTGTAGAGCTCCTCGATCAGCGCCGGCACGCTGGTCTTTTCGTGCATCGACTGGTCGGGCAGCGGGCCGAACTCGGAGCGCAGGGCGGCGATCATCCAGCCCGAGAGGTACAGGTAGCGACCCTTGGTCTGGCCGAAGTGCTTCTTGATGGAGATCATCTTCTGCTGGCCGATGAAGCCGTGCCAGCAGCCCAGCGACTGGGTGTACTTCGCGGTGTCGCCGTCGTAGGCCGCCATGTCCTGGCGCATGATCCGGGCGTTGTAGCGGGCGATGTCCAGGCCGGTCTGGAAGCGGTTCTGGACGCGCAGCCGGGCGGCATGCTCGGGCGTGATGTTGTCCCACTTGCCGCGCTGACCTTCGCGCAGCTGGGTCAGGGTCTTGAGTTGATCTTGAAACGTTGCCATGGAGCCATCCTCTCTGCCTTCAGGGGGAAGGTCGCCCGCTCTCGTCCCGGCGTGATTGCCGTCTGGTGTCGACGAAGCCTTATGCTGCGACCGCGAAGCGCTATCAGGTTCGTCCGCTTTCCCGAGTCTGTCTCTAGGGTGTTGGTCGAACCTCGTCGAGAGAGGAAAGTGCCCGGCGACTACATGGCATAACTGTTGATGCCGGGCGTCCCTCGCTCGCCTTGGATATCACTATGGGCGGGCATGGCGCGGCTCAACAATTGATCCTTGGGGGCAGCGAGGGTTGTAGTCCGACTACAGGACGGGGGCGGGAATCGCCATTCCTGTAGTCGGGTTTCCCGATGGGGGCGGAAAATGGGAGGGAGAAAACGCTCAGGCGTCGAGGCGCAGCGCCATGTTGCGGTGCGGAATGCCGGCCTCCATGAAGGTCTCGCCGAAGGCTTCGAAGCCCAGTCGCTCGTAGAACGCCAGGGCATGGGTCTGGGCGGCGAGCTCGGCGGCAGGCAGGCCGCGGTGGCGTGCGGCGGCGATCGCCGCCTCCATCAGCGCCAGCCCGATGCCGAGGCCACGCGCCTCGGCGAGCACGGCGACGCGGCCGATATGGCCGTCGGGCAGCAGCCGGGCGGTGCCCAGGGCGCGGCCGTCGGCCAGCGCCAGGAAATGCAGGCACTCGGGATCTCGGCCGTCCCATTCCTCGTTTCTGGGCACGTCCTGCTCCTCGATGAAGACGACGCGGCGGATCTCGCCGGCCGCCTCGCCGAGGGTCTGCCAGTCGCCCTCGCGGATCTCGACGCTCGTGCTCATGCGCTTACTCCTCTGTGTTCATTCTTCTTCGTCGTTCCACCAGGCCAGGCTGCCGGCGTCGAGCAGATGGGTCAGCACGCGGGGCGCGTCGTCGAAGGCCAGCAACTCGGCGTCGACCGGTTCGCCGCCCGCCAGGGCGCGGGCCAGGGCGATCGAGCACTCGACGCCGTCGCCGTCGACGAACAGGGTGGCGCGTGCGTCGTCCAGTGCGCGCCAGGCGAAGCGCGAGCCGGGCGGGCGTTCCAGTGTCTCGCCGTCCTGTAGTGCGGCGACAAGGTCGTTCGGGTCGGTGGGCGTCTCGCTGGCCACCAGCTGGTCGACGTACTTGGGCTGGGTCATCACGCGGCCGAACCACTGGGCCAGCTGGGCCGGGTCGTCCAGGGTCTCGAGGATCAGTGTGCGCATGCGCTCGAGGGCGGCGTCGTCGAGCTCGGCCGGGTCGGCGGGCGCCGCCATGCCGGCGTCGGCGTAGCGCAGCGAGGGAGGCAGCTGCTCGCCGATGTAGTCGGCGTAGGAGGTCACGGCCTCGTCGGCGGAGGGGGCGCGGAAGCCCACCGAGAAGGTCATGCAGTCACTGGACTGGCTGACGCCGTGATGGGCCCAGCCCGGCGGCAGGTAGAGCATGTCGCCCGGTTCCAGCACCCAGTCGGCGTCGGCCTCGACCTCGAAGGTCTCGAGGATGCGCAGGTCGATGCCCTTGAGGATCGGGGCGTCGTCGTCGACCCTGCCGCCGAGCTGCCAGCGGCGCTGGCCGCTGGCCTGAAGCAGGAAGACGTCATACTGGTCGACGTGGGGGCCGACGCTGCCGCCGGGCGGCGCATAGCTGACCATGATGTCGTCGAGGCGCCAGCTCGGCAGGAAGTCGAAGGTCTCGAGCAGCTCGGCGACCTCGGGCACGTAGTGGTCCACGGCCTGGACCAGCAGGGTCCAGTCCTGCTCCGGCAGGCGGGCGAAGGTGGCCTCGTCGAAGGGGCCGTGGCTGACCTGCCAGGGGCCGTCAGGGCCTTGCTCCTCGACCAGACGCGCCTCGATGTTCTCCTCGCAGGCCAGGCCGGCGAGCTCGTCGGGTTCGAGCGGGCTCTGGAAGTCGGGGATGGCGCCGCGGATCAGCAGCGGCCGGCGCTGCCAGTGGTCGCGCAGAAAGTCGGCGGCGGTGCGGCCGCCGAGCAGGGTGAGGGGTTCGTCTCGGGACTGTCGTGACATGAGGCTCGCGCTCGCGAAGGGATGAAACGGCGACAGGCGCCGATTGGCGCCTGTCGGGATACTAGCATGTGGGGCCAGCCGACGAGGGGCATGGCGGGTTAAGGATCGGGCCTCGTGCTCGCGATCCCGGGAACGAAACCCTGACACTGCGCTTGCCGCCTGCGCGTCGCTTCACAACATAATCCCTCACGGGTGAAGCTGGCTCGCCATCCCTGGCGAGCCACGCGCGCGGCTGCGCTGGTGTCAGCGTCCCCGGGTAGATATCGCATCGCTACGATGCCCGCCCCTGATCGGCTGACCGGCCGGACGCTTACAGGTTGCGCGCCTGGGCCTCGGCGTTGCCGATGTAGTTGGCCGGGGTCAGCTGCTTGAGCTCGCCCTTCACCTCGGCCGGCAGCTCCAGGGTGTCGATGAAGGCGGCGAAGCCGGCCTGATCGATGCGCTTGCCGCGGGTCAGCTCCTTGAGCTTCTCGTAGGGCTTCTCGATGCCGTAGCGACGCATCACGGTCTGGATCGGCTCGGCCAGCACTTCCCAGCTGTTGTCCAGGTCCTCGGCCAGGCGAGCCGGGTTGGCCTCGAGCTTGCCGATGCCCTTCAGCGAGGCCTGGTAGGCCACCAGCGCGTAGGCCATGCCGACGCCCAGGTTGCGCAGCACGGTGGAGTCGGTCAGGTCGCGCTGCCAGCGGGAGATCGGCAGCTTCTCGGCCAGGTGACCCAGCACGGCGTTGGACAGCCCCAGGTTGCCCTCGGAGTTCTCGAAGTCGATCGGATTGACCTTGTGCGGCATGGTCGAGGAGCCGATCTCGCCGGCCACGGTCTTCTGCTTGAAGTAGCCCAGCGAGATGTAGCCCCAGACGTCGCGGTCGAAGTCGATCAGCACGGTGTTGAAGCGGCACACGGCGTCGAACAGCTCGGCGATGTAGTCGTGCGGCTCGATCTGGGTGGTGTAGGGGTTGAAGGTCAGGCCCAGGCCCTCGACGAAGGTGCGGGCATTGGCTTCCCAGTCGACCTCCGGGTAGGTCGCCAGGTGGGCGTTGTAGTTGCCCACGGCGCCGTTGATCTTGCCGAACAGCTCCACGCTCTCGATCTGCTTGAGCTGGCGACGCAGCCGGTAGGCGACGTTGGCCATCTCCTTGCCGAGGGTGGTGGGGCTGGCGGTCTGGCCATGGGTGCGCGACAGCATCGGCTGAGCGGCGTGCTCCTCGGCCAGGCGGGCCACCTCGTCGGCCACCTGGTGCATCACCGGCAGCAGCGCATCCAGGCCGCCGCGCAGCATCAGCGCGTGGGACAGGTTGTTGATGTCCTCGCTGGTGCAGGCGAAGTGCACGAATTCGGTGATGGCGTGCAGCTCGGGCGTCTCGGCAATGCGCTCCTTGATGAAGTACTCGACCGCCTTGACGTCATGGTTGGTGGTGCGCTCGATCTCCTTGATGCGCTCGGCGTCTTCCACGGAGAAGTCGCGGACCAGGGCATCCAGCGCCGCGGTGGCCGCGGCGGAGAGCGGCGGCACCTCGGTGATCTGAGGCTGCTCGGCCAGGCGCTGCAGCCAGCGGGCCTCGACGATGACGCGGGCACGGATCAGGCCGAACTCGCTGAAATGCTCGCGCAGGGCCTCGGCCTTGCTGCCGTAGCGGCCGTCGACGGGAGAAAGGGCGGTGAGGGCGGTCAGGGGGAGTGACTTGGGCTGCATGGGCGCGTTCCGGGTGGCGTGGTGGAGAAATCAGTGGGGGAAATCAGTTCAGCTCGTCCAGGGCCTTCTTGAGGGCGCCGCGCTGGAACATCAGCTTCCAGCGGCGGCCGCCCTGCTGGTGCCACAGCAGCGCGAAGCGGATGCCGGTCAGCAGGCAGGCGCGCACGCGCTCGGGCATCATGCGGCTCTGCAGCAGCGAGGGATCGCCCTGGACGACGATCCGGCTCTTGAAGGTGGAGATGGTGTCCTGGTAGGCCTCGCCGAGGCTGGCGACGACGTTCTCGTGGGTCTCGCCGAAGTGCTCGGCCTGGCCCTGGATGCGGGTCAGCCGGGTGCCCAGGGTGTCCATCATGTCGGCGTCGTTTCTCAGCTTGCTCATCAGCATCAGCAGCGAGAAACCATAGCGCATCACCACCGGGTTGGCCTGGCGGCGGCCCAGCATGCCCTCGAGGGTCTCGATGCCCAGGCGCAGGTTGTTGGGATGGCCGCCGTAGATGGCCTCGAAGCTGGCCGGGTCGGTGTCCAGGGTGGCGTGGATCAGGGTGTCCCAGGCGCGCTGGTCGACCTGGCCGGTGCGGGCCAGCTGGTCGACCTGGCTGGCGGCCTGGAAGACCCCGGCCAGCGCCAGGGCCTGGCGCGCGACGGGGGAGTCGGGGGCGCGGTGAATGGGCGTGGTGCCGTTCATCGCGCGGCCTCCTCGGCGTTCCAGATGGCCTTGATCACGCCGCCGCCGAGGCAGATGTCGCCGTCGTAAAGCACCAGCGACTGGCCGGGGGTCACGGCGCGCTGGGGCTCGTCGAAGCGCACCCGCACGCCGCCGTCCTCGGTGGTCTCGAAGCGGCAGGGCACGTCTTCCTGGCGATAGCGGGTCTTGGCGGTGAGGCGGCCCTCGGCGGCCGGCGGCTCGCCGGCGACCCAGTCCATCGGCTCGGTGGCCAGGCTGTCGGTGTAGAGCAGCGGGTGATGCTTGCCCTGCACGGCCACCAGCACGTTGCGCTCGAGGTCCTTGTCGGCCACGAACCAGGGCGCGTCGGAGTAGTTGGCGAGCCCGCCGATGCCGAGCCCCTGGCGCTGGCCGAGGGTGTAGTACATCAGGCCCATGTGCTCGCCGATGACGTCGCCGTCCGGCGTCTCGATGGTGCCGGGCTGGGCGGGCAGGTACTGCTGCAGGAAGTCGCGGAAGCGGCGCTCGCCGATGAAGCAGATGCCGGTGGAGTCCTTCTTGCGCGCGGTCACCAGGTCATGACGCTCGGCCAGGGCGCGGACCTCGGGCTTCTCCAGTTCGCCGACCGGGAACAGGGTGCGGGCGATGGCCGCCTCGGGCACGGCGTGCAGGAAGTAGCTCTGGTCCTTGTTGGCGTCGAGCCCCTTGAGCAGCCGCGGGCGCTCGGCCCCGTCGAGCTCGCCGCGGGCGCGGCCGCCACGGACGTAGTGGCCGGTGGCGATGCGCTCGGCGCCCAGCATCTCGGCGTACTCGAGGAACACCTTGAACTTGATCTCGCGGTTGCAGAGGATGTCCGGGTTCGGCGTGCGTCCGGCCTGGTACTCGGCCAGGAAGTGCTCGAAGACGTTGTCCCAGTACTCGGCGGCGAAGTTGGCGGTGTGCAGCTTGATGCCGAGCTTGGCGCACACGGCCTCGGCGTCCGCCAGGTCTTCCTTGGCGGTGCAGTATTCGGTGCCGTCGTCCTCGTCCCAGTTCTTCATGAACAGGCCCTCGACCTCATAGCCCTGCTCGAGCAGGAGCAGGGCGGAGACGGAGGAATCGACGCCGCCGGACATGCCGACGATCACCTTGCCTTGGGTGGCTGTCATGACGCTCTCGGATTGGGGTGGTCGCAAATGGGGCGGGATTATACATCACTCGAGCCGGAAGCTCGAAGAGCGGTGCTTCGCACCTGGAAGCTGGAAGCCCCCCCCCTTGCCGGAGTGCAGGGCGACACGCTGTTTTCCAGCTTCCAGCTTCCAGCTTCCAGCTTCCAGCTCCGCGCGAAGCGCGGCTACCGTTCGTGAATCACGTCCATGGGATAGAAGCGCCCGGCCAGGGCGTCGCGCACGCGGCGCAGCACCAGCGGGCTGCGCAGCCGTCCCAGGCGTTCCAGCGCCTCCAGTTCCTCCAGCGTCACCCAGTGGGTGGCCAGGATGTCCGGGTCGAGTTCGGTGCCCAGCCGGGCCAGCGCCATGCCGTAGAAGCCGTGGCTGTGAAAGGTGGTGCCGTCCGGCGCCCGATAGACGTAGATGCCCAGGTAATCGCTGAGACCCACCTGCCAGGCGGTTTCCTCGCGCAGCTCGCGCAGGGCGGCGTCCTGGATGCGCTCGCCCGGTTCCAGGTGCCCGGCCGGCTGGTTGAAGACCGTGTGGGGCCCGCCCCGGTCTTCCTCGACGATCAGGAAGCGCCCGGCGCGCTCGACCACGGTGGCCACGGTGACGAGGGGATGCCAGCGGCTCATCGGCGTGTCCTCCCGCCGTGGGGTGACTTGCCGTTCCGACGGCCGCTGCCCCGGCGGCCGGTGTCGCGACGATTCGAGGGCGGAGCGGGCGCGTGCAGGGTCTCGCGACGCCACTCGCCGGGCGACAGGCCGTCGAGCGACCAGGGGCCGATCGCCACCCTGACCAGGCGCAGGGTGGGGTGGCCCACATGGGCGGTCATGCGTCTCACCTGGCGATTGCGGCCCTCGGAGATGATCAGCTCCAGCCAGTGGGTGTCGGGATGACGCTTCGGGTCCAGCGGCGGCTCGCGCTCGGGCAGCTCGCTGGCCTCGAGGCGGCGCACCCGGGCCGGCCGGGTCAGGCCGTCCCTGAGTTCGACGCCGCGGCGCAGGGCCTCCAGGGCGGCATCGTCGGGCCGCCCCTCGACCTGCACACGGTAGGTCTTGGGCTGCTTGTGACGCGGATGACTGATGCGGTGGATCAGCTCGCCGTCGTCGGAGAGCAGCAGCAGACCCTCGGAGTCGTGGTCGAGTCGGCCCGCCGGATAGATGCCGGGCACGTCGAGGTAGTCGGCCAGGGTGGCGCGGGGCGTGCCCTCGGCGTCGCCCTGGTCGGTGAACTGGGACAGCACCCGGTAGGGCTTGTGAAAGAGATATAAGCGGCTCATGGGCGTATCTTACCGCTCGGCGCGGCGGGATGGCAGGGATCGGCGACCATCGCTGCCATGCGTCGTGGGCGGCGGGCTGGTATACTGCGCGACGCTCGCCGGAGCGCCCTCGTCATTTTCCGGGCCTGGCGTGACCCGCTCAGAGGGATGGCCGATGCCGCGTGTCGGCGATCGAGCCGAGCGGCGGTCGCCCTGGTTGCCCGTGTTGCCGACATCGTAGAGTGTGCGCTTCGATCCGTTTCATGCACCGCAGTGACCAGAGAGATCTACGCCACATGTCCAAAACGCCGAAGATTATCTATACGCTGACCGACGAAGCGCCGGCTCTGGCGACCCATTCCCTGTTGCCGATCATCGACGCCTACACCGATTCCGCCGGCATCTCCGTCGAGACCCGTGATATCTCCCTGGCCGGGCGTATCCTCTCGCAGTTCCCCGATTCCCTGACCGACGAGCAGCGGCTGGGCGACCATCTGGCCGAGCTGGGCGAGCTGGCCAAGACGCCGGAAGCCAACATCATCAAGCTGCCCAATATCAGCGCCTCGGTGCCGCAGCTCAAGGCGGCCATCAAGGAACTGCAGGGCCAGGGCTATGCGCTGCCCGACTACCCGGACGAGCCCGCCAGCGACGAGCAGCGCGACATCAAGGCGCGCTACGACCGGGTCAAGGGCAGCGCCGTCAACCCGGTGCTGCGTGAAGGCAACAGTGACCGTCGTGCCCCCAAGTCGGTGAAGAACTACGCCCGCAAGTACCCGCACCGCATGGGTGAATGGCAGTCCGATTCCCGCTCCCACGTCGCCCACATGAACGAGGGTGACTTCTACGGCAGCGAGAAGTCCGCCGTGATCGGCGCCGACGGCGCGGTCAAGATCGAGCTGGTCGGTCAGGACGGCAGCGTCAGCGTGCTCAAGGAGCGCACCCCGGTGCTGGCCGGTGAGGTGATCGACGGCTCCATGATGAGCCGCAAGGCGCTGTCCGCCTTCGTCGCCGAGCAGATCGCCGACGCCAAGGCACAAGGCGTGCTGTTCTCCCTGCACCTCAAGGCGACCATGATGAAGGTCTCCGACCCGATCATGTTCGGCATGGTGGTCGACGAGTTCTACCGCGACGTGCTCGAGAAGCACGCCGAGGCGCTGGAAGAGGTCGGCTTCGACGCCACCAACGGCATCGGCGACCTGTACGCCACCATCGCCAAGCTGCCGGCCGACAAGCAGGCCGAGATCGAGGCCGACATCGACGCGCTGTACGACGAGCGTCCGAGCCTGGCCATGGTCGATTCCTACAAGGGCATCACCAACCTGCACGTGCCGAGCGACGTGATCATCGACGCCTCCATGCCGGCCATGATCCGCGACTCCGGCAAGATGTGGGGCGCCGACGACGCCCTGCACGACACCAAGGCGGTGATCCCGGATCGCTGCTATGCCGGCATCTATCAGGCCACCATCGAGGACTGCAAGAAGCACGGCGCCTTCGATCCGACCACCATGGGCAGCGTGCCCAACGTCGGCCTGATGGCTCAGAAGGCCGAGGAGTATGGCTCCCACGACAAGACCTTCCAGATCCCCGCCGGCGGCACCGTGCGCGTGACCGACGAGGCCGGCGAGGTGCTGTTCGAGCACGCGGTGGAAGAGGGCGACATCTGGCGCATGTGCCAGACCAAGGACGCCCCGATCCGCGACTGGGTCAAGCTGGCCGTGTCCCGCGCCCGCGAGAGCGGTGCCCCGGCGGTGTTCTGGCTCGACGCCGAGCGCGCCCACGACGCCCAGTTGATCAAGAAGGTCGAGGCCTACCTGCAGGATCACGACACCGACGGTCTGGACATCCGCATCATGGCCCCGGTCGAGGCGATGCAGTTCTCCCTCGAGCGCATCCGCCGCGGCGAGGACACCATCTCCGTGACCGGCAACGTGCTGCGTGACTACCTGACCGACCTGTTCCCGATCATGGAGCTCGGCACCAGCGCCAAGATGCTGTCCATCGTGCCGCTGATGAACGGCGGCGGCCTGTTCGAGACCGGCGCCGGCGGCTCCGCGCCCAAGCACGTCCAGCAGCTGCTCGAGGAGAATCACCTGCGCTGGGATTCCCTGGGCGAGTTCCTGGCCCTGGCCGCGTCCCTCGAGCACCTGGGCAAGACCTTCGACAACGCTCGCGCCCGCGTGCTGGCCAAGGCACTGGACGAGGCCAACGGCAAGTTCCTCGACAGCAACAAGTCGCCGTCGCGCAAGGTCGGTGAGCTCGACAACCGCGGCAGCCACTTCTACCTGGCCATGTACTGGGCCGAGGCGCTGGCCGCCCAGGACGAGGACGCCGAGCTCAAGGCGCTGTTCGGCAAGCTCGCCGCCGAGCTGACCGCCAAGGAGGCGGTGATCGTCGAAGAGCTCAACGCCGTTCAGGGGCAGGCGGTCGACATCGGTGGCTACTATCACGCCAACGGCGAGCTGGCCGATGCCGTGATGCGCCCCAGCCGCACCCTAAACGCGGCCCTGGAGCTGGTGGCCGAGCGCTAAGCGCCACCGACCCGCGACAGACGCGTCGTCGACGTGTTCCGGCCCCCGCCCGTTCCCGGGCGGGGGCCGTTGCATTGCTGGCGGCGGTCAAAGACGGCACAGTGAATTCATCCCGATGAACCCGATCGCCTCGCCGGCGTCCAAACACGGTTGGAATGCCCGGGGGGCGCCCGGCTTGTCGATAGCGACAGTGATGCTTATGTTCAAGACAAAGGAAGAGGGCATGGCGCCGCACCGCGCGTCGCTTCATGCCGGCATGACGCGGCCTCCCGGGCCCGAGGAAGAGGGCGACGGCGACCTGGCGGTGCAGTCGTCGGAACCGGAGCTTGCGCAACCGCCGATGTACAAGGTGGTCTTGCACAACGACGACTTCACCCCCATGGAGTTCGTGGTGGACGTGTTGCAGACGTTCTTCAACATGGACAACGAGAAGGCGGTGCAGGTCATGCTGGCCGTGCACACCCAGGGCAAGGCGACCTGCGGGATCTTCACTCGCGATATCGCCGAGACCAAGAGTCATCAGGTCAACGAGTACGCCCGGGAGTGCCAGCACCCACTGCTGTGCGACATCGAAGCAACGGATTGAGCGTCGGCGTGTCGAAGTAAGGAAATCGCCAGCGTTGGCGGGGCGACTTGCAACGCCGATGTTTGTGCTCGATGTTGATGATGCCGGACCCAGAAGGGTCCGACGCAAGCCCTAAGCGGCGAGAAGGGGACTGCCATGCTGAGCAAAGAACTTGAACTGACCCTGAACACGGCCTTTACCGTGGCGCGCTCCAAGCGTCACGAGTTCATGACCGTGGAGCACCTGCTGCTGGCGCTGCTCGACAACGCCTCGGCGGCGGACGTGCTGCGAGCCTGCGGGGCCAACCTCGACAAGCTGCGGTCCGACCTGCAGGATTTCATCAATTCCACCACGCCGCTGATTCCCGAGGATCAGGCCGATCGCGAGACGCAGCCGACGCTGGGCTTCCAGCGCGTCCTGCAGCGCGCGGTCTTCCACGTGCAGTCTTCCGGCAAGAGCGAGGTGACCGGCGCCAACGTGCTGGTGGCGATCTTCTCCGAGCAGGAGAGTCAGGCCGTCTACTTCCTCAAGCAGCAGAACGTGGCCCGGGTGGACGCCGTCAACTACATCGCCCATGGCATCTCCAAGGTCGCCGGTCATGGCCAGGGGCAGAGTTCGCCGTCGCCCGAGGCCGATGACGCCGAGGAGGCCGGCAGCGAGCAGGGCGGCAATCCGCTGACGGGCTATGCCACCAATCTCAACGAGCAGGCCCGCATGGGCAAGATCGACCCGCTGATCGGGCGCGATCACGAGCTCGAGCGGGTGGTGCAGATCCTCGCCCGGCGGCGCAAGAACAACCCGCTGCTGGTCGGCGAGGCCGGCGTGGGCAAGACCGCCATCGCCGAGGGGCTGGCCAAGCGCATCGTCGAGGAGGACGTGCCCGAGGTGATCGGCGACGCCGTCGTCTACTCCCTCGACATGGGCGCGCTGCTGGCGGGCACCAAGTACCGCGGCGACTTCGAGAAGCGTCTCAAGGCGCTGCTGGCCGAGCTGCGCAAGCAGCCCAACGCCATCCTGTTCATCGACGAGATCCACACCGTGATCGGCGCCGGGGCGGCCTCCGGTGGCGTGATGGACGCCTCCAACCTGCTCAAGCCGCTGCTGTCCTCCGGCGAGCTGCGCTGCATCGGCTCCACCACCTTCCAGGAGTTCCGCGGCATCTTCGAGAAGGACCGTGCGCTGGCCCGCCGCTTCCAGAAGGTCGACGTCATGGCGCCCTCGGTGGAGGACACCATCCGCATCCTCAAGGGGCTGCGTTCGCGCTTCGAGGAGCATCACCACCTCAAGTACACCGACGCCGCACTGGAAAGCGCCTCGCGGCTGGCGGATCGCTACATCAACGACCGTCACCTGCCCGACAAGGCGATCGACGTGATCGACGAGGCCGGTGCCCACCAGCGGCTGCTGCCGCCCGAGGTGCGCGTCGACACCATCGACACCGACCAGGTCGAGGCGGTTGTCGCCTCCATCGCGCGGATTCCGCCGAAGAGCGTCTCCAGCTCCGATCGCAAGCTGCTGGCCAATATCGACCGCGACCTCAAGATGCTGGTGTTCGGCCAGGACGAGGCGATCGACGGCCTGTCGGCGGCCATCAAGCTGTCGCGGGCCGGCCTCAAGGCGCCGGACAAGCCGGTGGGCAGCTTCCTGTTCGCCGGTCCTACCGGGGTCGGCAAGACCGAGGTGGCTCGCCAGCTGGCCCACATCATGGGCATCGACCTGGTGCGCTTCGACATGTCCGAGTACATGGAGCGCCACACCGTGTCGCGGCTGATCGGCGCCCCCCCGGGCTACGTCGGCTATGACCAGGGCGGCCTGCTGACCGAGGCGATCACCAAGCAGCCGCACTGCGTGCTGTTGCTCGACGAGATCGAGAAGGCGCACCCGGAAGTCTTCAACCTGCTGCTGCAGGTGATGGACCACGGCCGGCTGACCGACAACAACGGCCGCGAGGCGGACTTCCGTCACGTGATCCTGATCATGACCTCCAACGCCGGGGTCGAGCAGGCCACGCGGCGTTCGATCGGCTTCCAGACCCAGGACCACTCCACCGACGCCATGGAGGTCATCCGCAAGACCTTCTCGCCGGAGTTCCGCAACCGCCTGGACGGCATCATCCAGTTCCACGCCCTGCCCACCGAGGTGGTGCGCAACGTGGTCGACAAGTTCCTGATCGAACTCCAGGCGCAGCTCGACGAGAAGCGCGTGCAGCTCGATGTGGACGAGGAAGCCCGGGACTGGCTGGCCGAGAAGGGTTACGACCCCGATATGGGGGCAAGGCCGATGGCGCGCCTGATCCAGGAGAAGCTCAAGAAGCCGCTGGCAGAGCTGATCCTGTTCGGCGAGCTGGCCGAGCACGGTGGCGTGGTGCACGTCAGCGTCGAGGACGGCGAGCTGCACCTGGCATCGGAGTCGGAACTGGCCGACGCGCCCTGAAGCGGCGCGTCGATCGCTTCCGCCAACCCATCAGCGCCCTGTCTTCGGACGGGGCGTTGTGCGTCTGGGAGACGTGCTGGCGGGGAGGGGCCGAAGGGCATTTCATGCATGCCCTCAGGCTGGCCTAGCGAGAGCGGTAGACGATGCGGCCCTTGGACAGGTCGTAGGGAGTCAGCTCGACCTTGACCTTGTCGCCGGTGAGGATGCGGATGTAGTTCTTGCGCATCTTGCCCGAGATGTGGGCGGTCACCACGTGGCCGTTCTCGAGTTCGACCCGGAACATGGTGTTGGGCAGCGTGTCGACGACGACGCCTTCCATTTCGATATGGTCTTCGCGTGCCATATAGGCAATTCCTCGCTGGTGATAACAAACGGCGGCACGAGTGGCGGAGTGTCCGTTCGTGCCGATCAGGATAGCGCGATATTGTGCCGCATGCCGGGCGTCAAGGCAAAAAGCGCCGCAATGTCAGGTCGGGATCAGGCGCCGCCAGTGGCGTCCCTCGAGCCGCTCCAGGGGGGAGAAGGCCTGCTTGTAGGCCATCTTGCGGCATTCCTCGATCCAGTAGCCCAGGTAGACGTGGGGCAGACCCAGCTCGCGGGCGCGTTCCACCAGTGCCAGCACCGCGTAGGTGCCCAGCGAGCGGCGGTCGAATTCCTCGCCCGGGTCGAAGAAGGTATAGATGGCCGACAGGCCGTGCGAGAGCTGATCGAAGGCCGAGACGGCCAGCAGCCGGCCGTCGAGGCGCAGCTCCAGCATCCGCGCATAGTCCTGATTCAGGGTCAGGAAGGTGCGGTACTGCTCATGGCTGGGGGGGTACATGTCGCCATCGGCGTGCCGGGTGCGGATGTAGTGGGCGTAGAGCCCGTAGTGCTCGGCATCGAACAGCGCCGGGCGAACCCTGGCCTCGAGATCGGCGTTGCGGCGGTAGAGCTTGCGCTGGGTGCGGTTGGGGGTGAAGCCCTTGACCGGAATGCGCACCGAGATGCAGGCGTTGCAGCCCTCGCAGTGGGGGCGATAGAGGTGTCGTCCGCTGCGCCGGAAGCCGAGTGGCGCGAGGGAGTCGTAGACGCCGCTGCCCGGTGACTCCTGGGGATCCAGGAACAGGGTGGTGGCCTCACGCCCCTCCAGATAACTGCAGGCGTGCGGCACGGTCAGGAAGAACCGCAGATCGCGAATCGGCTGGCGGGGAGTGTTACTGCTCAAGGTGACCGCCTCCTGTGGCTCCCGGGGGCATCTGTCTCGCGGCGTCGAGGCGTTCGAACGACCATGCCGGCGGTGGAAAGACGAGGGTCCCGTCGCCCTGCGGCTCCGGCATCGCGTCCAGCCACTCATCAAGATAGCCGATGAACGTCCGCCGGGCGATGTCCCGGGCGCCCAGGCTCGCCAGGTGCGCGGTATGCATCTGACAGTCGATCAGGCGGCCGCCTTCGGCGGCCATGGTGCGGGCGAGGCACGCCAGCGCCACCTTGGAGGCGTCGGGCGCCCGCGAGAACATCGATTCGCCGAAGAATACCGGCCCCAGTGCAATGCCGTAGAGGCCGCCCACCAGCGTCTCGTCCTGCCACACCTCCACCGAGCGGGCCGCGCCCAAGGCGTGCAGGCGGCGGTAGGCGGTGACCATCTCCGGAGTGATCCAGGTGCCGGGCTCGTCGTCTCGGGGTGCGGCACAGGCGGCGATGACGGCCTCGAAGGCGGTATCGCCGGTGACCGTGAAACCGCCGTTGCGCAGCCGCTTGGCCAGGCTGCGCCGGACCCGGACCTCTTCGGGAAACAGCACCATGCGCGGGTCCGGGCTCCACCACAGGATGGGCTGGCCCTCGCTGTACCAGGGGAAGATGCCGTGGCGATAGGCGCTGAGCAGCCAGGCCGGGCTCAGTTCACCGCCGGCGGCCAGCAGACCGCCGGGATCGTCGAGGGCGGACTCGACCGATGGGAAGCGAACGGGGTGCTCGGGGAGCCAGGGCAGCATGGGGTGGACGTCCTCGGGGCGTGGAAGTCCAAGTGTGACCGGCGCGATGGCGCGGCTCAAGTCGTGGCGTGCCCCCTGTGACGGGCGCGGCTGGCTCGGTATGATTGTTGGCCTTGGATTTGGAAGACGCCGTCTCGGCGCAAGGGGGTTGGCCGCTTGAGTGCCAAGAAGACAACCACGTCGCCGCGCGAACGCGCAGCGACGGCCAGGGAAACGGCCCGGCGCTTCGGCCTGCGTTTGCAGGGATCGATGCGCGAAGGCGTGGTGATCCTGCTGCTGGCGGGCTGCGTGTTCCTGCTGCTGGCGCTATACAGCTTTCGGCCCGACGATCCCGGCTGGTCACGCAGTGGCCCCGAGACCGAGGTCGCCAACTGGATGGGCCGCATCGGTGCCTGGCTGGCCGACGTGCTCTATTCGCTGTTCGGCGGCAGTGCGCTGTGGTGGCCGGGCATGCTGGGCTTCGCCGCCTGGTGGCTGATCCGTGCCGGCCAGGTGCGCCTGGAATGGGATGCCACGGCGCTCGCCGTGCGCAGCGGCGGCCTGATGCTGCTGCTGCTCGGCTCGACCACGCTTGGTGCGCTGCACTTCTACGATCCCGAGAGCCTGCTGCCCTACGGGGCCGGCGGCATCCTCGGCGAGGGGCTGGTCGGGGCGCTGCTGCCGCTGGTCGGTGCCGGCGGCACCGCGCTGCTGGCGCTGGTGGCGATCCTGTGCGGCGTGCCGCTGTTCAGCGGCTGGTCCTGGCTGACCATCATGGACGAGCTGGGCCGGCGTGCCACCTCGCTGTGGTCCGGCATCAGCGAGCGCTTCGCCTTCGGCCGTGACGACGCGGGCGACGGCGACGCCGAGCCCGCGCAGGACGGCACGCAGGACAGCAAGAGCGCCGACGACTCGGCCCGGGCCGAGCGTGATGACGCGGCGAGCCCGGAACGCGCGCCCTGGTGGCGCCGCTGGCTGCCGGCGCGTCGCGAGCCCGTCCCGGCGCTGGCTGCCGAGAGCGGACGCCGCGAGCCCGGCTTCGGCGACGACGGCGACACCGAGATTCCCTGGGAGGTGCCCGAGCGCACGCCTTCGGCCAAGCGCCCGGAGGCGGCCTATACCGCTCAGGAGCCGCGTCTGTCGCTGTCCCCCGAACGCGGCGAGCCGCGCGAGGCCGGCGAGCCCGTCGCTGCCATGCCGCTGCGCGCCACCGAGCCTGCGGAGCCCGAGGCGCCGGCTGCATCGGCGGAGAACGCTCGGCCGGCAGAGCCGACGCCGTCCCGTGCGGTCGAGCCCGAGCCCAAGGCCGAGGAACCGACGCCGCGTCGTGAGTCGCCCGATGCGGCGTGCTCGCCCGCCGCGCCGTCGCCCCAGGCCTTCGCACCGCGGGAGGACGCCGCTGTCGAGCCTCGGGAGCCGCGGCACGAGTCGTTCGTGTCGCGCGAGCGCGAAGAGCGCGAAGAGAACGAGGAGAAGAGCGAAGAGCCGGCACCCAAGTCCTGGGAGCCCGCGTTGTCTCCGTCCCCCGGGCCGGCACCGGAGGCCGAGCCGACGCGCGAGTCCTCACCGTCGACGGCCGAGCAGCCGTCGTCCGGGACGCCGGTCGAGGACACCCCGGCCGAGGCGGTCGCGCCGCCCTGGTCGCATGACGAGGTCGACCACTCGGCCCAGGCCGAGCGCGAGCTCGCCCCGAATCAGCCGGTCGAGCCCCAGGCGCCCGAGGCGTCCTACGAGCCTGCGGCTCCCCGTGAGACTCAGCCTGAATCGGTTGCGACGCCGTCGCCCGAGCGGCCCGAGCCGCGCCGCGTGCCGGAGGTGATCCCCGATCCGGTGCTGCCGGACGACGATGACGAGGTGCCGCTGCCGTCGTCTTCTGCGTCGGCCGCGCCCGTCTCGCGGGCGGCCGAGCCGCCGCGTCAGGAAGCGCCCGCCGCTCAGGTGGCGACCGCCGAGCAGGCGCGTCAGGCCACCGACGAGCCCGACGGCCCGACGCTGTGGACCGTGGAGCACCTGCAGAACCAGGGCGCCGAGGTGGAGGCGTTCGCCGAGCCCGAGGGCGAACTGCCGAGCCTGCGGCTGCTGACGCCGCCCCAGGATCATGAGCCCAACTACACCGACGAGCAGCTGGCCGAGATGGCCGAACTGCTGGAGGTGCGGCTGCGCGAGTACGGGGTCAAGGCCGAGGTGGTCGACACCTGGCCGGGGCCGGTGATCACGCGCTTCGAGATCAAGCCGGCGGCCGGGGTGAAGGTCTCCAAGATCAGCAACCTGGCCAAGGACTTGGCGCGCTCGCTGATGGTCAAGAGCGTGCGCGTGGTGGAGGTGATCCCGGGCCGGCCCACGGTGGGCATCGAGATCCCCAATCCCAACCGCGCCATGATCCGCCTGCGCGAGGTGATCGACTCCGACCGCTACCAGCACGAGGCCTCGGCGCTGACCATGGCGCTCGGCCAGGACATCGGCGGCGGCGCCGTGGTCGCCAACCTCGGCAAGATGCCGCACCTGCTGGTGGCCGGCACCACCGGCTCGGGCAAGTCGGTGGGGGTCAACGCGATGCTGATCTCCATGCTGCTCAAGGCCAAGCCGGAAGAGGTCCGCATGATCATGGTGGACCCGAAGATGCTGGAGCTGTCGGTCTACGACGGCATTCCGCACCTGCTGGCGCCGGTGGTCACCGACATGAAGGAGGCCGCCAACGCCCTGCGCTGGTGCGTGGCCGAGATGGAGCGGCGCTACAAGCTGATGGCCGCCATGGGCGTGCGCAACATCGCCGGCTTCAACGCCAAGCTCGACGAGGCCGAGCGCGCCGGGGCCCAGGTCGCCGATCCGCTGTGGGAGCCGCAGCCCTGGGAGATGCACCAGGCGCCGCCGGTGCTCGAGAAGCTGCCCTACATCGTGGTGGTGATCGATGAGTTCGCCGACATGTTCATGATCGTCGGCAAGAAGGTCGAGGAGCTGATCGCGCGTCTGGCCCAGAAGGCCCGTGCCGCCGGCATCCACCTGATCCTCGCCACCCAGCGGCCCTCGGTGGACGTGGTGACCGGCCTGATCAAGGCCAACATCCCCACCCGCATGGCGTTCCAGGTCTCCTCCCGGGTCGACTCGCGCACCATCCTCGACCAGGGCGGCGCCGAGAACCTGCTGGGCCACGGCGACATGCTCTACCTGCCCGCCGGGTCCGGCATGCCGACCCGCGTGCACGGTGCCTTCGTCGACGACGACGAGGTGCATCGGGTGGTCGAGGACTGGAAGCGTCGCGGCGAGCCGGAGTACATCGACGAGATCCTCTCCGGCGGCGTGTCCGCCGACGCCCTGGCCGGCCTCGAAGCCGAGGGCGGCGGTGGCGGCGACGACGACGCCGAGCAGGACGCCCTCTACGACGAGGCGGTGGCCTTCGTCACCGAGAGCCGTCGGGCCTCCATCTCGGCGGTCCAGCGGCGCTTCAAGATCGGCTACAACCGGGCGGCACGCCTGGTCGAGGCGATGGAGACGGCCGGCGTGGTCTCGACCATGGGCACCAACGGCGCCCGCGAGGTGCTGGCGCCGCCGCCGGCGGGCGACTGAGCCGCCGATCGTGCAACCACCATGCAAGCCGCGGCGGGGAGGCAACCCGTCGCGGCCCGTGCAGTCTTACCGGGCAGGATGCTCTCGACCTTCAGGGAAACAGGAGATGACCATGAAACGATCCCTCGCCGCGCTGGCCCTGGTGGCCCTGACCCCGCTGACCGCCGTGGCCAACGAAGGCGCCGAGCGGCTGGCGCACATGCTCGAGCCGTTGGACACCTACGTCGCCGACTTCGACCAGCAGATCCTCGACGGCTCCGGCCAGCGGTTGCAGGAGGCCAGCGGCCGCATGTGGCTGTCGCGCCCGGGCCGCTTCCGCTGGGAGGTGAACGCCCCCTATGAGCAGATCGTGGTCTCCGACGGCGACGAGGTCACGCTCTACGATCCCGACCTCCAGCAGGCCACTGTCCAGCCGCTGGACGACCGCGTGACCCACACCCCGGCCCTGCTGCTGTCCGGCAGCGCCGACCAGCTGACCGAGAGCTACGAGGTCTCCAGCAGCCAGCAGGGCACCGCCGAGACCTTCGCGCTGGTGCCGAAGAGCCCCGACACCTTGTTTGAGGAGCTCAAGCTGACCTTCTATGGCGAACGACTCGGTTTCCTGCAGATGACCGACAGCACCGGCCAGCGCACCGCCATCGAGTTCGACGACGTCGAGCAGAACGTCTCGGTGGAGGACTCGCGTTTCGACGTGACGCTGCCTGAAGGCACCGACGTGATCCGCGAGTCGCGCTAAGCGCCGCCAAGCGCCGCGCTAAAAGAAAACCCCGAAGGTTCAGCCTTCGGGGTTTTCTGTTGCCTTGAGTGATTTTCGGCGGTCGACTTGCCGCTATTCCCCGCGATCTGCCTGGGCGTCGAGCTCGGCCCGCCACTCCAGCATCTGGCCGTAGCGCTTCTCCTGGCCGTTGGCGGTGGGCTGGTAGAAGCGTTCGAAGGGCACGTCGTCCGGCCAGCAGTCGTGGGCGCTGCCGGCGGGGTAGCCGTTGGGCTCGTTATGGGCGTAGCGATAGCCGTCGCCGTGGCCCAGCGATTCCATCAGCTTGGTGGGCGCGTTGCGCAGGTAGGTGGGCACCTCGAGGCGCGGCTGGGCGGCGGCGAACGCCTTGGCGCGATGCCAGGCCTGGTCGACGGCGTTGCTCTTGGGTGCCACCGCCAGGTGCACGGCGGCGTGGGCGATGGCGCGCTGGCCCTCGTAGTCGCCGAGCCGCAGGTAGGCGTCCCAGGCTGCCATGGTCAGCGGCAGCGCCTTGGGGTCGGCGTTGCCGACGTCTTCCGAGGCGATGGCGGTCAGCCGGCGGATCACGTCCAGCGGGTCGCCGCCGCCCTGGATGAATCGCGCGATGTAGAGCAGGGCGGCGTCCTGGCGCGAGGAGCGGATCGACTTGTGGATCGCCGACAGCAGGTCATAGTAGTGATCGCCCTGCTTGTCGAAGGCGCTGGCCTGGTGGCCGATCACGTCCTCCAGTGCCTCGCGGGGCAGGCGCTCGCCGTCGCCTTCCTGCACCGTGAAGTCGCAGGCGGTCTCCAGCAGGCCCAGGGCGCGGCGGGCGTCGCCAGCGGCGGCCCGGGCCAGCAGCGCGAGCACCTCGTCGTCCACGGTGATGTGTCGGGCGCCCAGCCCGCGGTCGGCGTCGACCAGTGCGCGGCGGAGCACCTCGGTCACGTCGTCGTCGGAGAGCGACTTCAGCACGTGCACCCGGGCCCGGGACAGCAGCGCCGAGTTGACCTCGAACGAGGGGTTCTCGGTGGTGGCGCCGATCAGCGTCAGCAGGCCGGACTCCACGTGGGGCAGCAGGGCGTCCTGCTGGCTCTTGTTGAGCCGGTGGATCTCGTCGAGGAACAGCAGGGTGGGGCGGTCCTGACCCTGGGCGGCTCGGGCGCGGTCCACCGCCGCGCGGATGTCCTTGACCCCGGCCATTACCGCCGAGAGCCGCTCGAGGTGGGCGCCGGACTCCTCGGCCAGGATCTCGGCCAGGGTGGTCTTGCCGGTGCCCGGCGGGCCCCACAGGATCATCGACCGCACCGGGCCGCCCTCGGCCATGCGGCGCAGCGGCTTGCCGGGGCCGACCAGCGCCGGCTGGCCCACGTAATCGGCCAGCCGACGGGGGCGCATGCGCCAGGCCAGGGGGGCGCTCTCCTCGCTGCTGGCCTGCTGGAACAGGTCCATTTCTGACTCCTTCGCTGACGGCTGCTATGTTGGATACGCGATGTCGGGCATTGGCTCCCGGCATCGCCAGATCCCGAACGAGGTGGGCGAACCCTGACGGCCGGTGCCATTGGCCAGGAACCCGGAGGGCGAAGGCGCGTCTAACACCAGTGCCTTCCGTCCATGACCGATATTGAGGAGGCTGCCGCAATGCCCATGCTGAACCAACTGCGCCAGGATCATGCCAACATGGCCCGCATGTTGCACGTTCTACAGCTCAAGCAGAAGACCCTGGCCGA
This sequence comes from Halomonas sp. SL1, assembly GCF_003030865.2. Taxonomy (NCBI): domain Bacteria; kingdom Pseudomonadati; phylum Pseudomonadota; class Gammaproteobacteria; order Oceanospirillales; family Halomonadaceae; genus Halomonas; species Halomonas sp. SL1. The sequence goes on along the minus strand of NZ_PYUQ02000008.1, from coordinate 19,296 downwards.
GGGCGAACGCCCGAACTTCCAGCTGGTGCGGGAAGTCGTGGATTATATCCTCGATTACCAGGACAGCTTCAGCCAGCCGCTGGAGCATGTCTGCTCCGAACGCCTGCAGGAACTGGCCCCGGAGACCGAGGCGGTGACCGAGCGGCTGGCCAAGGACTATCGTGCCCTCAAGGCCCAGCTCAAGCGCCTCTCCGGCGACCTCGACATGATTCTCATGGATGCCGTAGTGCCCATGGATCGTTTCGCCGACGACCTCAAGGCGTATCTCGATGCCCATCGGGCCTACCTGCGCGACGAGCGCGAGCTGCTCTTCCCGCTGATTCGCGAGCATTTCTCCGAGGATGACCTCCAGCGGCTTGCCGAGGCTCTGCCCGAGGGCGCGACCACCGAACTCGAGCGCCTGCAGGAGGCCTACCCCGAGCTCTATGCCGAGCTGCGCGATGCGCCGGAGCCGGTGACCTGATTCCCTGCGTCGCCGCCGGGAGACGGCTTCGAGTCCCGGCCCCGCTGAGGTAGAATGCGCCGCATCGTTCGACGGAATGCCTGCGATGCCGATGTTCGCCTCGACCACCTTCACCCTGATCTTGCCCCTCGTGCCGTCTTGGCCGGGGGGCGAGTGCGTGGTGGCGCGCCGATGACGGGCCCGGTGCTGGTGTTCGATTCCGGCGTCGGCGGGCTCTCGGTGGTCGAGGCGCTTCGCCGCCGCCTGCCCGACGTGGTCCTGGCCTACGCCTGCGACAACGCCATGCTGCCCTATGGCGTGCGCGAGGACGCCTGGCTGGTAGAGCGCATCCTCGCCGTGTGCGAGGCGGCGGTGGCCGCCAGTGGGTGTTGTGGCCTCGTGGTGGCCTGCAACACCGCCAGCACCCTGGCCCTCGATGCCCTGCGCGAGCGGCTGTCGGTGCCGGTGGTGGGCACCGTGCCGGCGATCAAGCCCGCCGCCGGGGCCAGCGAGAGCCGCCATATCGGTCTTCTCGCCACCAGTGCCACCGTGGCGCGGCCCTATACCGCGCGGCTGATCGAGGCCTTCGCCGGCGACTGCCGGGTCACGCGCCTGGCCGCCGACCCGCTGGTGGGCGAGGCCGAACGCCTGGTGGCCGGCGAGGTGCCGGACCCCGAGGTGCTGCGCCGGGTGCTGGCGCCGCTGGCCGAGCTGCCGGATCTCGATACCCTGGTGCTCGGTTGCACCCACTTCCCGCTGCTGCGCGAGGCGCTCGAGGCCGCGGTACCGCATCCGGTGCGCTGGGTCGACTCCGGTGACGCCATCGCCCGGCGCACCGGCCAGGTGATCGTCGCGCCCCAGCGCCGCCCGGCCGTCGAGCGGGGCTGGGTCACCGGCCCCGACACGACCCTGGCCCGGGGGCTCGCCGGCTTCGGTTTTTCCGAGACACACGCTCTCGTGTTGCCCTGAGGCATCGGCCGGCCCAAGGTGCCGCGCTTTCCGTCTTTCATCGCCCGTATTCGACCATCCCTTTCGACCGACCATCTTTCAGGAGCCGCCGTGGCCATTCCCGTTGTCGACCCCGACCGCTATGACGAGCAGCTCGCGGCCAAGCGCGACCGACTGACCGCCCAGTTCGCCCGTTTCGCTCCACCCGAGCTGGAAGTGCATGCCTCGCCGGCCAGCCACTACCGCCAGCGCTGCGAATTCCGGGTCTGGCACGAGGGCGACGATCTCTACTATGCCATGTTCGAGGTCGATCCCGAGGACCCGAAGCAGAAGACCGTGGTGCGTCTGGACGACTACCCGGTGGCCGGCCAGCGCATCAATGAGCTGATGCCGGCACTGCGCGAGCGCCTGCTCGACAACCCGACCCTGCGGCATCGGCTGTTCCAGGTGGAGTTTCTCACCACCTTGACCGGCGAGGCGCTGGTGACGCTGATCTATCACCGCCAGCTCGACGAGGCCTGGGAGGTCGAGGCCCGTGCCCTCGAGCAGGCACTGGACATCATGATCATCGGCCGGGCCCGCAAGCAGCGCCTGGTGCTGACCCGCGACCACGTCTGGGAGCGGCTCGGCGTCGACGGCCGCGAGTTCGTCTACCAGCAGGTGGAGAACAGCTTCACCCAGCCCAACGCCGAGATCTGTCGTTCGATGCTGTCCTGGGCCCGGGACGTCACCGCCGGCAGCACCGAACGCGACCTGGTGGAGCTGTACTGCGGCAATGGCAACTTCACCGTGGCCCTGGCGGAGAACTTCCGCCGCGTGCTGGCCACCGAGATCTCGCGCACCTCGGTCGCCAGCGCCCGGGAGAACCTGGCCGCCAACGGCGTCGACAACGCCGTGGTGGGGCGCATGTCGGCCGAGGAGTTCTCCCAGGCGCTGCGCGGCGAGAAGGGCGGCCGCCGGGTCGCCGAGTTCGGCCTCGACGACTACGATTTCTCTACCGTGCTGGTCGACCCGCCGCGGGCCGGGCTCGATGAGGACAGCTGTCGTCAACTCAGTGACTACGAGCGTATCGTCTATATTTCATGCAATCCGGATACGCTTGCCGACAACCTGGAGACCCTCACCCGTACCCACGAGGTGGTGCGCTTCGCGCTCTTCGACCAGTTCCCCTGGACCCACCACTGCGAGTGCGGTGTCCTGCTGGAGCGGCGCCGCTAGCGGCGAGAACAGACCTCGCTGCCGGGCGAAATGTCAAGGGCGATGCGCAACCGACATGGTCATGAGGAAAGCGGCATGTGGCTGGGGTGATCGGTGTCGAACGCGTAAGCTGTTGGCAATGCGGGGCTTTGGTCGAGGCCGGGCCCGGCGATTCGGTCCAATGATCCGGCCGCACGAGGCGGCCGCTGGCAGTCGAGGTGATGGATGCTACAAGTCGCACACGAGGAGGGCCGTCAGGACCTCCTCAAGCAGCTCGAGGAACGGCTGCAGAGCCGTCTGGAACAGGACAAGGCCGCGTCGGTCGAGGCCTTCGCCCGGCACTTTTATGCGGCGGTGCCTCTGGAGGATCTCGCCGACCGACGCCTTGACGACCTCTACGGCGCGACCCTCTCGGTGTGGCACTTCATCCAGCAGTTCGATGCCGACGCCCCCAAGGTGCGGGTCTTCAACCCGGACTTCGAGGAGCACGGCTGGCAGTCCACCCATACCTTCATCGCCGTGCTGCACGAGGACATGCCGTTCCTCGTCGATTCGGTGCGCGTGGAGCTCAACCGTCGCGGCATGACCGTGCACGCCATCCACAACGCCGTGCTGGCGGTGGAGCGCGACGCCGATCATCGCCTTTGCCGCGTCAGCGACCCTGGTGCGTCCGGCGCTCCTGAGACCCGCGAATCGCTGATCGCCATCGAGGTCGACCGCCACTCCGACGTGGCCGAGCTGGAAGAGATCGAGGCCAGCCTGCATGAGGTGCTGGGCGACGTGCGCACCGCCGTGGCCGACTTCGACCCCATGCGCGAGAAGGTCCGCGAGGCCATCGCCGAACTCGAGACCGGCTGCCCCGAGCAGGTCGAAGCCGAGGATCATCGCGAGGCGATCGCCTTCCTCGAATGGTTGCTCGAGGACAACTTCACCTTCTTCGGCTACGACGAGTACGAGGTTCTCGAAGACGGCAGCCGGCAGCGCCTGGACAAGGTCGAGGACAGTGAACTCGGCGTGTTCCGCCTCGACCAGCCGCGCTACCGCGAACGCATTCGCACCGACCTGGGCGTCGAGGGCGACCGCTTCGTGCTGGTCCCCCAGCTGCTGTCGTTCGCCAAGAGCGCCCATCATGCGCGCATCCACCGGCCGACCTACCCGGACTACATCTCCATCGACCGCTACGACGAGCAGGGCAACATCGTCGGCGAGCGGCGGTTCCTGGGGCTGTTCACCGCCACCGTCTACAACGATTCGCCGCGCCACGTGCCGATCCTGCGGCGCAAGCTGCGCTCGGTGATGGAGATCTCCGGCTTCAATCCCAAGGCCCACAACGGCAAGCAGCTGCTGCAGATCCTCGAGGTCTATCCCCGCGACGACCTGTTCCAGATCGACGTCGACGAGCTGGCGCAGACCGCGCTGGGCATCCTGGACATCCGTGAGCGGCGCCGGGTGAGGCTGTTCATCCGCGAGGACCGCTTCGGCAAGTTCTTCTCCTGCCTGGTGTTCGTGCCGCGCGACGTCTTCTCCACCGAGCTGCGCCTGCGCCTGCAGGAGCTGCTGTGCGAGGAACTCGACGCCACCTTCGGCGACTTCAACACCTATCTCTCCGAGTCGGTGCTGGCGCGCATCCAGTTCATCCTGCGCTTCAACGGTGACGGCCCGGCGGACTACGACATCCGGCGCCTCGAGGACAAGCTGGTCAAGCTGGCGCGCAACTGGCGCGACGACCTGCTCAACGCCGCCATCGAGGGCTTCGGCGAGGAGCATGCCAACCAGCTGATGGGCCGCTTCCGCGACGCCTTCCCGGCCAGCTACCGCGACGACTTCAGCGCTCGCACCGCAGTCTACGACCTGCAGCATCTCGGGGAGCTCGACGACGGCGCGCCCCTGGCGCTGTCGCTGTACCGCCTGATCGAGGAAGAGGGCAGCGGCGTCAATCTCAAGCTGTTCCATCCCGACACCTCGATCCCCCTCTCCGATGTGCTGCCGATGATGGAGAACCTGGGCCTGCGGGTGCTCGGTGAGCGGCCCTACGAGGTCGGTGCCACCGATCGCGACTACTGGATTCATGATTTCACCCTGGAGCATCACACCAGCGTGGAGGTGAATCTGCAGGAGATGCGCGAGCCGTTCATCGAGGCCTTCCAGCGCATCTGGACCGGCGAGGCCGACAATGATCCCTTCAACCGGCTGATCATCGGCGCCAACCTGGACTGGCGGGAAGTGGCGATGCTGCGTGCCTACGCGCGCTACCTGAAGCAGATCCGCTTCGGCATGTCGCAGAACTACATCGCCACCACCCTGGTGAACCATCCCGAGATCACCCGCGAGCTGGTCAGCCTGTTCGAGCTGCGCTTCGATCCGGCCGATCGTCCCGAGGGCGGCGACATCGCCGACTGCGAGGCGCGCATCCTGGCGCTGCTCGAGGAGGTGCCGAGCCTCAACGACGACCGCATGCTGCGTCGCTACATGGAGCTGATCCAGGCGACCCTGCGCACCAATTACTATCAGCGCACCGAGGACGGCGGCTTCAAGGACTACATCGCCCTGAAGCTCGAGCCCTCCAGGGTCACCGGCATGCCCAAGCCGCGCCCGGCCTTCGAGATCTTCGTCTGCTCGCCGCGGGTCGAGGGCGTGCATCTGCGTGGCGGCAAGGTCGCCCGCGGCGGGCTGCGCTGGTCCGACCGTCGGGAGGACTTCCGCACCGAGGTGCTGGGCCTGGTCAAGGCGCAGCAGGTCAAGAACGCGGTGATCGTGCCGGTAGGGGCCAAGGGTGGCTTCGTCTGCAAGCGCATGCCGGAAGGCGCGGACCGCGAGACCGTGCAGAAGGAAGGCATCGCCTGCTATCAGATCTTCATCCGTGCGCTGCTCGACGTCACCGACAACCTGGTCGGCGGCGAGGTGGTGCCGCCCGAGTGCGTGGTGCGCCACGACGACGACGACGCCTACCTGGTGGTGGCCGCCGACAAGGGCACGGCGACCTTCTCCGACATCGCCAACGAGATCTCCGTCGAGTACGGTCACTGGCTGGGCGATGCCTTCGCCTCCGGCGGCGCCCACGGTTACGACCACAAGAAGATGGGCATCACCGCCAAGGGCGCCTGGGAATCGGTCAAGCGCCACTTCCGCGGGCTGGGCATCAATACCCAGGAAGACGAGTTCAGCGTGGTCGGCGTCGGCGACATGGCCGGCGACGTGTTCGGCAACGGCATGCTGCTGTCCGACAAGATCCGGCTGATGGGCGCCTTCAACCACCTGCACATCTTCGTCGACCCGACCCCGGACGCCGCGGCCAGCTTCGCCGAGCGCAAGCGCCTGTTCGAGCAGCCCCGTTCGAGCTGGGAGGACTACGACCAGAGCGTGATCTCCGAGGGCGGCGGCGTGTTCCAGCGCAGCGCCAAGTCGATCACCATCACGCCGCAGATGAAGAAGGCCTTCGGCATCCGCGAGGACAGGCTGTCACCCAACGAGCTGATCCGCGCCATGCTGGTCTCCCAGGTCGACCTGATCTGGAACGGCGGCATCGGCACCTACGTCAAGGGCAGCGCCGAGAGCCACGCTCAGGTCGGTGACAAGGCCAACGACGCCCTGCGCGTCGACGGGCGCGAGCTCAACTGCCGGGTGGTGGGCGAGGGCGGCAACCTCGGCCTGACCCAGCGAGGACGCATGGAAGCCGCGGCCAAGGGCGTGCGGGTCTACACCGACTTCATCGACAACGCCGGCGGCGTCAACTGCTCCGACCATGAGGTCAACATCAAGATCCTCATCGACGAGGTGGTCTCCCGCGGCGACATGACCGAGAAGCAGCGCAACCGTCTGCTCGCCGACATGACCGACGAAGTCAGCGAGCTGGTGCTGCTCGACAACTATCGTCAGACTCAGGCCCTCGATCTCGCCGAGCGGCTTTCCCGGGAGGGGATCGGCCCCTTCCGCCGTTTCATCAGCGAGCTGGAAGCGGCCGGTCAGATCGATCGCGAGCTGGAATTCCTGCCCAGCGACGAGGAGCTTCAGGAGCGGGCACACCAGGCGCAGGGCATGACGCTGCCCGAGCTGTCGGTGCTGATCTCCTATGCCAAGAGCGTGCTCAAGGGCGACCTGATCGCCTCCGACGTGCCCGACGACCCGACCATCATCCGCTACGTGGAGCGCGTCTTCCCGTCGATGCTGGCCGAGCGCTATCGCGACGAGATGTACGACCACCGCCTGAAGCGCGAGATCGTCGCCACCCAGCTGGCCAACGACATCATCGATCACATGGGCGTGGTGTTCATGCGCCGGCTGATGGACTCCACCGGGGCAGGCCGTGCCGACATCGCCCGGGCCTACGTCATCGCCCGTGACAGTTTCCAGCTGCCCAAACTGTGGGAGCAGCTCGAGGCGCTGGACAACAAGATCGCGACGGATGTCCAGTACGCGATGATGCTCGACCTGATGCGTATGCTGCGTCGTTCCACCCGCTGGTTCCTGCGTCATCGCAGCAGCCTGAGCACCCGCGACGCCATCGACTACTTCGGTCCGCGCCTGGCCCAGCTGCAGGAAGGCATCGGCAAGCGCCTGCGCGGCGAGGAGAAGGCCCAGTGGGAGGCGCGGCGTCAGGAGCTGGCCGAGGCCGGCGTGCCGGAGGCCCTGGCCGCCACGGTCGCCGCGGCCGACAGTCTCTACGCGGCGCTGGGCATCATTCATGCCGCTCGCCAGAACGACGACAAGCCGCAGCGGGTCGCCGAGGTCTTCTACGAGATCGGTGCGCGCCTCGAGCTGCCCTGGCTGCTGCAGCAGGTCACCCGCCTCGAGGTCAGCGACGGCTGGGAGGTCAAGGCGCGGGAGACCTTCCGCGACGACATCGAGCGTCAGCAGCTGGCACTGACCTCGAGCGTGCTGAGCATGGAAGGCGGGCCGCGCGAGAGCGCCGAGCGCGTCGAGCGCTGGCTGTCGCTCCACGAGAGCATGCACCAGCGCTGGGGCCGCCTGCTCGAGGAGGTCGGCAGCGGCAGTCAGGGTGGCTTCCCGCTGTTTGCCGTGGCGGTCCGCGAGCTGGTGGACCTGGCCGAGAGCAACAGCGAGGGCTGATCCGCCGGCCCGGCTCTGTTGAACGCGAAATCCCGCCTCGAAGGCGGGATTTCGTCGTTCTGGGCCGGGGAGCGGCGGATCAGAGCAGGAACAGCGTGGCCAGGCCCAGGAAGGACATGAAGCCCACCACGTCGGTGACCGTGGTCAGCACCACCGAGCCGGACAGGGCCGGGTCGATGCCGAAGCGCTTGAGCATCAGCGGGATGACGATGCCGGCGACGCCGGCGGCCAGCATGTTGATCACCAGGGCGGCGGCGATGATGATGCCGATGCCGACGCTGCCGAACCAGACGATCGCCAGTACCGCCACCACCAGCGCCCACAGCACGCCGTTGAGCACCGCGATGCCGACCTCCTTGCGCAGCAGCCAATTGCTGTTGGTGCGGCTGATCTGGCCGAGGGCCAGGCCTCGAATCGCCAGCGTCAGGGTCTGACTGCCGGCGATGCCGCCCATGCTGGCGACGATCGGCATCAGCACGGCCAGTGCCACCAGCTGATCCAGCGCCGCCTCGAAGCGGCCGATCACCCAGGCGGCCAGGAAGGCGGTCAGCAGGTTGATGCCGAGCCAAACGGCACGGCGTTTGGCGCTGGGCAGCACTGGAGCGAACAGGTCCTCTTCCTCGTCGAGGCCGGCCATGTTCATCAGCGCCTGCTCGGACTGCTCTCGAATCACGTCGACGATGTCGTCGATCACGATGCGGCCAAGCAGCAGGCCGCGGGCATCGACCACCGGCGCCGAGACCAGGTCGTGGGTCTGGAACAGGGTGGCGACGTCCTGGGCCTTCATGGTCACCTGGATGCTGTCCACGTCGCTGTCCATCAGGTCGGCCACGGCCTGCTCCTGATCGCTGGCCACCAGCCGGGCCAGCGGCAGCATGCCCATGAACAGGCCGTTGCGGTCGACCACCATCAGGCTGTCGGTATTGTCGGGCACCTCCTGCTTCCAGCGCAGGAAGCGCTGTACCGTCTCCAGGCTGACGTCGGCACGCACGGCGATGGTGTCGGTACGCATCAGGCGCCCGGCCGAGTCCTCCTCGAAGGCCAGGGTCTCCTGCAGGCGCGCACGCTGCAGCTCGTCCATGGAGCGCAGCATGTCCTCGGCGACCTGCTGTGGCAGGTCCTCGAACAGCTCGGCCAGATCGGCGGTATCGAGCCCGGCGGTAGCGGCGACGATCTCGGCGTGGTCCATGTCCTCGATCAGGGTACTGCGCGCCTCGTCGTGGACGTGCAGCAGTACCTCGCCGTCGACCTCCTGGGGCACGCGCTCCCACAGCCGGATGCGCGCATCGAGCGGCAGCGACTCCAGCAGCAGGGCGACCTCGGCAGGTTCCAGGTCGGCGATCACGTCGTCGACCCACTCCAGGTGTTCCTTCTCCAGCGCCAGGTGAATGCGCGACAGGCGGTGTTCCAGCGTCTCGGTGGTTTCGGTCATGGCGTCTCCCTGGCGGGGCGATGGCCCCAGCGGTCTGTTCTGTCGCGGACATTCCGATGTCCGGTCAGTGAATCATACAAGAAGTGCCGGGCGGTCGTTGGTTTCCGAGTTCGTCGTGGCGATGCGGCTGCGCTATACTCGCGCCCCGATTTTCCGCCGCCGTCCCAGGAGTCGCCATGTATTCCCTCGCCCGTTCGCTGCTGTTCCGTCTCGATGCCGAGAAGGCCCATGGCCTGGCGCTGTCGGGGCTGGACCTGGCCGACCGCCTCGGCCTGGCGAAGACCCTGGGCGAGCGCGTCGATGATCCGGTGGAGCTGATGGGGCTGAGTTTCCCCAATCGGGTGGGCCTGGCCGCCGGGCTCGACAAGAACGCCGACCATCTGGACGCCCTGGGCGCGCTCGGCTTCGGTTTCGTCGAGGTCGGCACCGTGACGCCCAGGCCCCAGGACGGCAATCCGAAGCCGCGGCTGTTCCGCCTGCCCGAGGCCGGCGCCATCATCAACCGCATGGGCTTCAACAACGCCGGCGTCGACCACCTGATCGCCAACGTGAAGGCCAGCCGTTATCAGGGCGTGATCGGCATCAACATCGGCAAGAACCTGACCACGCCGGTGGAGCAGGCGGTGGACGACTACCTCCACTGCCTGAACAAGGTGCATGCCCACGCCCACTACATCACCGTGAACATCTCGTCGCCGAACACCCCGGGGCTTCGCAACCTGCAGTTCGGCGAGCATCTGGACGAGCTGCTCGGCACCCTGCGCGAGGCGGGCGACCGACTCGACCGCGACAGCGGGCGGCGCGTGCCCCTGGCGGTCAAGATCGCGCCGGACATGGAGGCCGAGGAGGTGGGCCTTGTGGCGCGCAGCCTCGAGGCCAATCGCATCGATGCGGTGATCGCCACCAATACCACCATCGCGCGAGAAGCGGTGGCAGGACTCGTCCACGGCGACGAGCAGGGTGGGCTGTCGGGGCGGCCGGTGTTCGAGGCCTCCAACACCGTGATTCGCGAGCTGCGTCGGCACCTGCCGGAGCTGCCGATCATCGGCGTGGGCGGCATCGACAGCGGCGAGGCGGCGATGGTCAAGCGCGAGGCGGGCGCGGATCTGGTGCAGCTGTATTCCGGCTTCATCTATCGCGGGCCGGGGCTGGTCGGGGAGTGCGCCCGGGCGCTGCGCGGCTGGCGTCGCTGAGCCCGGCGGATCGAGGCGCACTAAAAAGCCCACGCGAGGCGTGGGCTTGTGAGGTTCGTCAGGGTAACGAACGGCGATCCGCTCGAATGGAGGTCAGATCACCATGGGGTTCTTGTGAATACCGGAGATGCCCGTCATGCCGGACCACTGGTCTCCACGACCTTCACGCCAACCGCTCATCCAGTACTCGCGTAGATTGATATCCTGATTCGGACAGTCATCGCGGGAACGACCTGAGACACCCGCCTTGTACCCGTGAACATAGGCACGCTGGAAGCGATCACGTTTCTGTCGTTTCATTGGACTACCTCTTGCGAAAGGCACCGATGGCATACGACGCACAGGCGTCGCACCCGTTAAGCGAGGGCGTCGAAAATGGCGCGTCAGCGAATCGCGCCGACAGGTCCTTGCCCTCATGACAGGAATGCATGCGTTGTCTGGTAGCTACCAATTCATTCATAGCGCAACCTGGTCGATGCCGTCGACAGGTGATTTGTAACAAAGCGTACATTCAGGCGTCACGCGGGCGTGGCGGGCCTGATGCCACCCGATGGATTTCTCATGACCGAACGACGAGCTACCGACTCCCTGGCCTTCCTCGCCACCTGTCCCAAGGGGCTGGAACTGCTGGTGTCCGACGAGCTGGCCGCACTGGGCGCCACGCCCGGCAAGACGACCCTGGCCGGGGTGCACTTCCAGGCCGACCTCGAGACGGCCTACCGGGCCTGCCTGTGGTCGCGGCTGGCCAACCGGGTGGTGCTGTGCCTGGTGCGCGAGGAGGGCATCGAGACCCCCGACCAGCTGCGCGCGGCCACGGCCGGCGTGGCCTGGGGCGAGCACCTGCCGCGTGGCGCCACCCTGGCGGTGGACTTCCATGGCCGCTCCACCGAGATTCGCCACACCCGCTTCGGCGCCCAGACCGTCAAGGACGGCGTGGTCGATCGCCTGCAGGCCGACGGTCTGCCGCGGCCGAACGTCGACACCCGCCAGCCGGATCTGCGTCTCTACGCTCATCTGCATCGCGGTCGGCTGACCCTGGGCATCGACTTCGCCGGTGACAGCCTGCACCGGCGAGGCTATCGCCGCGACGTGGGCCACGCGCCGCTCAAGGAGAACCTGGCCGCCGCGCTGCTGATCCGCGCCGGCTGGCCCGAGCGGGCCCGCGAGGGCCAGCCGCTGGTCGACCCGCTGTGCGGCGCCGGCACCCTGCTGATCGAGGCGGCGATGATGGCCGCCGACATGGCGCCCAACCTCAACCGCGAGCGCTTCGGTTTCCAGGGCTGGGCCGGCCATGAGAAGGCCTGCTGGCAGGAGGTCAAGCGCGAGGCCGAGGCCCGGGCCAGTATCGGCCGCAAGCGCTGCCGCTGCCGGATCCACGGCTTCGACCAGAGTCCGCCGGCGCTGTCGTCGGCCAAGGCCAACGCCATGCGCGCCGGCATTCCGGCGCTGATCACCCTGAAGGGCGCCAGCCTCACCGAGCTCAAGCGCCCCGAGGATTTCGACCCCGAGGCGAAGGGCCTCGTGATCACCAACCCGCCCTACGGCGAGCGGCTCGGCGAGCTGCCGGAGCTGGTCGGCCTCTACGCCGATCTCGGCGAGCGGGCGCGCCAGGCCTTCCCGGGCTGGCGCCTGGCGCTGTTCACCGGCAACCCCGACCTCGGCCATCGCACCGGGCTGCGTGCCCACAAGCAGTATTCGCTGAAGAACGGCCCGCTGGACGCCAAGCTGCTGCTGATGGACGTGCCGGAGGATGCCCAGGACGCTGGCAAGGGCGAGCCCGCTGCGTCCGCTCCGCCGCCGCGCTCCGAGGGCGCGCAGATGTTCGCCAATCGCCTGACCAAGAACCGCAAGCGGCTGAAGAAGTGGCTCAAGCGCTCCGGCGAGACCTGCTACCGGCTGTATGACGCCGACATGCCGGAATATGCCCTGGCCATCGACGTCTACGGCGACCACGTGCACGTGCAGGAGTACGCGCCGCCGAAGTCGATCGATGCCGGTCAGGCCCAGAAACGCCTGTTCGAGGCGCTGGCGGTGATTCCGGAGGAGCTGGAGGTCGATGCCAGCCGGGTGGTGGTCAAGCGCCGCGAGCGCCAGAGCGGGCGCGCCCAGTACCAGAAGCAGGCCGCCAGCGGCGAGCGCTTCGAGGTCCGGGAAGGGGCGGCCCGGGTATGGGTGAACCTGCGCGACTACCTCGACACCGGGCTGTTCCTCGATCATCGTCCGGTGCGGCGCATGCTCGGCGAGATGGCACGGGGCAAGCGCTTCCTGAACCTGTTCTGCTACACCGCCACGGCCACCGTGCAGGCGGCCCTCGGCGGCGCCTCGGACAGCGTCAGCGTGGATCTGTCGAACACCTACCTCGACTGGGCCCGCGACAACTTCGCCCTGAACCGGCTCGATCCCTCGCGCCACCGCGTGGTCCGTGACGACTGCTTCCAGTGGCTGGAGACCGCCGGCGTCCACTTCGACCTGATCTTCATGGACCCGCCGACCTTCTCGAACTCGAAGAAGATGGCCGACACCCTGGACGTGCAGCGCGACCACGGCCGGCTGGTGCGCCTGGCCATGGCGCGTCTGGCGCCCGGCGGCACCCTGGTGTTCTCCAACAACCAGCGCCGCTTCAAGCTCGATGCCGAGCTGGCCGAGGCCTACGCGGTGGAGGAGATCTCGGCGAAGACCTTCGATCCGGACTTCTCGAGGCGCCCGGACCTGCACCATGTCTTCCTGATTCGTCACCGCGAGGAAGAGCAAACGTCATGAGACCTTCGACCCGCTCTCTACTCGGCACCCGGCGCCCGGACCTGCATCACGTCTTCCTGATTCGTCATCGTGAGGAAGGGCAAACGTCATGAGACCTTCGACCCGCTCTCTATTCGGCACCCGGCGCCCGGACCTGCACCACGTCTTCCTGATCCGCCACAAGGAGGGGGTCGCCGCGTCATGATCCATCTGACGCTCTACACCACGCTCGGCTGCCATCTGTGCGAGACGCTGGAGGCCGGGCTTTCGCGCCTGGCCGGCGTCGAGGTTCGCCTGACGCGGGTCGAGATCAGCGAGGACGAGGCGCTGCTGGCGCGCTTCGGTGAGCGCATTCCGGTGCTGGTGGACGAGGCAGGGGCGGCGCTGGAAGGCGCCGCCTCCCCGGCGCGGCTGGCCGAGTGGCTGGCTGCGCGGGGCTGGCTGGACGACAGCGCCTGGCAGGCGATGCAGGGAGAAGCCGATGCACCGTCGGAGCCGGGTGGCGCGGTCAGGCGCCGGGGGCGTCGCTATCTCGGATAGGCGCTGAGGGGCGAGCCGAGGTTCAGGGAAGGGTCAGAGCTGGTCGAGCAGCGACAGCTGATTCACCGCATCGCGCCCTTCCGGGCTGTGGTCGTCGGCTTCCAGCACCTTGTGGAAGCCGCGCGAGGCCTGGATGGTGGCCTCGTCCTCGAGCCACATCATGGCCTGGCCGTGGTCGTCGGCGAGCCGATGCTTGAGTCCGCCGAACTGGGTGCCGATCTGGCCCCAGGCGCGGCTGAAGATCCAGTCGCCGAACATGTCCTGATGGACATGTACCAGCACATAGTCATGGTCGGTTTCCCAGCGGACGATCACGGCGACTCCCGAGGTCGGCGGCGGCGCGACGCGCGCCGCTCGTGTAACATGACCCGTATTGTAAGGCCTTGTGTTCCATGGACAAGTCAAGCGGGAGGAAGGACCCATGAGAATCGTCGTCGATGCCAACGTGCCGGCCGCGGAGACCTGTTTCGGGCCGCTGGGCGAGGTGGTCCGGGTGCCCGGCCGCGAGATCGATGCCGACACGGTGCGCGACGCCGATGCGCTGGTGGTGCGCTCCATCACCCGCGTCGACGAGGCCCTGGTGGCCGGCTCCCGGCTGCGCTTCGTCGGCACCTGCACCATCGGCACCGACCACGTCGACCAGGCGGCGCTGGCCGCGCGCGACATCGGCTTCGCCAGCGCCCCGGGCTGCAACGCCGAGGCGGTGGTCGACTACGTGCTGACGAGTCTCGCGACCCTGGCCGAGCGTCAGGGCTTCTCGCTGCTCGAGCGCACGGTCGGTATCGTCGGGGTCGGCAACGTCGGCGGCCGACTGCGCGCGCGACTGGAGGCCATGGGCATCGCCTGCCTGGCGTGCGACCCGCCCCGCGCCGAGGCAGAAGGCGACGATGGCTTCCATGAGCTGGACGCGCTGATCGATGCCTGCGACGTGCTGTGCCTGCACACGCCGCTGGTGCGCGACGGCCGCCACGCCACCCGGCACCTGCTCGATGCCCGTCGCATCGCCGAGCTGGCGCCGGGCACCGTCGTGCTCAACGCCGGGCGGGGCGACTGCCTGGACGGCCAGGCGCTGCGCTCGCGGCTCTCGGGGCAGGGCGACATCACCGCGCTGCTCGATGTCTGGGAGCACGAGCCCGGCATCGACGCCGCGCTGTGCGACCTGGCGGCGATCGCCACGCCGCATATCGCCGGCCACAGCCGCGACGGCAAGCTGCGCGGCACCCACGCCATCTATCAGGCGCTGACCCAGCGCTTCGGCCTGCCGGCGCGGTTGACCCTGGCGGATCTGTACCCGGCGCCGCCGCTGGCCTCGCTGACCCTCGACGGCGGCCTGTCGCTGGAGGAGGCGCTGCGGCTGTGCATGCGCGCGGTCTATGACGTGCGCCGTGACCACGACGCCCTGCACCGGGAGAGCCGCCGCCAGGGCATGGCGGTCGGCTTCGACGACTGCCGCGCGAATTACCCGCTGCGCCGGGAGTTCTCGACCCTGGCCGTCGAGCTGCGCCCGGCGGCCGAGGTCCTGGCCGCGCCGCTTGCGGCCGCCGGCTTCCGGGTCACGAATGTGGATTAGTCGCGAGCGATGCCGCAGACGGCAGAAGGCCCGCCAATGGCGGGCCTTCTGCGTTTCGATGGGCTGGTAAGGATTACTGCCGGTAGGCCGCTTCCTTGAGCGCGCGGATGCGGCCGACATAGAGAGCAGCGGCGGGTGGCTGCTGCTGGAGGCGTTATTGCCGGTAGGCCGCTTCCTTGAGCGCACGAATGCGATCATCCAGGGGTGGGTGGCTGGCGAACAGCCGCTCCATCAGCTTGCGGGTCTGGCCGGTGGTGATGGCGAACGCGGTCAGGGTATCCGGCATCTGGTCGGCCATCTGGGTCTCGGCCTTGAGCCGGCCCAGGGCATTGATCATGGCGCCGCTGCCGGCCAGCCTGGCGCCCGCGGCGTCGG
This sequence comes from Halomonas sp. SL1, assembly GCF_003030865.2. Lineage (NCBI taxonomy): Bacteria > Pseudomonadati > Pseudomonadota > Gammaproteobacteria > Oceanospirillales > Halomonadaceae > Halomonas > Halomonas sp. SL1. The sequence goes on along the minus strand of NZ_PYUQ02000008.1, from coordinate 3,793 downwards.
CGCGGTACTCGCGGAAGCGCGAGAACCAGGCGACGATGGCCGAGGCGATCAGGCCGAACACGATTTCGGCGACGATCACCACCGCGAAGTAGCCGAAGAAGCCCAGGCCTTCGTTGTCATCCTTGCGCAGGAAGCTGTCGACCAGCTGGGCCACCACGCGGGCGAAGAACATCACGAAGGTATTCAGCACGCCCTGAACCAGCGCCAGGGTCACCATGTCGCCGTTGGCCACGTGGCCGATCTCGTGGGCCAGCACCGCGCGCACCTCTTCCGGGCGCATGCGGTTGAGCAGGCCGGCGGAGACCGCCACCAGGGCGTCGTCCTTGTTCCAGCCGGTGGCAAAGGCGTTGGACTGCTCGGCGGGGAAGATGCCCACTTCCGGCATCTTGATGCCGGCCTCGCGGGCCAGCTCGCCCACGGTGTCCAGCAGCCACTGCTCGGTGCTGTTGGAGGGCTGCTCGATGATCACCGTGCCGGTGCTGCGCTTGGCCATCCACTTGGAGATGAACAGCGACACCATGGAGCCGGCCATGCCGAAGATGAAGCAGAAGATCAGCAGGCTGTTGAAGTTGATGCCCTGGGCGGTGAGGTAGGGCTCCACGCCGAGCAGTCGCAGGGTGATGCTGGCCACCAGGATCACCGCCAGGTTGGTGCCCAGGAACAGCAGGATTCTCATCATTGCCGGAACTCTCCCATGAGGGTTGTCGTGCAGGCGCCGCGCCCGGGTGGGCGCGGCGAGTAGAAGCATCTGCTTAGATACGGACTTTCGTCGAGGGTTTCAAGCGCAGCGTCGCCGTGGGCTCATCGACGATGGCGAGACGGGGTCACTGGCGGTAGCGCGACAGGAACCGCGCGAAGCGATCCAGGGCGTCGTCGAGCTGCTCGGCCCAGGGCAGGGTGACGATGCGCACGTGGTCCGGCTCGGGCCAGTTGAAGGCCGTGCCCTGCACCAGCAGGATCTTCTCCTGCAGCAGCAGGTCGAGCACCAGCTGCTGGTCGTCCTGGATGTTGAACACCTTGGGGTCGAGGCGCGGGAAAGCGTAGAGCGCGCCCTTGGCCTTGGTGCAGGACACGCCGGGAATGGCGTTCAGCTTTTCGTGCGTGATGTCGCGCTGGGCCAGCAGCCGGCCGCCGGGCAGTACGAGGTCGTTGATCGACTGATAGCCGCCCAGCGCGGTCTGGATGGCGTGCTGGGCCGGCACGTTGGCGCACAGGCGCATCGAGGCCAGCATGTTGAGGCCCTGGATGTAGTCCTGGGCGCGCTGCTTGGCGATGCTGCCCGACAGCGTCATCCAGCCGCTGCGGAAACCGGCGCAGCGATAGCTCTTGGACAGCCCGTTCATGGTCACCACCAGCTGGTCGTCGCCGGCCAGGGAGCCGGTGGAGACGTGCTCGGTGCCGTCGTAGAGGATCTTGTCGTAGATCTCGTCGGAGAACACCACCAGGTTGTGCTCGTGGGCGATCGCCAGCAGCTCGCGAACCACCTCCGGCGGATAGACGGCGCCGGTGGGGTTGTTGGGATTGATGATGACGATGGCCCGGGTGTGTTCCGTGACCTTCTTGCGGATGTCGTCGAGATCCGGTGCCCAGTCGGCCTGCTCGTCGCACAGGTAGTGCACGGCGCGGCCGCCAGAGAGATTGGTGGCGGCCGTCCACAGCGGATAGTCCGGTGCCGGGATCAGCACCTCGTCGCCGTCGTTGAGCAGCGCCTGGAGTGAGATGGTGATCAGCTCGGAGACCCCGTTGCCGACGAACACGTCCTCGACGCCGACGCCGGGAATGCCCTTGCGCTGGCACTCCTGCATGATCGCCTTGCGCGCCGAGTAGAGCCCCTTGGAATCGCAGTAGCCCTGTGCGGTGGGCAGGTTGCGCATCACGTCCTGGAGGATCTCCTCCGGGGCCTCGAAGCCGAACGGCGCGGGGTTGCCGATGTTCAGCTTGAGGATGCGCTGGCCTTCCTCTTCCAGGCGCTTGGCGTGGTCGAGCACCGGGCCGCGGATGTCGTAGCAGACGTTTTCGAGCTTGTGCGATTTCCTGAGCGAGGCAGTGTCCATGGGGTCGAATCCAGTGGTGTCCAGGGCCGCCGGTCGGCGGGGTGATCGTCTTTGGGATAAGAAGAATCGTCAGTGTGGCTCAGCCGGCCGCTTCGTCGTCGGCGCTGGCGGAGGCATCCGGGGCTTCCTCGGGCGGAGCCGCCGGAATGTCGTCCGGGGTCTCGAGGGTCACGCGGCCGAGCTTGCCGTCGCGCAGCTCGTGGAGCAGGACCTCGGCGCCGCGATGTAGATCGACCTCGCCGCCGGCGCGCAGGCCGCCGCGCTTGCTGGCGATGGTGGAGAGCAGGGCGTGGCCGTCGAAGCCGGTCTCGGCCAGCAGATCGAGCTGGGCGTCGCCGTCGGCCTCGACCCGGTCGGCGTCCGGATGCCCCTCGTAGGGAGGCAGCGTCTTCAGCTTGTAGCGGGCGGAGAACGCCTCGGGATAGCGCTTGGCCAGCTCGGCGGCGGCCACCACGGCCACGTCGACGTAGTCGATGGCGGTGTCGCGGATCGCCCCGCTGGCGGCCAGTCGATAGGCGCTGGCCTGATCCTCGATCTTCGGCCACAGCACTCCAGGAGTGTCGATCAGCGCCACCTGGCCGTTGATGCGCACCTTCTGCTGGCGCTTGGTGACCGCCGGCTCGTTGCCGGTCTTGGCGATGGTGCGCCCGGCCAGGCCGTTGATCAGCGTCGACTTGCCGACGTTGGGAATGCCCATGACCATCACCCGCACGTCGCGGTCGGCGCGCACCTGGCCGGCCAGCTCGTGGCACAGCTTGGGGATGCGCTTGAGCTCGCGCGACTGGGTGGTGGTCACCGCCAGCGCCCGGGTGTCGGGCTGGGCGTCGAAATGGGCCGTCCATTCCTTGGTGCGCACCGGGTCGGCCAGGTCGGCCCGAGAGAGGATCTTGAGCACCGGCTTGTGGCGAGTGAGTTCCGCCAGCATGGGGTTGGCGCTGGAGTAGGGCAGACGGGCGTCGAGCACCTCGATCACCACGTCGATCTCCGGCAGCGCCTCGAGAATCTGCCGGCGCGCCTTGTTCATGTGTCCCGGGTACCAGCCGAGCATCATCCCTCTCCTGCTACTAAATGAAACGGCCGACCATCATAGCAGATGGCCGGCCGCTGCAGGGTGGGGGAAGACGCTATTCGCCGGGGTGGAAGTCGATGGCCACCGAGTTGATGCAGTAGCGCTGGCCGGTGGTCTCCTGCGGGCCGTCGGGGAAGACGTGGCCGAGGTGGGCATCGCAGCGGGCGCAGAGCACCTCGATGCGCTGCATGCCGTGGCTGGAGTCCGCCTGCTGTTCCACGCAGCCGCTGGCCAGGGGGCGGTCGAAGCTCGGCCAGCCGCAACCGGCGTTGAACTTGTGCTCGTTCTCGAACAGCGGCGCGTGGCAGCACACGCAGTGATAGATGCCGTGTTCGTCGGTGGTTCCGTAGTCGCCCGAGAAGGGGCGTTCGGTGCCTTTCTCTCGGGTCACGTGATACTGCTCGGGGGTGAGCTGTTCACGCCATTCGGCCTCGCTCTTCTCTACCTTCTTGCGCATGGCCTCTACTCCTCGGTTGCGTCGCCAGGTGCGTGCACCTCATTGTGACATCAAGACACGACGTTTTTTCCAGCTCGATCGTTAACGCTAGATCGTCGGGCCACTCCCGCGCTTGACACTTTCCCGTCGTGTCAGTACTATACGCGCCATCTCGACGAGGCGAGACACAGCGTCCCATTCGTCTAGTGGTCCAGGACACCGCCCTTTCACGGC
>NZ_PYUQ02000007.1:0-73460 GCF_003030865.2 Halomonas sp. SL1 | reverse complement strand
TGCCGATACCAAAAACCGGTGCCTTACCGCTTGGCTATACCCCAGCAACCTTTGCCGTACCGGATCGATGCATGATGCTGCCATGGCCTGGCGATCATCGATCCAGTGCATCATGGAGAGGAGAGCGATTCAGCCCTTGGGCCTTGAAGGATGTCCAGCGGCCGGAGATGTCGTCCAGCAGCGCCGTGGCATCGGCTTCATGGTCCAAACGGGCGAATACACAGGCGCCGGTGCCGGTCAGCATGGCCGGTGCCCTGTCGCTCAACCAGTCGAGCGCACCCGCGACCTCGGGATACAATTCCCGGACCGTGAGCTCGCAGTCGTTGCGCCAGCTCGCCGTTCCCCCCTGAAGTGCGCGCGCCATAGTAATGGGAGGCGTGTCTCGTGTCAATTCCGGCGCCTGGAACACCGCCGGCGTGGAGACGCTCACGCCGGGATGGACGACCACGAACCAGGGGGTGTCGAGCGCCACCGGCGTCAGGCGTTCGCCGATGCCCTCGGCCCAGGCGGCATGGCCGCGCACGAACACCGGGACATCGGCGCCCAGGCGCAGGCCCAGTTCGGCCAGTACCTCTATAGAGAGGTGGAGCCCCCAGAGACGGTTCAGACCGAGCAGGGCGGCGGCGGCATCGCTGCTGCCGCCTCCGAGGCCGCCGCCCATGGGCAGGCGCTTGTCGAGGTGGATGTCGGCGCCCTGGCGGCTGCCGGTGGCCTCGCGCAGCGCCGTGGCGGCGCGCAGGATCAGGTTGTCCGCCGGCGCGACGCCGGACAGCGTCGGCGTCAGGCGAAGTTCGCCGTCGTCGCGCGGAGCGAGAGTCAGGGTGTCGCCGTGGTCGAGGAACTGGAACAGGGTCTGCAGCTCGTGGTAGCCATCGGGGCGCCGGCCGGTGATATGCAGCAGCCGGTTGAGCTTGGCCGGCGCCGGCAGGATCAGGCGGCCGGCATCAGACATCGGTGGTCTCCGGCTGCCAGCGAGTCACCACCAGGGTGACGTTCAGGTCGCCGTACTGCATCTTCATGCGGCGCGGCAGCCACAGGTCCTCGACGCGCATCCAGTCCTGGTAATCGATGGTCCAGCCGTCCTGCTCCAGACGCTCCGGAAAGCCGCGCGCATCGCGGCTCATCCGATGGGGGCTGTCGTCGGCGGGCAGGCCACGCACCCAGTCGCCGAGCGCGGCCACCGGCAGCGACCAGCCGAGCTGCTGGTTCATCAGCGCCTCGGGGCTCTCGGCCTCGAAGCGGCCTTCGCCGGTGGTCAACGAGACGCGACCCTCGCGGCCTTCCAGCACGCTGCGTCCGCTGCCGAAGGGGCCGCTGAGCAGCATGCGGAAATGGTAGGGGGTCTGGTTCCAGTCGAGATTGGCGCTGGTGCTGTCCTCGGGGGTGCGCAGGCCGGCCTTGCCGGTCAGCTCCCAGGTCTGCATGGCCTCGAGGCGCACTTTCTGGGCCTGCCAGTCGTCGGCGGCGCGAGGCGCCTCGGGCGCCTGGCCTCGGGTGGCGCAGCCCCCGATCAGCAGCAGGGCGAGGGCCAGGCTTGGCAGCAGGGGGCGGATGGGGCGTCGCATGATCGGGATTCCTTCTCCGTCGCGGGGCGTCAGGGGGCGAGCGCGGGCAGGCGCTCGAGCAGCTCGTCGATTCGGGGGCGCGGCGAGAAGCGTTCCACGGCGGTGGCGGTCAGTGCCCGGGCCCGCTCGCGTTCGCCGGCCATCCACAGCACCTCGATCAGGTGGGCGGCGATCTCCTGGTCGGGCATGGCGGCCCAGGCGCGTTCCAGCCACGGCAGGGCGGCCTCGATGTTGCCGAGGCGATAGGCGACCCAGCCGCGGCTGTCGAGGATCGCCGGATTGTTCGGCTCGAGCTCCAGGGCGCGATCGATCAGCCGGCGGGCCTCCTCCAGTCGTCCTTCTATATTCTCGTCGGCCAGGGTGTAGCCCAGGGCGTTGAGGGCGTTGGCGTTGTCCGGGTCGCGCTCGAAGATGGTGCGCAGGTCGCGTTCCATGGCCGCCAGGTCGCCGTCGGCATAGGCCCGCATGGCACGCTGGTAGCGCAGCCGGGCGTCGTCGGGATGGCTCGCGAGGTAGCTGTCGAGCAGGGCGTCGGCCTGGGCGTGGGCACCGGCCTCGTCGAGCAGCTCGACCTCCAGGCCGGTGAGTGGTGAGGCCTCGCCGGGATGCGCCAGGCGTTCGTTGCGCAGGAAGGTGCGCGCGTCGACCAGCCGGTCGTCCTCGATCAGCATGCGGGCGGCGCTGAGCCGGGCGAGCAGGAAGCTGTCGCCCTCGGGGACCTGGCGGTAATAGAGGAGGGCGTTGTCCACCTCGCCCTGCTGTTCGGCAATGCTGCCGAGCAGCAGGAAGGCCAGCACGGGCGTGTCGTCGTCCTCGAGCATCGGCAGCAGCAGGCGGCGGGCCGGCTGCGGATGCGCCTCCTCGAGATAGAGGCGCGCCAGGGCCAGGCGCAGCGATGGCCGATCGCCGCGGCCCTCGAGCAGCGCATCGGTGCTGGCCTCGGCGGCGTCGAGCCGGCCGAGGCGGATCTGGGCCCGGGCCAGCAGCAGCTGCAGGCGTGCGTCGTCCGGTGATATCTCGAGGCCGCGCCGGGCGGCGGCCGCGGCGCGTTCGGGGGCGTCCATCTCCAGTGCCAGGGCGGCATCGATGCGATGGACGGCAGACTCCTGCGGATATTCGGCGCTCAGCCGATCGAGACGGTGCTGGGCCGAGACCGTCTGGCCCGCGCTGGCCTCCAGCAGCGCCAGGCTCAGTGCGCGGTCGACCGAGGCGCCCGTCGCTGCGCTGTCTTGTCGCAGGCGTTGCAGCAGCGGCTCGGCCGGTGTGCCGGCGTCCAGGGCGCCTTCTACGAAACTCAGCAGTTCGGCGTCCTCATTCCCGTCCAGCAGCGCCAGGCGTTGTTCCAGGGCGCTGGTCCAGTCGCCCCGCTGCACGGCCAGGCTGGACAGCAGCCGGGCCGGGGCGTCGCTCGCGGGATCCAGCGAGCGCCAGCGGCGGGCGGCTTCCTCGAGCAGCGCCGGATCTTCGTCGAAGCGAGCCGCCAGGGTGGCGCGCTCGGCGAGCTCGGGAGCCTGATAGCGTTCGGCGGTGGCCAGGTAGCCGCGGGTGGCGCGACGATAGTCGCCGCGCTGGCCGGCTATCTCCGCCACCAGCAGCGTCGACAGGCCTTCGGCGTCGAGACCCCGGGTGACCGGTGGGGCATCGGCCAATGGATCCTGCGGCGGCGGGGCCGACACGGCGGACAGGCTCTGGCAGCCGCCGAGCGCCAGGGCCAGGGCCAGGCCGAGTACGGCGAGGGGGCGTCGACGGAACGGCGTGGTGGGGAATCCTCGGGGCATGCCGGTCTCGTGATGTCGGGCGAGTCGCCAGCATAACGGCTCGACCGCGCGGGGCAAAGACGCAATGAGCGCCTGGACGATGGCCTGGGTCGATGCCCCCGATAGTCTCGGCGGGCGCCTCGTCGCCATGGGCTGTGATAGAATGTGGCGCCGTGGAGTGGCAGGCGCGCGCTCGCCGCGCCGCCCTCGATACCGCCGAAACTCGATCGCGAAGACGCCGACACGCATGACGCTTCTTGCCCTGGGAATCAACCATCGGACCGCCGCCGTCGAGGTGCGCGAGCAGGTCGCCTTCACGCCCGCGCAGCTCGAGACCGCGTTGGCCGAGCTGCGTGGCCTGCCGGAAGTGCAGGAAGCCGCCGTGCTGTCCACCTGCAATCGCACCGAGCTGTACTGCGTCACCGGCGAGTCGGGGGAGCGCGCGGTCCTCGACTGGCTGGGCCGCTTCCACGGCCTCGCCGTGGAAGAGCTGACCCGCTGCGCCTACCACTACAGGAACGACGAGGCCGCACGCCACCTGATGCGGGTGGCGGTGGGGCTGGATTCGATGGTGCTCGGCGAGCCGCAGATCCTGGGCCAGCTCAAGGACGCCTACCAGGCCGCGCGTCAGGCCCGCGGCATGGGCGGCGAGCTGGAGAGCCTCTTCCAGCAGACCTTCGCGGTGGCCAAGCGGGTCCGCACCGAGACCGGCATCGGCCGCAACCCGGTCTCCGTGGCCTATGCCGCGGTCAGCCTGGCCAGCCGCATCTTCGACGACTTCTCGCGCTCGCCGGCGCTGCTGATCGGCGCCGGCGAGACCATCGAGCTGGTGGCGCGCCATCTCCACGAGGCCGGCGTGCGCCATCTCACGGTGGCCAACCGCACCCGCGAACGGGCCGAGCAGCTGGCCGCGCCGCTGGGCGGTCAGGCCATCACCCTCGACGAGATTCCCGAGGCGCTGATCGAGGCGGACATCGTGATCTCCTCCACCGCCGCGCCGCTGCCGATCCTCGGCAAGGGCATGATGGAGCGGGCGCTCAAGAAGCGCCGCCACCGGCCGGTGTTCATGGTCGACATCGCCGTGCCCCGCGACATCGAGCCCGAGGTCGGCGAGCTCTCCGACGTCTTCCTCTATACCGTCGACGACCTGGAGGAGGTGATCGAGGAAAATCGTCGCCACCGCCAGGTGGCCGCCGACGAGGCCGAATCGCTGATCGAGCACGGCGTGGGCTGCTGGCAGCACGATCGCCGGCTGCGCAGCGGCGGGGAGCTGATCCGCGACGTGCGCGCCCGGGGCGAGGCTCTGCGCGACGAGGCCCGCGACCAGGCCATGGCGCGGCTGGCCCGCGGCGAGAACCCCGAGGAGGTGGTGGCGAGGCTGGCCCACCAGCTCACCAACCGCCTGCTGCATCGTCCCACCGTGGCCTTGCGCGAGGCGGCTGCCGACGAACAGCGCGAGCTGCTTGAAGCGGCTGCGTCACTGCTGCTCGACGACCCTTCCGACACTTCCCGATAGGACATCCTTGATGAAAGCTTCCCTGCGTCAGCGTCTCGACGCCTTTGCCGAGCGCTTCGAGGAGCTCGCCGCCCTGCTGGCGGACCCCGAGGTGATCACCGACCAGGCCCGCTTCCGCGACTACTCCCGCGAATACACCGAGCTCGAGCCCCTGGTGGAAGCCTGGCGCGAGCATCGCGGCGTGGAAGGCGACATCGCGGCCGCCGAGGCCATGGCCGACGACGCCGACGCCGAGATGCGCGAGCTGGCCGAGATGGAGCGCGAGGAAGGCCGGGAGCGGCTGGTCGAGCTCGAGGCGCGCCTCAAGCAGCTGCTGATCCCCCGCGACCCGGACGATGCCGGCAACGTCTTCCTCGAGGTTCGCGCCGGCACCGGCGGCGACGAGGCGGCGCTGTTCGCCGGCGACCTGTTCCGCATGTACTCGCGCTACGCCGAGCAGCACGGCTGGAAGGTCGAGGTGGTCAGCGCCAGCCACGGTGACATGGGCGGCTACAAGGAGATCATCTCGCGCATCAAGGGCGAGGGCGTCTACGGGCGGCTCAAGTTCGAGTCCGGCGCCCACCGTGTGCAGCGTGTGCCGGCCACCGAGTCCCAGGGCCGCATCCACACCTCGGCCTGCACCGTGGCGGTGATGCCCGAGGCCGATGAGGTCGGTGACGTCGACATCAACCAGAACGATCTGCGCGTCGACACCTTCCGCTCCAGCGGCGCCGGCGGCCAGCACGTCAACACCACCGACTCCGCGATCCGCATCACCCACCTGCCCACCGGGGTGGTGGTGGAATGTCAGGAGGAGCGCAGCCAGCACAAGAACCGCGCCAAGGCCATGTCGCTGCTGGCCGCCCGCCTCAAGCAGGCCGCCCAGGACAGCCAGCGCCAGCAGCAGGCCGACGAGCGCCGTTCGCTGGTGGGCTCGGGTGATCGCAGCGAGCGCATCCGCACCTACAACTTCCCCCAGGGCCGGGTGACCGACCACCGCATCAACCTGACCCTCTACAAGCTCGGCGAGGTGATCGGCGGCGAGCAGCTCGACGAGGTGATCGAGCCGCTGATCCAGGAGCACCAGGCCGACCAGCTCGCCGCCCTGCAGCAGGAGGCCTGATGCGCCTCGACCTGCTGCTGGCCCGGGCCGCCCAGCGGCTGCTGAATGCCGGTTCGCCGAGCGCAAGGCTCGACGCCGAGGTGCTGCTGTGCCACGTGCTCGAGGTCGATCGCACCTGGCTCTACACCTGGGGCGACCGCGAGGCCGACGCCGAGGCCGAGGCGCGTTTCGAGGCGCTGGTCGCCGAGCGCGAGGCCGGTCATCCGGTCGCGCATCTGACCGGCGAGCGCGAGTTCTGGGGCCTGCGGCTTGCCACCTCGCCAGCCACCCTGATTCCGCGCCCGGACACCGAGACCCTGGTGGAAGCGGCGCTGGCCGCGGCCGGCGAGACGGGGCGGCTGCTCGACCTGGGCACCGGCACCGGCGCGGTGGCGCTGGCCTTCGCCAGCGAGCGGCCGGGCTGGGCGGTGACCGGCGTCGACCTGCGTCAGGAGGCGGTGGCCCTGGCGCGGGACAACGCCGCCCGCCACGGCCTCGGCAACGCCCGCTTCCTGGTCAGCGACTGGTTTACGGCGCTGGACGAGGAGGGCGGTGACGCCCGCTTCGAGCTGATCGTCTCCAACCCGCCCTACATCGCCGACGACGATCCGCACCTCGCCCGCGGCGACGTGCGCTTCGAGCCGCGCAGCGCCCTGGTGGCCGCCGATGACGGCCTGGCCGACCTGCGCCATCTGGTGGCGACGGCGCGGGATCATCTGGTTGCCGACGGCTGGCTGATGCTGGAACACGGTGCCGGCCAGGCCGCGGCGGTATGCGAGGCCCTCGCCGCGGCCGGCTATCGCGAGGTGTCGAGCCGCCGCGATCTCGGCGGGCACGAGCGGATCAGTCTGGGGCGGCGCTGAGCGCCCTCCGGGCTGGCTTCCCGGGCTTGCGTGGCGGCGCCGGTCGGCCGCCCGTGAGCGACATCCCGGGGCATCTTTCCGCCGCCAGGACTGGAGCCGATACCGGGCCTTGTGGTACACGTTGAAGCAGAAAAAAACGCCACTCACCGCCGGTTATTCATGTGTGAATCCCGAAAGCGCGCCGTTTGACGGTGGTTTTCAGTAGAAGATTCGGCGGTGGCCCGTTCGACGTGCCAGGACCACAATGAAAACCAAGACCCGTTCGCTCGACCGCATCGACCTCAAGATCCTGCGCTGCCTGCAGGACAATGCCCGCATCTCCTACGTCGACCTGGCCGCCCAGGTCGGCTTGTCCACCACGCCCTGCCTGGAGCGCGTCAAGCGCCTCGAGCGCGCCGGGGTGATCCGCGGCTACAAGGCCCTGCTCGACCCGCGGGCGCTGAAGGCCAACCTGCTGGTGTTCGTCGAGATCAGTCTGGAGACCCAGTCGCCCTCGGTGTTCGACGAGTTTCGCCGGGCGGTGGCCAAGCTGCCGCAGATCCAGGAATGTCATCTGGTGTCGGGGCAGTTCGACTACATCCTCAAGTGCCGGATTCCCGAGATGTCGGCCTACCGCCAGCTGCTCGGCGAAGTGGTGCTGACCCTGCCCGGGGTCAAGGAGTCCAAGAGCTACGTGGTGATGGAAGAGGTCAAGGAGGAGTTCTCCCTCCACGTGCCCGACATCGAGGAATTCGAGGACAAGTGAGCGCCATGAACGACGACGCGCTGCTGCGCTACAGCCGCCAGATCATGCTCGAGCAGGTCGACATCGCCGGCCAGGAGCGCCTGCTCGCCGGCCATGCCCTGGTGATCGGCGCCGGCGGGCTGGGTTCGCCGGTGGCGCTGTATCTGGCCGCGGCCGGCATGGGGCGGCTGACGCTGGCCGACGACGACGCGGTGGAACTCTCCAACCTGCAGCGCCAGATCGCCCACGGCACCGCTGACCTGGGGCGTGCCAAGGCCGAGTCCGCGCGGGAGGCGGCGCTGGCGCTTAATCCCGAGGCCGAGATCCGCGCCATCACCGAGCGCCTCGAGGGCGAGGCGCTGGCCGCGGCGGTGGCCGAAGCCGACGTGGTGCTCGACTGCACCGACCGGTTCTCGAGCCGCTACGCCATCAACGCCGCCTGCCGCGTCGCCGGCGTGCCGCTGGTCTCCGGGGCGGCGATCCGCTTCTCCGGCCAGCTGGCGGTGTTCGATCCGCGCGATGCCGAGAGTCCCTGCTACGCCTGCCTCTATCCGCCGGACGACGGCGGCGACGAGGCGTTGAGCTGCGCCGAGAGCGGTGTGGTGGCGCCTCTTGTCGGGCTGATCGGCTGTTTCCAGGCGCTCGAGGCGATCAAGCTGGTCGCCCACGCCGGGCAGGTGCACCGGGGACTCTCCACCTTCGACGGCCTCAGCGGCCAGTGGCGTCATTTCCGCGTGCCCCGCGACTCCGCCTGCCCGGTCTGCGGCGGCTGATCTCGATCTCCCCGCGAGGCGCCGCATCGGGCGCCTCCTGCCTGTCGATGCTCCAGGTCACTCGTAGGTCACCACCAGAAAGGCCAGCAGCTCGTCGTCGCTCTCGTTCTCGATGACGTGATCCTGATCGGCGTGATAGTGCGCCGAATCCCCCACCGCCAGCCGGCAGTCGCTGTCGCCCGCTACTACCCGGGCGCTGCCACTCGTGATGGTCAATAATTCCCGTGTGCCCTCGAAGTGCGGCGCGCTGCGCAGGCTCGCCCGCGGTGCGATGCGCAGCTCGTAGAACTCCACGTGCTTCTCGAGGTGCAGCGGCGAGAGGGTGCGGATGCGGCATTCCCGATCGTCGCGGAACAGGTGCGTGGCGTCGTCGCCGCGCACCACCTCGATGGTGGAGGCGGTCCAGGGCTGATCGACGAGATCGCCGATGCTGAGCCCGAAGGCCTGGGCGATGCGCAGCGTCACCGCCAGGGTCGGGTTGGCGCGGCCGCGCTCGATCTGGCTCAGCATCGAGCGGCTGACGCCGCAGGCCGAAGCGAGCTGGTCCAGCGTCAGGCCGCGTCGCTTGCGCAGCTCGATGACGCGGTCGCAGAGCAGCTGGCCGCCCTGGGAGGGCGCTGGCGTCGGCGCATCGGGGGGCGTGGTGGTCACCGGGCACTCCTGTTTTCAATATGGTGGAATTTATTCTTGCATAGAGGATTTTGTCCACTATGCTGGAATTAATTCCTTCATGGTAATCATCCCGTCAGGGATTGCCAGCATGGAGGTCATTCAGGGAAGCCATTCATCTCAAGCAGGAGACGCTCATGAAGGCGCTGGTCAAGCGAGAGGCGGCCCCCGGGCTCTGGCTCGAGGACGTGCCCGAGCCGGAGGTCGGCATCAACGACGTGCTGGTGCGGGTCAAGCGCACCGCCATCTGCGGCACCGATCTGCATATCTACAACTGGGATGCCTGGGCGCAGCAGACCATCCCGGTGCCGATGGTGGTCGGCCACGAGTTCGTCGGCGAGATCGTCGCGGTGGGCGACAACGTCAACGACTTCCATCCCGGCCAGATCGTCTCCGGCGAGGGGCACGTGGTGTGCGGGCGCTGCCGCAACTGCCTGGCGGGGCGCCGCCACCTGTGCGCCCATACCCGCGGCATCGGGGTGAATCGACCCGGCGCCTTCGCCGAGTACGTGGCGCTGCCGATGTCCAACGTCTGGGAGCATCGCCCGGGCATCGACCTGGACGTGGCGGCACTGTTCGACCCGCTGGGCAACGCCGTGCACACCGCGCTGCAGTTCGACGTGCTGGGCGAGGACGTGCTGATCACCGGCGCCGGCCCGATCGGCGCCATGGCCGCGGCAGTGTGTCGCCATGCCGGGGCGCGCCACGTGGTGGTCACCGACCTCAATCCGAACCGGCTCGCGCTGGCGGAGACGCTGGGCGCGACGCGTACCGTCAACGCTGCGAAGGAAAGCCTGGCCGACGTGCAGGCCGAGCTCGGCATGGCCGAGGGCTTCGACGTGGGGCTGGAGATGTCCGGCAGTCCGGCGGCCTTCAAGGATCTGCTGGCCAGCATGTGCCACGGCGGCAAGGTGGCGATGCTCGGGATTCCCACCGAGGAGACGGCCATCGACTGGAACACGGTGATCTTCAACATGCTGACCATCAAGGGCGTCTACGGTCGGGAGATGTACGAGACCTGGTACAAGATGTCGGTGCTGGTGGAATCGGGGATGGATATCTCGCCGGTGATCACCCACCGTCTGCCCTATACCGACTTCGAGCAGGGCTTCCAGGCCATGCTGGCCGGCGAGGCCAGCAAGGTGATTCTGGACTGGGAGTGAGAATGCCCGGCAGCGATGCGCGCCCGAGTCCGGGCGCACATCGCGTGCCGACGCTTCGGGCACTGGTAACACTCAGCGTAAAATGAAGGGAAAGACACCATGTACGGCGACTTTCAGCGGCATCTGCGCGACGAGCTCGCGGCCATCGAGCAGGCCGGCCTGACCAAGCACGAACGCGAGCTGGCGACCCCCCAGGGCGCCCATGTGGGCGTGGCGAACGACGGCGAGGTGCTCAACCTCTGCGCCAACAACTACCTGGGGCTGGCCCAGCATCCCGAGGTCCAGGCGGCCGCCAGGCAGGGGTTGGACGAGTGGGGCTACGGCCTGGCCTCGGTGCGCTTCATCTGCGGCACCCAGACCCTGCACAAGACCCTGGAGGCGAGGCTCAGCGAGTTCCTGGGCACCGAGGACACCATCCTCTATCCGTCCTGCTTCGACGCCAATGGCGGGCTGTTCGAGACCCTGCTGGGCCCCGAGGACGCGGTGATCTCCGACGAGCTCAACCATGCCAGCATCATCGACGGCGTGCGGCTGTGCAAGGCGAGCCGCTATCGCTACCGCAACAGCGACATGGCCGATCTGGAGGCCCAGCTCCAGGCCGCCGACGCCGCCGGCACGCGTTTCAAGCTGATCACCACCGACGGCGTCTTCTCCATGGATGGCTACATCGCCAAGCTCGACGAGATCTGCGATCTGGCCGAGCGCTACGGGGCCCTGGTCCACGTCGACGACTGCCACGCCACCGGCTTCCTGGGGGAGGGCGGTCGCGGCAGCCACGAGTACCGCGGCTGCCTGGGGCGGATCGATATTCTCACCGGCACCCTGGGCAAGGCCCTGGGCGGGGCCAGCGGCGGCTACACCAGCGCCCGGCGCGAGATCGTCGAACTGCTGCGTCAGCGCTCGCGGCCCTACCTGTTCTCCAATACCGTGGCGCCGCCGGTGGTGGCCGGCGCGCTCAAGGCGCTGGAGCTGGCCGGTGAGTCCCGCGAGCTGCGCGACCGGCTGAGCGACAACACCGCCTACTTCCGTCGCGGGCTCGAGGACCTGGGCTTCGAGCTGCTCCCGGGTGAGCATCCCATCGTGCCGGTGATGCTGCACGATGCGGCCCTGGCGGCGCGCTTCGCCGACGAGATGCTGAAGGAAGGCATCTACGTGATCGCCTTTTCCTACCCGGTGGTGCCCAAGGGCCGCGCCCGCATCCGCACCCAGGTTTCGGCGGCGCTGACCCGCGAGGACCTGGACGCCGCCCTGGCCGCCTTCGGGCGGGTCAAGGCCCGCCTGGAAGATGCCGCTCCGATGGCCTGATCCGCCTCGCCTCCAGGCGCCTCCCCGGAAGCGGAGGCGCTCGGCTTGCCCGGCCTCCGCGTCGTCGGAGGCCTTTTTTCGTGGCGCTTGCCGCCACGCCCTTCACCGCGGAAAATCTTTCCGCCACCCGTTTTTTCGAAGTGCAACAAGGCTTTGGGTATCATGCCGGATGGTGTCACAGGGGAATGGTAGCGTTGGTCGACTTATTTTAACGCCGTGGAGGCGCCGGAAATAAAGTGTGCATGCGCGGGCGGGGGATTTTGGCGGCGTTATTTTCTTGACGAAATTCCATCCTGTTTTTTTTAAAATATTGATTTTATTAATATTATTTTCAGCGTTTAATATATCGTTGTTGAATACTTGACATTCATGTGGCCGATGACGTCAGAATGGATGCCATGGGTCATGCGACGTCTCCTGAAGCGTGAGCGACCTTTAGGTATGAAGTATTCAACAACAATAACAGGATGCAAAGTATGAGCAGTTCCGTCTCCGACGGCCCGGCCTCGTGGTATCGCGCCTCGGTCGCCGTCGAGCTCGAGCCCTGTCGACCGCTGGAAGGGGAGGCACGGGCGGACGTGTGCGTGATCGGTGGCGGTGTCACCGGCTGTTCGACCGCTCTGCACCTGGCCGAACAGGGCTACTCGGTGGTGCTTCTGGAGGCCGGCGACGTCGGTCATGGCGCTTCTGGCCGTAGCGGCGGGCAGATCCTGCCGGGATTGGGCACCGATATCACCACCGTCCAGCAAGCCATGGGCCTGACCCGCGCGCGGGAGGTGTGGGAAATGAGCCGCGAGGCGGTGCGTCTCACCGCCGAGCTGGTCGAGCGCCACGCCATTCCCTGCGAGCTGGCCTGGGGGTATCTGCATGCCGCGGTGAAGCCGCGACATGTTCGTGAGCTCGAGGCCTTCCGTGAACAGCTGTCTCGGGACTACGGCTACGAGGCCCTCGAATGGCTCGAGGGCGATGCCCTGCGCGAGCACGTGGTCACCGATGCCTATCCGGCCGCCCTTCATGACCGCGAGGGCGGCCACCTTCACCCTCTCAACTACACCCTGGGACTGGCCCGGGCCGCGCAGCGCGCGGGAGTGCGTCTCCATCCCCGCAGTGCCGCCGTCGAGATCCGGCGTGGCCGGCCGGCCACCGTCCTCACCGAGCATGGTCGCGTGAGCGCGGACTTCGTGGTGCTGGCGGCCAATGCCTACCACCGCGACCTGGTGCCGGAGCTTTCCGGGCGCATCATGCGCGCCGCGAACTACATGATCGCCACCGCTCCGCTGAGCGAGGCGCAGGCGGCGCAGGTGCTGCCCAGAAACGATGCCCTGTCCGACGCCAACTTCGTGCTCGACTACTATCGGCTCAGCGCGGACCGTCGCCTGATTTACGGCGGTGAGGTCAGCTACGACGGTCGCGAACCTCCGCGGCTCCAATCGCGCATGGACGCCAAGATCGCCCGGCTGTTCCCGGTGCTCGAGGGCGTGCCGATCGAATATCGCTGGGGCGGCGACGTGGCGATCACCCTGAACCGGGCCCCGGATTTCGGTCGCCTGGGCGACAATCTCTACTATGCCCAGGGCTATTCCGGCCATGGCATGGCCCTGGCGGGACTGGCCGGCAAGCTGATGGCCGAGGCGATCCGCGGCCAGAGCGAGCGTTTCGATGTCTTCGCCGCCATGCCGCACCGCCAGTTCCCGGGCGGGCGAGCCCTGCGAAAGCCGCTGCTGGTGCTGGCCACCAATTTCTACAAACTGCGCGACCGGCTCTGAGGGGCCGCCGACAAGTGAAGAGGGTATCCCCATGAGCGAGACCATCACGGCGGAGATCGCCGACGAGCCGGGGCTGCGCCCGGTCGTCGAGGAACGGGATCGGGGGAGCCGCAAGGCGTCCTCGATCGAGATGCAGGGCCTGCACAAGCGCTTCGGGCGCGATACCGTGGCCCTCGACGGCGTCGACCTGGACATCCAGGCCGGCGAGTTCTTCACCCTGCTGGGGCCGTCCGGCTGCGGCAAGACGACCCTGCTGCGGATCCTCGCCGGCCTCGAGGAGCCGGATGACGGCTCACTGGTCGTGGGCGGCAAGAACGTCACCGAGGTGCCGCCCCACCGGCGCAGCGTCAACACCGTCTTTCAGTCCTACGCGTTGTTTCCGCATCTTTCGGTGCGCGAGAACCTGGCCTTCGGGCTGAAGATGCGCGGCCTGTCGGCCCATGAGCGCAACGCCAAGGTCGACGAGATCGCCCGCTTCATCAAGCTCGGCGACCTGGTCGAGCGGCGTGTCGATCAGCTCTCCGGGGGCCAGCGCCAGCGCATCGCCCTGGCCCGGGCGCTGGTCTGCGAGCCCGATGTGCTGCTGCTCGACGAGCCGCTTTCGGCGCTGGACGCCGGCCTGCGCAGCCAGCTGCAGGTGGAGTTGCTGCGGGTGCAGAAGCGTCTCGGCATGACCTTCGTGTTCGTCACCCACGACCAGGATGAAGCGATGGTCATGTCCGACCGCATCGCCGTGCTCAACGGTGGCAACATCCAGCAGGTCGGGGCGCCGCGTGACGTCTACGAACGACCGGTGAACGCCTTCGTGGCCCGGTTCATGGGACATGACAATCTCTACCCGATCAGCGCCCGCGAGGGGGAACGCCTGACCACGGCGCTGGGGACGCTCACCGTCGAGGACGCCGGTGACGGCGATCTGCTGTTGATCCGCCCCGAGACGCTCGATCTGTTGCCCGGCGAAGCCGCGGGCGACAACCACCTGACGGCGACGGTGGCCGAGCGGCTCTATCGCGGCAGCCACGCCGAGTTCCGTCTGGAGATCGGCGACACCTCCCTGCAGGCCACGGTCAGCAACCGCGGCCGTCACCTGCCCGAAGTGGGCGATACGGTGACGGTAACGGTGGCGCCGGAAGACCTGGTCACCCTGAGCGAGTGAGGAGGTGGATATGTCCTATTCCGGCGTAATGCCCTCGGCGCGCAGCCGGGCCATGGTCCGCGAGACCCGCCACCTGCTGTTCACGGTGACCCCGGGGGCGTTCTGGATCCTGCTGTTCCTGGTACTGCCGAGTGCCTATCTGATGGGCGTGGCCTTCATGACCAACGGGCCGTATGGCCTGCCGCAGATGCCGCTGTCGCTGGCGTCCTTCGAGCGCCTGGCGGGGTTCGGCTTCCTGGGCTGGAGCCCGGGCAACCTCTATACCCTGCTGCGCTCGCTGTGGCAGACCCTGGTGTCCACCGCCCTGGTGGTGGTGGTGGCCTATCCCATCGCTTACTACATCACCACCTGCCGCGAGAAGTGGCGGCCGATCCTGCTGCTCGCCGTGGTGGTGCCGTCCTGGACCAACCAGGTGATCCGCACCTTCGGCTGGATGAACCTGCTGGCGCCGGGGACTCCCCTGTCCGAGCTGGCCGAGGGGCTGGGGCTGGTCGCTCCCAACATGGGCCTGTATCCCTCCAACTTCGCGGTCACCCTGGGGCTGGTCTACAACTTCCTGCCCTTCATGGTGCTGCCGCTCTACGGCGCCTTCGAGAAGCTGGATACCGCCCAGGTGGAGGCCGCCCAGGACCTCTACGCCAGCCCGGTGCGCGCCTTCTGGCACGCCGTCTTCCCGCAGACCCTGCCGGGGCTGCTCGCGGGCATCGTGCTGGTGGCCATTCCGGCCTTCGGCATGTACGTGATCCCCGAGCTGCTGGGCGGTGGCAAGGGCATGATGCTCGGCAACCTGGTGGCCAACCAGTTCTCGGGCGGGGCCAACTGGCCGCTGGGCGCGGCCGGCGCGATCCTGATGCTGCTGGCGACCTTCATCGGGCTCTACGTCATGCGTCGTCTCGGCAAGCGTCTGGGCGGCGGCGAGGAGGTGGTGATATGAGAAAGCGGACCCTGCATCGTGGCCTGACCGGTTTCTGGTGGCTGACCCTGGCCTTTCTCTATCTGCCGCTGGCGGTCGTGGTACTGTTCTCCTTCAACTCCGCCAACAGCTCGGCCAACTTCGCCGACTTCTCGCTGCGCTGGTATTTCCAGCTGCTGGGCAACGAGGAGATCCTGTCGGCCTTCGGTAACAGCCTGGTGCTGGCCATCTGCTCCTCGGTGATCGCCCTGGGGATCGGCTGCGTGTTCGGCTACGGCATGTACCGTCACCGTCATCGCAAGCTCGGCTGGCTGATCGTGCTGATCTACCTGCCCATCGTGCTGCCCGACATCGTCTTCGGCATCTCCGAGATGGCCTTCTTCGTGCAGATCCACGAATGGACCGGGCTGCTGTCGCCGGGGCTCGGCACCATGATCATCGCCCACGTGACCTTCCAGATTCCCTTCGTGGCACTGATCGTGTATTCGCGCTTCGTGGGGCTGGATCCGACGCTGTTCGAGGCCGCCAAGGACCTCTATGCGACGCCGGTCAAGCGGGTGGTGCACTTCATGCTGCCGACCCTCAAGCCGGCGTTGATATCCGCCTTCTTCCTGTCGTTTACGCTGTCGGTGGATGACTTCGTCATCAGTTTCTTTACCGCCGGACCGGAGAGCGCGACCCTGCCGATCTATATCTGGGGCGCGATCAAGAAGGGGGTCTCGCCGGAGATCAACGCCATCGCCGCGTTGATGATCTTTGCCGTGGCCGCGGCCGCCATCCTGAGTCTGGCATTCAGCCGTCGTCGGCCGTCCTGAGCCGGCATCATCACCTAGGGAACGAAGGAGAGCCACCCATGAAGTTCAACAAGATCGCCATGGCCCTGTCGCTGGGCGGGCTCGCGCTCGCCGGCCAAGCCCAGGCCGAGGAGGGCAAGCTCTACCTCTTCAACTGGACCGAGTACATGGACCCGGCCATCATCGAGGCGTTCGAGGACGAGTACGACGTCGAAGTGGTGCAGAACTACTTCAACTCGTTGCCGGAAATGTTCGCCAAGCTCAACGCTGGCGGGGCCTCGCAGTACGACATCATCGTGCCGTCCAACTACTACATTCCGCGCCTGATCAAGACCGGTCTGGTCCAGGAGCTCGACACGTCGAAACTGTCCCACCTCGACAACGTCATGTCGCAGTTCCAGGACCCGTCCTACGATCCCGGTAGCCGGTACTCGGCCCCCTACCAGTGGGGCACCACCGGTATCATCTACAACGCCGAGACCTTCCCGGACGCGCCCAAGAGCTGGTCGCTGCTGTTCGACCCCGAGGTCAACGGTGACTATCCCTTCGCCCTGATCGGCGACGGCCAGGTCGGCATGGGCGGCGCCTGCGCCTTCCTGGGTCACGGCTACGACTGCACCGGCCTGGACGCCTGGCGCGAGGCGGCGCAGCTGATGATCGAGACCAAGGGTCGCAACACCTTCAGCGGCTTCTCCGATGGCACCCCGGCGCTGCAGCAGCTGTCCCGTGGCGTGATCCATGCCGGCATGTCCTACAACGGGGACTACTTCTTCTACAAGAGCGAGAACCCCGAGGCCTTCGAACACCTCGAGTTCATGATTCCCGACGAGGGCGCCGAGATGTGGGTCGACGCCATGATGATCCCGTCCGGAGCTCCCAACCCGGATCTGGCCCACAAGTTCATCGACTTCATCCTCGATGCCGAGATCGGTGCCCAGCTCTCCAACTACAACTACTACGCGAGCCCCAATGCCGCGGCCGAGCCCTATCTCGACAGCGTGTTGACCCAGCCGCCGATCATGCCGTCCGACGAGGACATGGATCGACTGCTGTTCACGCCGAGTCTCGAGGGCGAGCAGCTGCAGACCTTCCAGCAGCTGTGGTCCGAGGTCAAGGCGCGGTGAGACGACGGACCCCGGCCGGGTGGCCGGGGTCCCAGCTCCAGAGCAAGGAAACCCCATGAGTAACCGTCAGGAACACCCCAATTTCAACGACTGGTTCCAGACCCGCGGCATTACCGAGGTCGAATGCCTGGTCTCCGACCTCACCGGTATCCTCAAGGGCAAGATCATGCCCGCTGGCAAGTACCTGGGCGGCGGTCGCCCGCGATTGCCGGACTCGATCTTCATCCAGACCGTCACCGGTGGCTATCCCGACGACGAGGACAGCCACTTCTGGAATCCCGCCGAACGGGACATGGAGCTGGTGCCCGACCCCGGCGCCATCTACATGGTCCCCTGGGCAGACGATGCGACGGCCCAGATCATCCATGACTGCTACTATCTGACCGGCGAGCCGGTGGAACTGTCGCCGCGTCATGTGCTCAAGCGGGTGCTGTCGCTCTACGAGGACCGGGGCTGGAAACCGGTGGTGGCGCCGGAGGTCGAGTTCTTCCTGGTCAAGACCAATACCGACTCCGACTATCCGCTGGAGCCGCCGGTGGGTCGCAACGGTCGCCAGGAGAGCAGCCGCCAGTCGTTCTCCATCGATGCGGTCAACGAGTTCGACCCGCTGTTCGAGGAGATGTACGACTACTGTGATGCCATGGACCTCGACCTGGACACCCTGATCCACGAGGAGGGGGCCGGCCAGATGGAGGTCAACTTCCAGCACGGCGACCCGCTGAAGCTGGCCGACCAGGTGGTGATGTTCAAGCGCACCCTGCGCGAGACCGCCCTGCGCCACGGCATGTACGCGACCTTCATGGCCAAGCCGATGGCCAATGAGCCGGGCAGCTCGATGCACCTGCACCAGAGTCTGGTGGGCATCGAGGGCGACAACCTGTTCGCCGGGGAAGACGGCAGGCCCAGCCGGCTGTTCCAGCAGTTCATCGGCGGCCTGCAGCGCTACCTGCCGGCGGCGATGCCGCTGATGGCGCCCAACGTCAACTCCTACCGCCGGCTGATGCGCACCGAGACCAGCGGCTCGGCGCCGATCAACGTCGAGTGGGGCACCGACAACCGCACCGTGGGCCTGCGGGTGCCGGTCTCGCCGCCCGAGGCGACTCGCGTCGAGAACCGCCTGGCCGGGGCCGACGCCAATCCCTACCTGGTGATGGCGGCGTCGCTGGCCTGCGGCTATCTCGGCATGCTCAACCAGCTCGAGCCTCGCCCGGCCGTGGTGGGTTCGGCCTGGGCCGGCGGGCACAAGCTGCCCGACGACATCGGGCCGGCGCTGGACCTGCTGCATGACTGCCCCGAGCTGGCCGAGATGCTCGGCGAGCGTTTCACCCACAGCTATCTGGCCGTCAAGCGGGCCGAGCATCGGGAATACTTCCAGGTGATCAGTTCCTGGGAGCGTGAGCATCTGCTGTTGCGCGTCTAGGGGTTACCACAAGAAGGGCGGGTGACAGGCCCGCCCGATCCTATGGCAAGGAGGCGATTCATGAGGCACTTCATTCTGGCCGGCGTGACCGGCCTCGGTCTGCTGGCTGCCGGCCCTCTGGCCGTCGCCGAGGAGGGCAAGCTTCGCCTCTTCAACTGGACGGATTACATGGCGCCCTCGATCATCGAGGGGTTCGAAGCCGAAACGGGCATCGAGGTCGTCCAGAACTACTACAACTCGAATGCCGAGCTGTTATCGAAGCTGACCGCCGGGGGAGATGCCCAATATGACCTGGTCGTGCCCTCGGACTATTTCGTGCCCCGGCTCATCGATGCCGGCCTCATCCAGCCACTGGTGCCGGAAGGGGAGGCCCTGGAGGGCCGCGACAACATCCTGGAGGAGTTCCGTACCCCGTCTTTCGACCCCGAAGGGCGCTTCACCGTGCCTTATCAGTGGGGGGTGACGGGGGTGGTCTACAACGCCGAGACCTTCCCCGACCCCGCGCCCAGCTGGTCGCTGCTCTATGATCCGGAGGTCAACGACGCCTATCCCTTCGCCCTGCTCAAGGGCGACGCCCAGTTTACCTTCGGCACCCTCTGCGCTTTCCAGGGGGCGGGCTTCGACTGCGTGGGCGAGGCGCCCTGGGTGGCGGCGGCACATGGCCTGATCGAGACCCGCCGACGGGACAACTTCGTCGGCTTCGTCGATGCGACGGCGGCCATCGAGCAGGTGGCCTCCGGCGTGATCCATGCCGGCGTTGCCTATAACGGCGATGTCGCGGCCAAGCGTGCGGGGGATCCCGAGCTCTACGGCCATCTCGGCTTCTTCGTGCCCGAAGAGGGCTCCCAGCGATGGGTGGACGTGATGGCGGTGCCGGCGCAAGCCCCCAACCCTCAGGCGGCCAGGGCCTTCATCGAGTATCTGCTGCGCCCCGAGGTGGCGGCTCGCCTGTCCAACCACAACTTCTACACCACACCCAACGAGGCGGCGCTGCCTCTGGTGGATCCGGCCTTGCGCGAGCCACCGGTCATGCCCGCGGCCGAGACGCGACAGCACCTGTCCTTCACTCCCTCGGTGAGCGGCGAGCAGCTGCAACTGCTTCAGCAGCTGTGGAGCGATGCCCGCAGCCGCTGACGTCATGTCTTGTCCCTCGTGTGCGTCCAGGCGCCGGTCATGCCGGCGCCTTCTTGCATTCTAGAGGGGTGGGTGGAAAGAAAAGCATGGCTGGTGATTGGAATTTTACGCGGTTGCGCCGTAATATTGGCTCCAGTGTGTTAAATAAAATAACCATCTGGAGGCTCTATGCGCGTCTCGAACGAAACCGAACACGTCGGCTCCTGGTACGCCGCCACCGCCAATTCGGCCCCTGAGCGACCCGCCCTGGAGGGGGAAACGAGCTGTGACGTCTGCGTGGTGGGCGCGGGCTTCTCCGGCATCTCCGCGGCCCTTCACCTGGCCGAGAAGGGCCTCAAGGTGGTGGTACTGGAAGCCGCTCGGGTCGGCTTTGGCGCCTCCGGGCGCAACGGCGGCCAGATCGTCAACAGCTACAGCCGCGACATGGACGTCATCGAGGAGAAGTACGGCGACGGGACGGCACGGGCGCTGGGCGACATGGCCTTCGAGGGCAATCGCATCATCCGCGAGCGGATCGCGCGCTACGGCATCGACTGCGACCTGCGCGACGGTAACCTCTTCGCCGCCTGCAATGCCAAGCAGATGAAGGGGCTGGTGGAGCACAAGGCGCTGTGGGAGCGCTACGGCCATCGCGAGCTGGAACTGCTCGACGGTCAAGACGTGAAGCGCGAGGTGGGCACCGAGCGCTATGTGGGCGCGCTGGTCGATCACTCCGGCGGGCACCTCCATCCGCTCAACCTGGTGCTTGGCCAGGCCGCCGCCATCGAGTCCCTGGGCGGCGTGATCCACGAGCAGACGCCGGTGACGGCCATCGAGCATGGCCAGCCGGTGCGCCTGGCCACACCCAGCGGCACGGTCATCGCCGAGCGCGTGGTGATGGCCGGCAATGCCTATCACCAGGGCATCATGCCGGCGCTGGAGGGCAAGTCGATGCCCTGCGGTACCCAGATCATCACCACCGAGCCGCTGGACGAGGCGCGCGCCCGGGCGCTGCTGCCCAATAACCTGGCGGTCGAGGACTGCAACTACCTGCTCGACTATTTCCGCCTGACCGCCGATAACCGGCTGATCTACGGTGGTGGCGTCAATTACGGTGGCCAGGACCCGGCCGACATCGAGGCGGTGATCCGGCCCAAGATGCTCAAGACCTTCCCGGGCCTGGCGGACGTGAGCGTCGACTATGCCTGGAGCGGCACCTTCCTGATGACGCTCAACCGGCTGCCGCAGTTCGGCGTGATCAACGACAACGTCTATTACGCCCAGGGCTATTCGGGCCACGGCGTGACCTGCACCCACCTGGCCGGTCGTCTGATCGCCGAGGCCATGACCGGACGCGAGGAGCGCTTCGATGCCTTCGCCGGACTGCCGCACCTGCCGTTCCCGGGCGGGCGGATGCTGCGCGTGCCGCTTTCGGCCATGGGCGCCTGGTACTACGAGACGCGCGATCGCCTGGGCATCTGAGGGGGCACCTGCGTCGCGATGACGCCATGGCAGGCATGCTACCCAGCCCGCTGTCGCCGCTCGCCGACGGTGGCGCAGCAAGTGTGAAACCTCTTCGACCGGTCTGGAGCCGCAGACGCGGACGGTCGATACTGTCGGGCACCGGTGCGGGGCGGGAAGCCCCGCCCGCCATCGCAACCGCTGGAGCAGTGTTCCAGGATTCCAGCGAGCGGCGTGACGAGCGCCCGACGAGAGGTAACGAACATGAGCAAGTCGATCGTGGTGGGCAGCGTCCTGGCGGCACTGGGCCTCGGCGGCATGGCCTTCGGCGCCTGGCAGGTCCAGGAAAGCCGTCAGCCCCAGTTCGCCGATATCACCGGCGTGGAACCCCTGACCCGCACCGTGGAGACCCCGCGCGAGGTGTGCGAGAACGTGGTGGTGCAGCGCCAGGCGCCGACCCGCGATCCGCACAGCGTGGTCGGCACGGCGGCCGGCGCCATCGTCGGCGGGCTGCTGGGCAATCAGGTCGGCGGCGGCAGCGGCAAGAAGATCGCCACCGTGGCCGGTGCCATCGGCGGTGGCCTCGCCGGCCGCGAGGTTCAGCAGCGGGTCGAGGCCGGCCAGACCGTCTCCACCACCGAGCAGAGCTGCCACACCGTCACCGATTCCCACCAGGAGACCACCGGTTACGAGGTCAGCTGGCGCTATGACGGCCAGTCGCACACCAGCCGGCTGGACCAGCGCCCCCAGGGCGAGACGGTGCGCGTCGTGAACGGCGAGCCGCAGTGGGGCGAGCCCCGCAGCCAGAGCTGATGGGTCTCCGACGTGCGGCAGGTGCCGGCACTAAGTCAGGAACGGCAGGAAACAACAGACAGAAGGGCCGCCCCATTGGGGCGGCCCTTCTGCGTTGTGCCTGCTCCGCGGAGCGGGGCGACCCGTGTCAGCCCGCCTTGCGGGCCTGTTGCTCGGCCAGCCGCTCCACGGCCTGGCGGGCCACCGGTTCCAGGCCGCCGGCGTCGGGCTCGTCGAGGCAGGCGACGATGCGCTGCTTCATGGCTCGGGCCCAGAACTTCTCCAGGTGGCTGCAGACGCCTTCCACGGCCTCGGCTTCCTCGCGGCCGCCGCTCAGGTTGGTGGCAATCTGATTGACCATATGCACCAGGGTCTCGCCTTGATCGTGCGACATGCTCTGCTCCTCAACAACCTTGGGCCCGCGCCGACGAGGCGTCGACGGGGCGATGATAGATCAGATGGCGGCCGGGACGGGCGAAGCCGACCAGCAGCAGCCCGGCCTGCTCGGCCTGTTCCACCGCCAGCGAGGTGGCCGCCGAGACGGCCACCAGAGCGCCGATGCCGGCGCTGGCGCTCTTGTGCACCATCTCGTAGCTGGCGCGACTCGAGACCAGGGCGAAGCCGCCGTCGCTGGGGCCGCCCTCCCGGGCCAGGGCGCCGATCAGCTTGTCGAGGGCGTTGTGGCGTCCCACGTCCTCGCGCGCCAGCCGCACGCGGCCGTCGGCCTCGCACCAGGCGGCGGCATGGGTGGCCCCGGTGGCCGCCTGCAGCACCTGGTGATCGGCGAGGGCCCCGAGGGCCTGCTGGATGGCGTCGTCGTCGAGCGCCGGGGCCCGGACCCGCGGAATCGGGCGGATCGCCTGATCCAGCGCCTCGGTGCCGCACAGACCGCAGCCGGTGCGGCCGGCCAGGCTGCGACGGCGCTCCTTGAGCTCCGCCAGCCGCTGGCTGGCGATGCTCAGCTGTACCGTCAGCCCGCCGGGCTCCTCGTGTACCTCCAGGTCGTAGCACTCGTGGGGGTGTGCGAGGATGCCCTCGGTGAGGCTGAAGCCCAGCGCGAACTCCTCGAGGTCGGCGGGGCTGGCCATCATTACCGCGTGGGAGATGCCGTTGTAGACCAGCGCCACCGGCACCTCCAGTGCCAGGGCGTCGTCGACCGCGTCGGCGTCCCGGCCCGACGCACCGCGGTGGACCTCCACGCGCCGGTGTGTCAGGGGAGGGGCGCCGTCGCTGGGCGATGGTGCCCCTCGACGGCTCATGAGGCGGCGTCCCTGGCCGTGGCCAGGTATTCGCGCTGCTGACGGTCGACCTCATCGAAGCGGCGCTGCCACTGCGACGGCTGGCTGACCTTCTCGACCTGCACCGCGGTCACCTTGTACTCGGGGCAGTTGGTGGCCCAGTCGGAGCTGCTGGTGGTGATCACGTTGGCGCCGCTGCCCGGGTGGTGGAAGGTGGTGTAGACCACGCCCGGCTGCATGCGCTCGCTGAGCCGCGCCCGCAGCACCGTCTGGCCGGAGCGGCTGGTGATGCCCAGCCAGTCGCCGTCCTGGATGCCGCGCACCTCGGCGTCGGAGGGGTGCAGCTCCAGCACGTCCTCGTCATGCCACACCTGGTTGTCGGTGCGCCGGGTCTGGGCGCCGACGTTGTACTGGGACAGGATCCGCCCGGTGGTCAGCAGCAGCGGGAAGCGGCGATTGGCGCGCTCCTCGGTGGCCACGTACTCGGTGATCGCGAAGCGGCCGCGACCGATCGGGAAGTCCACCTCGTGCATGGTCGGGGTGCCCTCGGGATGCTCTTCGTTGCACGGCCACTGCAGGCTGCCGAGCTCGTCGAGCTTGTCGTAGCTGACCCCGGAGAAGGTCGGCGTGAGCCGCGCGATCTCGTCCATGATCTCGGAAGGATGCGTGTACTCCATCGGGTAGCCGAGTGCACGCGCCAGGTCGACGGTGACCTCCCAGTCGGCCTTGCCGGCCACCGGCGGCATCACCTTGCGCACGCGATTGATGCGGCGCTCGGCGTTGGTGAAGGTGCCGTCCTTCTCCAGGAAGCTCGAGCCCGGCAGCAGCACGTGGGCGTACTTGGCGGTCTCGTTGAGGAAGATGTCCTGGACGATCAGGCAGTCCAGCGAGCGCAGCGCCGCCTCCACGTGCTGGGTGTCGGGGTCCGACTGGGCGATGTCCTCGCCCTGCACGTAGAGCGCCTTGAAGCTGCCCTCGATGGCGGCGTCGAACATGTTGGGGATGCGCAGGCCCGGCTCGTCGTCGAGCTTGACGCCCCAGGCATCCTCGAAGCGGCCGCGCGCCGCGACGTCGGCGACGTGCTGGTAGCCCGGCAGCTCATGGGGGAAGGAGCCCATGTCGCAGGAGCCCTGGACGTTGTTCTGGCCGCGCAGCGGGTTCACGCCCACGCCCTCGCGGCCGATGTTGCCGGTGGCCAGCGCCAGGTTGGCGATGCCCATCACCATGGTCGAGCCCTGGCTGTGCTCGGTGACGCCCAGGCCGTAGTAGATGGCGCCGTTGCCGGCGGTGGCGTAGGTGCGCGCGGCGTGGCGCACGGCCTCGGCGGACACGCCGGTGATCGCCTCGGTGGCCTCCGGGGAGTGGCGCTCCTCGCTGATGAAATCACGCCAGGCGCGATACGCCTCGGTGTCGCAGCGCTTGGCGATGAAGTCGTGATCCTCGAGGCCCTCGGTGACGACCACGTGGGCCAGGGCGTTGACCAGCGCCACGTTGGTGCCCGGGCGCAGCGGCAGGTGCTGGGCGTCCTCGAGGTGAGGCGTCTTGAGCAGGTCGATGCGCCGCGGGTCGGCGACGATCAGTGAGGCGCCCTGGCGCAGGCGCTTGCGCATCAGCGAGCCGAACACCGGGTGGGCGTCGGTGGGGTTGGCGCCGATCACGATGATGGCGTCGGCTTCCATCACCGAGTCGAAGGTCTGGGTGCCGGCGGACTCGCCCAGGGTGGTCTTCAGGCCGTAGCCGGTGGGCGAGTGGCAGACCCGGGCGCAGGTGTCGGTGTTGTTGTTGCCGAAGGCCGCGCGGATCAGCTTCTGCACCAGGTAGGTTTCCTCGTTGGTGCAGCGCGAGGACGTGATGCCGCCGATGCTCTCGCGGCCGTGCGCGTCCTGGATCGCCGTGAGGCGCTTGGCGGCGAAGGAGATCGCCTCGTCCCATTCGACCGGGCGCCAGGGCTGGTCGATGGCATCGCGGATCATCGGCGAGGTGATGCGGTCCGGATGGGTCGCGTAGCCGAAGGCGAAGCGGCCCTTGACGCAGGAGTGGCCGTGGTTCGCGTCGCCGCCCTTGTAGGGCACCATGCGCACCAGCTGGTCGCCCTTCATCTGGGCCTCGAAGGAGCAGCCGACCCCGCAGTAGGCACAGGTGGTGATCACGCTGTGCTCGGGCTGGCCGGCGTCGATGACGCTCTTCTCCATCAGCGTCGAGGTCGGGCAGGCCTGGACGCAGGCGCCGCAGGACACGCACTCGGAGTCCATGAAGGCCTCGTCCTGGCCGGCGGCCACCGTCGAGTCGAAGCCGCGGCCGTCGATGGTCAGCGCGAAGGTGCCCTGCACCTCCTCGCAGGCCCGCACGCAGCGCGAGCAGACGATGCACTTGCTGGGATCGAAGCTGAAGTAGGGGTTGGAGTGGTCGGTCTCGGCGGCCAGGTGGTTCTCGCCTTCGAAGCCGTAGCGCACCTCGCGCAGGCCCACCGCGCCGGCCATGTCCTGCAGCTCGCAGTCGCCGTTGGCCGGACAGGTCAGGCAGTCCAGCGGGTGGTCGGAGATGTAGAGCTCCATGATGTTGCGCCGTAGCTTGGCCAGCCGGTCGTTCTGGGTGGTGACCTTCATGCCCGCGGCGACCGGGGTGGTGCAGGCCGCCGGCGTGCCGCGCTTGCCCTCGACCTGGACGGCGCACAGCCGGCAGGAGCCGAAGGCTTCCAGGCTGTCGGTGGCGCACAGCTTGGGAATGTTGATATCGGCCAGGGCCGCGGCGCGCAGCACCGAGGTGCCCTCGGGCACGGTGATCTCGACGCCGTCGATCTCGAGGCTCACCGGGGCCGCGTCGGCGGCGGGGGCCGGCGTGCCGAGGTCCTTTTCGTGCTGGCTGGGGTCGAAGTGCTGAATCATGAGCGGTCTCCTTCCGGCGCGCGCTGGAAGTCGTCGGGGAAGTATTTCAGGGCGCTCTGCACCGGGAAGGGCGTCATGCCGCCCATGGCGCACAGTGACCCGTCTTCCATGGTCTCGCAGAGCTCGCCGAGGAGCTCGAGGTTGGCGTCGCGGTTCTCGTTGGCACGGATGCGGTCGATGACCTCCACGCCGCGGGTCGAGCCGATGCGGCAGGGCGTGCACTTGCCGCAGGATTCGACCTTGCAGAACTCCATCGAGAAGCGGGCCTGCTCGGCCATGTCCACGCTGTCGTCGAACATCACCACGCCGCCGTGGCCGACGCCCGCGCCGACCTCGGCGAAGGTCTCGTAGTCCAGCGGCATGTCCCACTGGTTCTCGGGCAGGTAGGCGCACAGCGGGCCGCCGACCTGCACCGCGCGCAGCGGGCGACCGCTGGCGGTGCCACCGCCGAACTCTTCCATCAGGGTGCGCAGGGTGGTGCCGAAGGCCAGCTCGACCAGACCGCCGCGCTGGACGTTGCCGGCCAGCTGCAGCGCCAGGGTTCCGCGGGAGCGGCCCATGCCGTGGTTGGCGTAGGCCTGGGCGCCCTCGGCGAGGATGAAGGGCACGGCGGCCAGCGACAGCACGTTGTTGACCACGGTGGGGCGGCCGAAAAGGCCCTCGATGGCCGGCAGCGGCGGCTTGAAGCGGACCAGGCCGCGCTTGCCTTCGAGGCTCTCCAGCAGCGAGGTCTCCTCGCCGCAGATGTAGGCGCCGGCGCCCAGGCGCACTTCCAGATGGAAGGCGCGGCCGCTGCCCTGGAGGTCGTCGCCCAGGTAGCCGGCGGCCTCGGCGCGCGCGATGGCGTCGTCGAGGATCTCCTTGGCCAGCGGGTACTCGGAGCGCAGGTAGATGTAGCCCTGGGTGGCGTTCACGGCGAGCCCGGCGATGGCCATGCCCTCGATCAGCACGTAGGGGTCGCACTCCATGATCAGGCGGTCGGCGAAGGTGCCGGAGTCGCCCTCGTCGGCGTTGCAGACGATGTACTTCTGGTCCGCCGGGGTGTCGAGCACCGTCTGCCACTTGATGCCGGTGGGGAAGGCCGCGCCGCCGCGGCCGCGCAGGCCGGAGGCCTTGACCTCCTCGACGATGTCCTGGGGCTCGAGCGCCAGCGCGGCCTCAAGGCCGCGGAAGCCGTCGTGGGCCTTGTAGTCATCGACCGACAGCGGATCGGTCACGCCGATGCGGGCGAAGGTCAGGCGCTGCTGGCGGGCGAGATAGGGGATCGACTCGGTCGGCCCCTGGGCCAGCGCGTGGCCGTCACGACCCTCGAGCAGGCCCTCATCGAGCAGCGACGGCACGTCGGCGGGCGTCACCGGGCCATAGGCGACGCGGCCGGCGGGGGTCTCGACCTCGACCAGCGGCTCGAGCCAGGCCAGGCCGCGGGAGCCGTTGCGCACCACGGTCAGCTCGAGGCCACGCCGTTCGGCCTCGCGCTCCAGGCGCGTGGCGACGGCGTCGGCGCCCAGCGAGAGGGCGGTGGTATCACGGGGAACGAAGACGCGGACGCTCATCCGAGCACCTCCAGCGGCTGGGTGCGGAGTTCATCGACCAGGGCATCGAAGCTCTCGGGCGTCACGCGGCCGAGGATCTGGTCGTCGACGCGGACCGAGGGGCCGCAGGCGCAGTTGCCCAGGCAGTAGACGGCCTCGAGGGTGATCTCGCGGTCGGCGGTGGTCTGGTGGTAGCCGACGCCGAGGGTGGCCTTGGCATGGGCTTCCAGGGTGCGGGCACCGCGGGCCTGACAGGCCTCTGCGCGGCACACCTGGACCACATGGCGCCCCGGCGGCGAGGTGCGGAAATGGTGGTAGAAGCTGATCACCCCGTGCACCTCGGCGCGGGTGAGGCCCAGCGATTCGGCGATGATCGGCACCGCGCCTTCGGGCACATGGTCGAAGCGGTCCTGAAGGGCGTGCAGGATCGGCAGCAGGGCGCCGGGCTTGTGCTTCAGGGCGTCGATCTCGGCCTGGACCGCCTGGGGCGTCCACTCTCGGGAATCGTTCATCGAGTACCCCTGGTTATCATTGTAGCTGGCTTTTAAATATGCACGCTTCTTCATATTTTGGGCGGGGCGTGCGTCACGGTCGCGGTAAAGCTAGCATTGGTGTTTCCATGGCGAAATATGAAACTTACTTCACATGAAGCGTATCCGCATCACGCCGGCCTGGTACTTCAGCGACGAGGCCGGTAACCAGCTCGATCCCAAGCTGTTCGGCCTGCTCGAGGCGGTGCATCGCCACGGCAAGCTCACCCAGGCCGCCGAGGCTGTCGGTATCTCCTATCGCCATGCCTGGAACCTGCTCAACAAGTGGGGCGAGTTCTTCGGCATCGCCCTGGTCGACCTCGAGCGTGGCAAGGGTGCACGACTGTCGCCACTGGGCGAGAAGCTGCTGTGGGCCGAGCAGCGGGTGATTGCCCGACTGGGGCCGCAGTTGGAGAGCCTGGGCTCCGAGCTCAACCTCGCCATCCAGCAGACCCTCGAGGGCGTCAAGCCGGTGCTGCGGCTCTATGCCACCCACGGCTATGCCGTGGAGCTGCTCCCGGCCTATCTCGATGAGCTGCGCCTCGATCTCCAATATTGTAGCTCCCGTGAGGCCCTCTCGGCGCTGCATCGCGGGGCCTGCGATCTGGCCGGTTTCCACCTGCCGCGGGGGGAGGTCGGCAAGCGGGTGAGCCGCGGCTATCGAGACCTGCTCAAGCCGCGCAGCTATCGCGTCATCCGCTTCATCACCCGACGCCAGGGGTTGATCGTGGCGCCGGGAAATCCATTGGGTGTCAAAGGGTTGAACGATCTGGCCAAGGGCGAGGTGCGCTTCATCAATCGCCAGGTGGGGTCGGGCACCCGGGCGCTGCTGGACGGCCTCCTCGAGGGCGAAGGGCTCGCGACGCGGCGCATCCGCGGCTATGAACTCGAGGAATACACCCACTCGGCGGTGGCGGCCTATGTCGCTGCCGGCATGGCAGAGGTCGGTTTCGGGGTGGAGGCGGCGGCGCGGCGCTTCGGTCTCGACTTCGTGCCGCTGGCGCTGGAGGACTATCTTCTGGTCGGTCATCGGCGCAGCCTGGCGGAGCCCAAGCTGCAGTCGCTGTGTCAGGTGATCGCCGGCGAGGCGTTTCAGGCGGCGGTGGCGGAGCTGCCGGGCTATCGGCCGGATCGCTGCGGCCAGGTGGAGGGCATCGAGTCGCTGCTGCCGGATTGACGCACGCGGCGCCGGGCGGCGCCGCGTGACAGGCCTTGTTCAGGTCAGGCTCAGGTCAGGACATGGCCCAGCGCCAGGAAGCCGCCGGCGGTGATCAGGGCGCCGATCAGCGCGTAGGGGAACTGGGTCAGGCCGTGCTGCATCGGCAGGCAGCCGCTGCCCTGTGAGGACAGCACCGAGGAGTCGGAGAAGAAGCAGGCGTGGCTGCCGAAGCTCGAGGCCGACAGCAGGGCACCCACCACCAGCGGCATCGGGGCATCCATGTGCTGGGCCATGGGGACCACGATGGGGATCGAGATCACGAACACGCCCCAGGAAGAGCCCGTGGCGAACACCACCACCGCCATGGACACGAACACCAGGACGGGCAGCAGCGCCGGCGTCAGATAGGGGGCGAGGGCATCGATCATGAACTGGGTCATGCCCAGCTGGTCGTTGACCTCGCGCAGCACGAAGCCCACGGCGACGATGGCCAGCGGCAGCATCATGGTACGGAAGCCGTCCATGATGCCGTCCATCAGGCTGGCGAAGGTCGCCAGGCGCTGGATGAGGTAAAGCACCAGGGTGAACAGGGTGGCGACCATCACGCCCTTGAGCAGGTCGATCTCGAAGTAGGCGCTGGCACCGATCAGTACCGCCATGGGGGCGAGGAAGTTGAACACGCCGCGCCACGGCGACTGGTTGGGCGTCGTCTCCCCCAGGGCTTCGTCCGGGGCGCCGTCGGGGATCGGCTGGCCGGCCCGGGCCCGGGCTTCGGCGGCCTTCATCGGGCCGATGTCGGGCAGCTTGCCGCTGGCCACCAGCACCACCAGGCCCATGGCCACCCAGCCGTAGAGCATGAACGGGATCGATGCGATGTAGAGTCCCATGCCGGGGCCGTCGGTGGCGCCGTTGGTTTTCAGCAGTTCGGCGAAGTACACCGCCCAGGTGGAGATCGGCACCAGGATGCAGATCGGCGCCGCCGTGGAGTCGACGATATAGGCCAGCTTCTCGCGGGAGACGCCGAAGCGGTCGGTGAGACGCTTCATGGCCGCCGAGGTCGCCAGGGCGTTCAAGTAGTCGTCGATGAAGATCAGCACGCCCAGCAGCGCGGTGCTGAGCATCGACTGACGGCGCGTCTTGACCAGTCGGGTCATGACGTGACTGAAACTCAGGGTGCAGCCGGACTTCTCGAGCATGGCGATGAAGCCGCCCATCAGGCCGCAGACCAGGATCAGCCAGGCGATGGTCTCGTTCATCATCACCGACAGCGAGATGTCGGCCAGCTCGCCGATGAAGTCCTCCGGCTGCAGCATGATCAGGCCGGACAGCGCGCCGATGGCCAGCGCCTCGAGGGTGCGGTGCGTGGCAATGGCCACCACCAGCACGATCAGCGAGGGGACCAGGCTGGCCCAGCCGTAGTCGCTGCCGGGGTCGTGGGTCAGCGTCAGCGCGGTGACCGTGCCCAGCACGGCCAGCACCAGCAGCAGGGTGCGGCCGGTACCGTCCCGGGCCGGCAGCGAGGGTGAGAAGGGGTGGGTGGTGCTCATGACGACCTCCATCTTGTGGTGTTGTGAGGTTCGGCAGGCGCGAGGCGAGCCTTGGGTCGTTGTGATCGTTGCCGGCGCGACCGTGCCGCGTCCCCGCGGGCGGTGATGCCGCCCACGGTCGAAGGTGGAAGGATGGCTTTCCTGCTCAGACGTGGCGCAGGTACCAGTCGTATTCCAGCTTGCTGACCGCCTGCATGGCCTGGTCGCGCTCGGCACGGCGGTTGGCGAGGAAAACGCGCAGGAACTGTGGTCCCAGGGCTTCGGTGAGCGCCTTGCTCTCCTCGAGCAGGTCCAGGGCCTGGCTCCAGCTGTTGGTCAGGCTGGGGGCGACCTGGTCGTAGGCATTGCCGGTGATCGCCGGCGGGGGCGTCATCTGCTGGTGCAGGCCGTGTTCGATGGCCGCCAGCAGGGTGGCGACCAGCAGGTAGGGGTTGGCGTCGGCGCCGGCCACGCGGTGCTCCAGGCGCCGTGCGGCGTTGGGGCCGGAAGGAATGCGCACCGCCACCGAGCGGTTGTCGAAGCCCCAGGTCGGCGCCATGGGCACGTAGAGGCCGGGCTGGAAACGGCGGAAGGAGTTGAGGTTGGGCGCGAACAGGGCCATCGAGGCGGGCATCATCGCCAGCAGCCCGGCCACCGCCTGCTTGAGCCGGGGGGTGCCCAGCGGGTCGCCGTCTTCGGCGGCAAAGACGTTGTGCCCGCTCTCGTCGAGCAGGCTGATATGCACGTGGGTGCCGTTGCCGGCCTCGTCCCCGTATGGCTTGGCCATGAAGGTGGCCTCGAAGCCGTGCCGCAGGGCGATGCCCTTGATCAGGCGCTTGAGCAGCACGGCGCTGTCGCAGGCCGCCAGGGCATCGTCGCAGTGAATCAGGTTGATCTCGAACTGACCGGGGGCGCATTCCTTCAGGGCGGTATCCAGCGGGAGGGCCTGGGTCTCGGCGGCGGTGTGCACCTCCTCCAGGAAGTCCGCGTATTCGTCGAGCTCGCTGATCGAGTAGAGCTGGCTATGCGTGGCGCGCTCGCCCGTCGCCGGTGAACAGGGCGGCTGCACCATGCCCAGTTCGTTTCGGCTGCGATCCACCAGGTAGAACTCCATTTCCACCGCCACCACCGGGGTGAGGCCTTCCCGCTTCAGCCGTTCGAGCACGCCGGCGAGCAGCTGACGCGGGTCGACGGGGTACGGGCCGCCGTTGCTGTCTTCCATGGTCATCAGCAGCTGCGCCTGGCGGCCATCGCGCAGCCAGGGCGTCGGCATCAGGGTGCCCGGCACGGGGCGGCAGACGCGGTCGCCGTCGCCGGTGTCCAGTCCCAGCCCCGTGGCTTCCACCGTGTTGCCGAGAATGTCCAGAGCGAAGACCGAGGCCGGCAGGTTGATGCCGTGCTCGAAGGCCTTCTCCAGGTTGTCGCGGGGGATGCGCTTGCCGCGCATCACGCCGTTGAGGTCGCTGATCAGCAGATCGATGCTGGTGACCTCGGGGTGGCGGGCCAGGAAGTCGCGGGCTTCGTCGACGGGGTGAGAGGGCATGATGACACCTGTTTTTAGGATGTTGGCATGGTCGTCATCATTGGTGTTCTTCGCTTTTGTTGTCAAATTTTTTACGTTTATGGCGCTTTTGACAATGTGGTGATTTCCGTATTTTTGATTGTTATCTCAATAATATCAGTGTGTTGTGATTTATTTTCTGATGCTGTCGCTTTCGTCGGGTTGGCAAGATTAAGCAACCAAGATATGTTGAGCAAACCATAACAACTTTCTGTCCTGTCGTTTCGAGGAGGCTGCCATGCAGAGCCGACCCCTGGTGGGAGTGATCGCCTGTCGCCGTGAGGTGGAAGGGCATCCCGCCCATATGGTGACCGACAAGTACCTGAGCGCGCTGCGCGACTACGGGCTCGAGCCGGTGATACTGCCGGTCTGGGAGGGGGGCGATGCCGCCACTGTGACACCGCTGCTGTCACGTCTGGACGGCCTGCTGCTGACCGGGAGTTACACCAACGTCGAGCCAGCCCGCTACGGCGCCGAGCGGGCGCCCGAGAACACCCGTGACGATCGTCATCGCGACGCCGCGGCCATGGCCTGGGTGCCGGCGGCGCTGGACCTCGGTCTGCCGCTGCTGGGGATCTGCCGCGGTTTCCAGGAACTCAACGTGGCCTTCGGCGGCAGTCTTCACCAGGCGGTTCAGACCGTGCCCGGCATGCTCGATCATCGCGAGCGGGCGGGCGAGCGGGCGGCCCAGTATGCGCCGGCCCACGAGCTTTCGATTCGCCCGGGCGGACGCCTGTCGGCGCTGTATCCCGAGCCTCGCTCTCGGGTCAACTCCCTGCACCAGCAGGGCATCGACCGCCTCGGCGAGGGCCTGACCGCCGAGGCCCAGGCGCCGGACGGCCTGGTCGAGGCCATCTCGGTGACCGATGCGCCGGGCTTCACCCTGGCCGTGCAGTGGCATCCCGAATGGCAGCCTCGGGAGCATCCGCTCTACGACGCCATCTTCCGCGGCTTCGCCGAGGCCTGTGGCGACCATGCTCGCGTCGCCGCCCCGGTCGCGACCCCGGCCTGATCGGCCGCGAGTGTCATCAAGGAGAATCATCATGCAGACATCGCAATATCAGGCCCGCGACCGCGCGCATCATCTTCATCCGTTCACCGATTTCAAGGCGCTGGGCGAGGAGGGCAGCCGCGTCGTGACCCATGCCGAGGGCGTCTACATCCACGACAGCGAGGGGCACCGTATCCTCGACGGCATGGCGGGACTGTGGTGCGTGAACCTGGGTTACGGCCGTCGCGAGCTGGTCGAGGCGGCGACCGCTCAGCTCGAGCGGCTGCCCTACTACAACACCTTCTTCAAGACCACGCATCCGCCGGCCCTGCAGCTGGCCGAGAAGCTCTGTGAGCTCGCCCCGGCACACGTCAATCATGTCTTCTTCACCGGCTCGGGCTCCGAGGCCAACGACACCGTGCTGCGCATGGTGCGCCGCTACTGGGCGCTGAAGGGGCGCCCCGGCAAGCGCTGGATCATCGGCCGCGAGAACGGCTATCACGGTTCCACCCTGGCCGGCATGAGCCTCGGCGGCATGGCGCCCATGCACGACCAGGGTGGGCCCTGCGTGCCGGAGATCGCCCATGTCGCGCAGCCCTATTGGTTTGGCGAGGGCCGTGACCTGTCGCAGGAGGCCTTCGGGCGCCGCTGCGCCGAGGCGCTGGAGGACAAGATCCTCGAGCTCGGCGAGGAGAACGTCGCCGCCTTCATCGCCGAGCCGGTCCAGGGGGCCGGCGGCGCCATCATGCCGCCGGCGAGCTACTGGCCGGCGGTGAAGGCCGTGCTGGCCAAGTACGACATCCTGCTGGTCGCCGATGAGGTGATCTGTGGCTTCGGTCGCCTCGGCGAGTGGTTCGGCAGTCAGCACTTCGGCCTCGAGCCGGACCTGATGCCGATCGCCAAGGGGCTTTCCTCGGGCTACCTGCCGATCGGCGGCGTGCTGGTCGGCGATCGGGTGGCCGAGGCCCTGATCGAGGAGGGGGGCGAGTTCTTCCACGGTTTCACCTACTCGGGGCATCCCACCTGCGCCGCCGTGGCGCTGAAGAACCTGGAGCTGCTGGAGGCCGAGGGCGTGGTCGATCGCGTGCGCGATGATCTGGGGCCCTATCTGGCCCGGCGCTGGGCCGAGCTGGGTGAGCATCCCATCGTCGGCGAGGCGCGCTCGCTGGGGCTGATGGGCGCCCTGGAGCTGGTCGCCGACAAGGCCTCGGGTACGCGCTTCGACAAGTCGCTGGGCGCCGGCAACCTGTGCCGCGATCTGTGCTTCGAGGCGGGGCTGGTGATGCGCTCGGTGGGCGATACCATGATCATCTCGCCGCCCCTGGTGATCACCCGCGACGAGATCGATGAACTGGTGCGCCTGGCCCGCCAGGCGCTCGACGAGACCGCGGCTCGCCTGGCCGAGCATGCGGTGACCGACAACGCCCCGCGAGAGGAGATTCGCGCATGAGCCCCGCCCCGACGACCCGTGACGACTGGCAGGCGCTGGCCGCCTCGCTGGTCGAGCAAGGCTTCGAGACCCGCGCCTACGTCGACGATGCCTTCGTCGACGCCGTCGACGGCGCGACCCTGACCACCGTCAACCCGGCCACCGGCGAGGCGCTGGCCGAGGTGGCGAGCTGCGACGCCGCCGACGCCGAAC
The DNA here is from genome assembly GCF_003030865.2 of Halomonas sp. SL1. NCBI lineage: Bacteria > Pseudomonadati > Pseudomonadota > Gammaproteobacteria > Oceanospirillales > Halomonadaceae > Halomonas > Halomonas sp. SL1. Next base: position 38,441 of record NZ_PYUQ02000007.1, on the reverse strand, counting down.
GGGCGGTATCGGCCGCCCGGCGCGCCTTCGAGGGCGGCGAGTGGTCGCGCCGGGCCCCGGGCCAGCGCAAGGCCGTGCTGCTTCGCCTGGCCGCGCTGATGGAGGCCAACAAGCACGAGCTGGCGCTGCTCGACACCCTGGACATGGGCAAGCCGGTGAATAGTTCGCTGGGCGACATGGCCGGCGCCATCGGCTGCATTCGTCACCATGCCGAGTCCATCGACAAGCTCTACGGCGAAGTCGCGCCCACCGGCGAGGAGAGCCTGGGGCTGGTGCTGCGCGAGCCGCTGGGCGTGGTGGCCTCCATCGTGCCGTGGAACTTCCCGCTGATGATGACCGCCTGGAAGATCGGCCCGGCGCTGGCCGCCGGCAACAGCGTCATCTTGAAGCCGTCGGAGAAGTCGCCGCTGTCGGCGCTGCGCCTGGCCAGCCTGGCCCGCGAGGCCGGCCTGCCGTGCGGCGTGTTCCAGGTGCTGCCGGGCTTCGGCCACACCGTGGGCAAGGCGCTGGCGCTGTCGATGGACGTCGACTGCCTGGCCTTCACCGGCTCCACCGGGGTCGGCAAGCAGCTGATGCAGTACGCCGGCCAGTCCAATCTCAAGAAGGTGTTCCTGGAGTGCGGCGGCAAGAGCCCGAACCTGGTGTTCGCCGACTGCAAGGATCTCGACAGGGTCGCCGAGCACGCCGCCGGGGCGATCTTCCACAACCAGGGCGAGGTGTGCATCGCCGGCTCGCGGCTGCTGGTCGAGAACTCGATCCGCGAGGCCTTCGTCGACAAGGTGCTGGCCGCTGCCGAGCGCATGCAGCCCGGCGACCCGCTGGACCCGGACAGCTTCATGGGCGCGATGGTCGACCAGGCCCAGTACGAGCGGGTGCTCGACTATATCCGTCGCGGCGTGGCGGAGGGCGCGACCCTGCGCGCCGGTGGCGAGGCCACCGCCATCGAGGGCAAGGGACTGTTTATCCCGCCGACGGTGTTCGACGGCGTCACCGACGCCATGGCCATCGGCCGCGAGGAGATCTTCGGCCCGGTGCTGGCGGTGTTCGGCTTCGATGACGAGGACGAGGCGGTACGGCTGGCCAACGACAGCGACTACGGCCTGGCGGCCGGGCTGTGGAGCCAGGACATCGATCGCATCATGCGCGTCACGCGCCGGCTGCGCTCGGGCCAGGTGTTCGTCAACAACTGGGCGGACATGGACCAGACGGTGCCCTTCGGCGGGGTCAAGCAGTCGGGCAACGGGCGCGACAAGTCGCATCACTCGCTGGAAGAGTACTCCGATCTCAAGAGCGTGTGGATGACGCTGGCACCCTGAGGGGCGGAGCCTGGAGCACTGATGGGGGAGGGGATCCCTCGACTTGCCGGCCGCGGTTCGCCGCGGCCGGCTTTTTTCGTGCCGCGGGCTCGGTCAGGAAACGGCGTCCTGGGCGGCGGCCAGGGGGGAAGGATTGCGGCGCTGTTCGCCGCGTGGCACACCCGTCACCTCGTCAGGCGATCGTCGGCCGGCTCGTTATGGGGGCGTCGAATGAGCGCCGGGAGCGGAATTTTCTTGTACAATAGTTGTTTCTAAGTTGTACGAAATTCTGGCTCTTGCGGAGGAAATGGCATGTTGAACTGGCTCAAGCGAGACCCGCTTAAGAAGCTCCAGCGGCAGTACGAGCAGAAGCTGGAGGAGGCCATGACGGCTGCACGCAACGGTGACATGCGGTCCAATGCGGTGCTGACCGAGCAGGCCGAGGCGCTGCGGGCGGAGATTGAGCGGCAGAAGAGCTGAAAGCGGCGGTGGCCGGCTGGCCTGGCGAATGACCCGATCGAGGCGCGGTGCGTGGAGTCGTCCGCCCCACGCCTCATCCGGGAAAGGGGGGAGGATTAGGCCGTCGTGTCCTGATCGGCGCGGCGCTTGGCGACCGACTCGCCGCTCAGGCCGAAGTCCTGGGGCGCGATGTCGGAGAGCACGATGCGCACGCTCTCCGGGGTGCAGTCGATGGCCTCGACGCAGGCCGCGGTGATCTTCTCGATCAGGGCTTCCTTCTGCTCGGCGCTGCGGCCTTCGATCAGCTGGATGTTGACGTTCGGCATGGGGGTCTCCCGGGGTGGGGGCGATGTCCGGCGGTGGTGCCGGGGCGTCGCCACGTTCAGAAGCTGCGGGCCGGGGTGGCGCAGCTGACCAGTCGGCAGGCGACCTCGCCGACGTTGCGAAAGCGATGGGGGACGTTGGTGTCGAAGTAGTAGGCCTCGCCGGAGGTCAGCACGCGGGTCTCGGCGCCGATGGTGATCTCGATCTCGCCCTCCAGCACTACGCCGGCTTCCTCGCCCTGGTGGGCGATCATCTCGCGGCCGGTGTCGGCCCCCGGGGGGTAGGTCTCGACCATGAAGTTCAGCGCGCGGGCGGTGCGATTGCCGCCGACCAGCTTGTAGATGACGTCGCCGCTGCCCACGTCGGCCAGCTCGTCGGCCGAATAGAACACCTGGTCGCGGCTCTCCAGGTCCATGGTGAAGAAGTCGCCGACGCTCATGGGGATGGCATCGAGGATCTTCTTCAGTGAGCTCACCGAGGGGCTGACCTTGCCCTGCTCGATGAGCGACAGGCTGGAGTGGGTGACGCCACAGCGCTTGGCCAGTTCGCGCTGGGAGATGCCTCTCAGTTTACGCAGGGCACGCAATCGCGCGCCGACGTCTTCTGCCATGGTTCATCCTCTGAAGTCGACGGGGCGGGCCGGTCAGGCCCGCCCCTCGGGGCTCAGCACAGGGCGTCGAGCTTTTCCTTGAGCAGGGCGTTGACCTGCTGGGGGTTGGCGGTGCCGCGGGAGGCCTTCATCACCTGGCCGACGAAGTAGCCGATCATCTTGCCGCGCTTGTCCGGCTCGGCGTCGCGGTACTGGGCGACCTGGGCCGGACTGTCCGCGATCACCTGATCGATCATGGCCTCGATGGCGCCGGTGTCGGTGACCTGCTTCAGCCCCTTGGCCTCGATGATGGCGTCGGCGCTGTTGTTTTCGCCCCCGCCTTCGCCGTGCCACAGCGCCTGGAACACCTGCTTGGCGGCCTTGCCGTTGATGGTGTCGTCCAGCACCCGGACGATCAGGCCGCCGAGCTGGTCGGCGGAGACCGGGCTGTCGACGATCGCCAGGCCCTCGCGGTTCAGGGCGCCGGACAGCTCGCCCTGGACCCAGTTGGCGGCCTGCTTGGCGTCGCCACAGACCGCATGAACGCGCTCGAAGTACTCGGCCATGGCACGGCTCGCCGAGAGCACGCCGGCGTCGTAGGCGGAGAGGCCGAGCTCGCCCTGGAAGCGCTCGCGCTTGGCGGCCGGCAGTTCCGGCAGCTGGCCGCGCAGGTGGTCGACGTAGGCCTGGTCGAGCACCACCGGCAGCAGGTCGGGGCAGGGGAAGTAACGGTAGTCGTTGGCCTCCTCCTTGGTGCGCATGCTGCGGGTCTCGTCGGCCTCGGGGTCGTAGAGACGGGTCTCCTGGACCACCGTGCCGCCGTCCTCGAGCAGCTCGGTCTGGCGCTCGACCTCGAACTCGATGGCACGCTCGACGAAGCGGAAGGAGTTGACGTTCTTGATCTCGGCGCGGGTACCGAAGGCTTCCTGGCCCTTGGGGCGCACCGAGACGTTGACGTCGCAGCGCATCGAACCCTCGGCCATATTGCCGTCCGAGATCCCGAGATACGTTACGATGGAGTGAATGGCTTTCAGATAGGCGGCCGCCTCCTTCGCGCTACGCATGTCCGGCTCTGAGACGATCTCCAGCAGCGGCGTGCCGGCGCGGTTGAGATCGATGCCGGTCATGCCGTGGAAGTCCTCGTGGAGCGACTTGCCGGCATCTTCCTCGAGGTGGGCGTGATGCACGCGGATGCGCTTGCTCTCGCCGTCGTCGAGCAGGATCTCGACCTCGCCCGGGCCGACGATCGGCTCATACATCTGGCTGGTCTGGTAGCCCTTGGGCAGGTCCGGGTAGAAGTAGTTCTTGCGGTCGAACACCGAGACCTCGGGGATCTCGGCGTGGATGCCGAGGCCGAACTGCACGGCCATGGCCACTGCCTGCTCGTTGAGCACCGGCAGCACGCCCGGCAGGCCCAGGTCGACGGCGCAGGCCTGGGTGTTGGGCTCGGCGCCGAACGCGGTGGAGGCGCCGGAGAAGATCTTGGAGCGGGTGGCGAGCTGGACGTGGACCTCCAGCCCGATCACGGTTTCCCATTGCATCAGGCGGTCTCCTCGGCGAGGTCGGGACGGCGCAGGTGCCAGTCGGTGGCCTGCTGGAACTGGTGGGCGACGTTGAGCAGCTGGGCCTCGGCGAAGTGGGTGCCGAGGATCTGCAGGCCCACGGGGCGGCCGCCGGCGAAGCCGGCCGGCACGCTGATGCCGGGGATGCCGGCCAGGTTGACGGCGATGGTGTAGATGTCCTGCAGGTACATCGACACCGGGTCCTTGTTGACGCCCAGGTCGAAGGCCGGGGTCGGCGAGGCCGGGCCCATCAGCACGTCGACCTCCTCGAAGGCGTCGAGGAAGTCCTGGCGGATCAGGCGGCGGACCTTCTGCGCCTGCTTGTAGTAGGCGTCGAAGAAGCCCTCGGAGAGGGTGTGGGTGCCGATCAGGATGCGCCGCTTGACCTCCTCGCCGAAGCCCTCGCCCCGGGAGCGCTTGTAGAGGTCGATCAGGTCGGTCGGGTTCTCGCAGCGGTGGCCGAAGCGCACGCCGTCGAAGCGCGACAGATTGGAGGAGGCCTCGGCCGGCGCGATCACGTAGTAGGCCGGGATCGCATAGTGGGTATGCGGCAGGCTGACCTCGCGCACCGTGGCGCCGAGCGATTCGTAGACCGCGATCGCCTCGCGCACCGCGCTCTCGACCTCGGCGGAAAGGCCGTCGCCGAAGTACTCCTTGGGCAGGCCGATCTTGAGGCCGGACAGCGGGGCGTCGAGGCCCTCGGTGTAGTCCGGCACGCCGCGCGCCACGCTGGTGGAGTCGCGCAGGTCGTGGCCGGCGATGGCGCCGAGCAGGTGGGCGCAGTCCTCGGCGGTGCGGGCCATGGGGCCGGCCTGGTCGAGGCTCGAGGCGTAGGCGATCATGCCGTAGCGCGACACGCGACCGTAGGTCGGCTTCAGGCCGGTGATGCCGCAGAAGGCCGCCGGCTGACGGATCGAGCCGCCGGTGTCGGTGCCGAGCGCCGCCGGCACCAGGCCCGCGGCCACCGCGGCGGCGCTGCCGCCGGAGCTGCCGCCGGGCACGGCGCCGAGGTCCCAGGGGTTCTTCACCGCGCCATAGAAGCTGTTCTCGTTGGACGAGCCCATGGCGAACTCGTCCATGTTGGTCTTGCCGAGACTCAGGGTGCCGGCCGCGGCCAGTTTCTCGACCACGGTGGCGTCGTAGGGCGCGTCGAAGTTGTCGAGCATCTTCGAGCCGCAGCTGGTCTTGACGCCCCGAGTGCAGAAGATGTCCTTCAGTGCCAGCGGGAGGCCGGTCAGCGGGCCGGCCTCACCGCGAGCGCGGGCGGCATCGGCGCGATCCGCTGCTTCGAGCGCGGCATCGCCAGTGACGGTGATAAAGCTGTTGAGCGCGCCGTCATGGCGCTCGATGCGCGCGAGCAGATGTTCGGTCAGCTCGCGGCTGGAGAACTCGCCGGCCGCCAGGGCGGCGGCGAGTCCGGTCAGTGTCTGGTCGTGCATGGGGCCGGGGCTCCGTGATGACATGTCATTGACGACGAAAGAGGGAGGCGGTCATTCGACGACTCGCGGCACCAGATAGAGGCCGTTCTCCACCGCGGGGGCGCAGCGCTGGAAGGTCTCGCGCTGGTCGGCCTCGGTGACCTCGTCGGCGCGCAGGCGCTGGGTGGCGTCCAGCGGGTGGGCCAGCGGGGCGACGCCGTCGGTGTCGATCGACTGCAGCTGGTCGGCCATCTCCAGGATGCGGCCCAGGTCGTCGAGGTAGCGGTCGGCCTCACCCTCGTCCAGGCCGAGACGGGCCAGGTGGGCGGCCCGGAGAACGTCTGCGTGTTCAAGCGCCATGATCGGGTGTCCTCGAAAGGGTGGCAGAAAAGACCGCAGAAGTTATCACATTCGCGTCACGGCGGGCAGGGGCCAGGGGCGTGGCGCTTGCCGCTGGGGGGGTGCAGTGATACGGTTTGCCCCCGCACAGGGTCCCCGGTCTGCACTAGGTAACGACTTCATGTTCAAACGTTTGAGGGGGCTGTTTTCCAGCGATCTGTCGATCGACCTGGGGACGGCCAATACGCTGATTTACGTCCGCGGGCGCGGCATCGTGCTCGACGAGCCGTCGGTGGTGGCGATCCGCCAGTCCGGCAACATGCGCAGCGTGGCCGCCGTGGGTGCCGACGCCAAGCGCATGCTGGGCCGCACACCGGGCAACATCACCGCCATCCGCCCGATGAAGGACGGCGTCATCGCCGACTTCACCGTGACCGAGCAGATGCTGCAGTACTTCATCCGCAAGGTCCATCAGAGCACCTTCCTGACGCCGAGCCCGCGGGTGCTGGTCTGCGTGCCCTGCATGTCGACCCAGGTCGAGCGCCGCGCCATCAAGGAATCCGCCGAGGGCGCCGGCGCCCGTGAGGTGTTCCTGATCGAGGAGCCCATGGCCGCGGCCATCGGCGCCGGCCTGCCGGTCGAGGAAGCCCAGGGCTCGATGGTTGTCGACATCGGCGGCGGCACCAGCGAGATCGCCATCATCTCGCTCAACGGCGTGGTCTACTCCGAGTCGATCCGTGTCGGCGGCGACCGCTTCGACGAGGCGATCATCGCCTACGTGCGCCGCCACTACGGCAGCCTGATCGGCGAGTCCACCGCCGAACGCATCAAGGAAGAGATCGGCTGCGCCTACCCCGGCGGCGAGCTGCGCGAGATCGACGTGCGCGGCCGCAACCTGGCCGAGGGCATTCCGCGCAGTTTCACCCTGAATTCCCACGAGATCCTCGACGCCCTGCAGGAGACCCTGGGCTCCATCGTCGCGGCGGTGAAGAGCGCGCTGGAACAGTCGCCCCCCGAGCTGGCCTCCGACATCGCCGAGCGCGGCCTGGTGCTGACCGGCGGCGGTGCGCTGCTGCGCGATCTCGACAAGCTGATCGCCGAGGAGAGCGGCCTGCCGGTGGTCGTCGCCGAGGACCCGCTGACCTGCGTGGCCCGCGGCGGCGGCAAGGCCCTCGAGATGATCGATCAGCATACGTTTGAACTGCTCTCCAGCGACTGACGTTGGAAAGCGCTGATTTATTGCTGCGCTCGATATCCTGGCCACCGGCGGTGCCGGTACGCCGGCCCGGTCGGCTCTCATGTAGCAGGCTACACTGCGGGCGCTGTGCTCCGGCGGCGGCCAGGCTAGGCGCCCCCGCCTCTCGTCGCTCGCGACATAAATCAGCGCTCTCCCGCGGAAGCTAGAAGCACCAGGGGCGGGTGGCCTCTCGACGGCCTCGCCTAGGCGTCGCGGCAAGAGGCCCGACGCCGCCAAGGAGAATAGGGAGAGGACGCCATCAAACCGCTGTTCTCGCACGGCTCGGTGCCGGGGTATCGCATGCTGCTCTGCGCGCTCCTCGCCGTGGCCCTGATGTTCGCCGATCTGCGTTTCACGCGCATGGAGCCCGTGCGGGCCCAGCTGTCGACCCTGGTGGCGCCGGTCCAGTGGCTGGTCAGCCTGCCCAGCGACGCCCTCAACTGGGCGTCGCTGGCGTTTTCCGACCAGCGCGAGCTGCTCGACGAGAATCGCCAACTGCGCGAGCAGATCCTGACCCTCTCGCATCGCGTCCAGCGCATGGCCAGCCTGACCGCCGAGAACGTGCGGCTGCGCGAGCTGCTGGATGCCACCCGCGAGCATGACATTCCCTTCATCACCACCGAGCTGCTGTCGCTGGACCCGGATCCCTTCAGCCACCGCATGGTCATCGACCGCGGGCAGCGCGACGGCGTCTTCGTCGGCCAGCCGGTGATGGATGCCGCCGGGCTGGTGGGGCAGGTGACCTCGGTGTCGGCCTACGCCAGCCGGGTGCTGATGGTGTCCGACGCCAGTCACTCGCTGCCGGTCCAGGTCAACCGCAACGGCCTGCGCTTCATCCTTCAGGGCACCGGCCAGTACGACGCCCTCGGCGTGCTGCACGTGCCGGACACCGCGGATATCCGCGAGGGCGACCTGCTGATGACCTCGGGGCTGGCCGGGCGCTTTCCGCCCGGCTATCCGGTGGCGCGGGTCACCTCGGTGGTCCACGATCCCGGCGAGCCCTTCGCCCGGGTCGAGGCCCGCCCGGTGGCCCAGCTGCAGCGCGCCCGCCATTTCCTGTTGCTGTTTCCGCCGGAGCCCCCCGAGGCGCCGGGCCGCGGGGGCTGGACGGTCGCGCTCGACCAGGCCGCCGTCCAGGCGGCGCTGGAAATGATCGGTCCCGTCGGGGAGGAGGAATAATGGCCGCACGCGCGACGGCGAGCCTGCCCTGGATCTGGCTGACCCTGCTGCTGGCGCTGTGCCTTCAGGTGATGCCGCTGGCCGATGGCTGGCAGATCTGGCGCCCGGACTGGCTGGGCCTGATGCTGATCTACTGGTGCATGAAAGCGCCCCACAAGGTCGGGGTCTTCCACGGCTTCGCGCTGGGCATCCTGGTGGACCTGATTCAGGGCGCGCCGCTGGGACAGAACGCTCTGCTGCTGTCGCTGCTGGCCTTCCTGTGTGCCCTGGTCTATCCGCGTTTCCGGGCCTACTCGCTGCTCCAGCAGGCGGTGCTGATCCTGGTGCTGCTGGGCACGGTGCAGCTGGTGGAGCAGTGGCTGCGGACCCTGCTGGGGCCCTTTGCGATTCACCTGTCCTTCCTGCTGCCCTCGGTGATCGGGGCGCTGCTGTGGCCCTGGCTGACCACGCTGTTCCGCGCCTTCCGACGCCGCGGCAGCGAGGAGTGAGCCGGATGACGATGTCCGATGCCGCCACCGATGCTCCCGAGCCGCCGCTGATCCGGCTGGCCTCCGCCTCGCCGCGCCGCCGGGAGCTGCTGGCCAGCATCGACGTGCCGGTCGAGGTGCATCCGGTCGACCTCGACGAGACACCGCGGCCCGGCGAAGCCCCCGAGGCCTATGTTCGACGTCTGGCCGAGGACAAGGCCCGGGCCGGGGCGCTGGGCAGCACGCTGCCCACGCTCGGCTCCGACACCGCGGTGGTGTGTGACGACGCCATCCTCGGCAAGCCGCGCGACCGCGAGCACGCCGCCGCCATGCTGCGCTCGCTGTCCGGGCGCACCCATCGGGTGCTGACCGCGGTGGCGGTGACCGGCCCGGCGGGCCTGCTGAGCGCCTGCGTGACCACGCGAGTGACGCTACGCGAGATCACCGAGGCCGAGGCCGCCGCCTACTGGGCCACCGGCGAGCCCGCCGACAAGGCCGGCGGCTATGCCATTCAGGGCCGGGCGGCGCTGTTCGTGTCGCGTCTCGAGGGCAGCCATTCCGCGGTGGTCGGCCTGCCGCTGTTCGAGACCGCTGAATTGCTGGCCCGACAGGGCGTGCCGCTGTGGAACCGCGCTATGTCATAATGCCTCGAGTTTCCTCTGGACAAGGATTTCCGCATGAGCGGTGAAGTACTGATCAACCTGACCCCGATGGAGACCCGGGTCGCCGTGGTGGAGAACGGCGTGCTCCAGGAAGCCTTCATCGAGCGGGCCCGGCGCCGCGGCATCGTCGGCAACATCTACAAGGGCAAGGTGGTGCGTGTACTGCCGGGCATGCAGGCTGCCTTCGTCGACATCGGCCTCGAGCGGGCCGCCTTCATCCACGCGCATGAGGTGATGCCCTCCGGGACCCCGGCCGACGAGCAGGCCTCCATCGGCCACCTGCTCCACGAGGGCCAGTCGCTGGTGGTGCAGGTCACCAAGGACCCCATCGCCTCCAAGGGCGCGCGCCTGACCACGCATCTCTCGGTGCCGTCGCGCTACCTGGTCTACATGCCGGACTCGCCGCACAACGGCGTCTCCCAGCGCATCGAGGACGAGCGCGAGCGGGAGCGGCTGCGCGAGCTGGTCGAGGCCGCCCAGGCGGAACAGACGCTGGAGGTGACGGGCGGCTTCATCGTGCGCACCGCCGCCGAGGGCGTCACGCAGGAGGAAATGGCTGGCGACATGCACTTCCTGCTGCGCCTGTGGCGCAAGGTCAGCGAGCGCAAGGTCACCGCCTCGGCCCCCAGCGTCATCTACGATGACCTGCCGCTGTTCATGCGCACCCTGCGCGACGTGATGCGCGACGACATCGAGAAGGTGCGCATCGATTCCCGGGAGAATCACGTCAAGCTGCTGGAGTTCGCCGAGGAATTCATGCCCTCGGCGGTGGAGCGCATCGAGCACTACGCTGGCGAGCGGCCGATCTTCGACCTGTTCAGCGTCGAGGACGAGATCCAGAAGGCGCTGGGACGCAAGGTCCAGCTCAAGTCCGGCGGCTACCTGGTGATCGATCCCACCGAGGCCATGACCACCATCGACGTCAACACCGGTGGCTTCGTGGGACATCGCAACCTCGAGGAGACCATCTTCAAGACCAACCTCGAGGCCGCCACCGCCATCGCCCGCCAGCTGCGGCTGCGCAATCTGGGTGGCATCATCATCATCGACTTCATCGACATGGAGGAGCCGGAGCATCAGCGCCAGGTGCTCCGCGTGCTGGAGAAGTCGCTCGAGCGCGATCACGCCAAGACCAAGTGCACCGGCGTCACCGAGCTGGGGCTGGTGCAGGTGACGCGCAAGCGCACCCGCGAGAGCCTCGAGCAGACCCTGTGCGAGGCCTGCCCGTCCTGCCACGGTCGCGGCACCCTCAAGACCCCGGAATCGGTGTGCTACGAGATCTTCCGCGAGATCCTGCGCGAGGAGCGGGCCTACAGCGCCGAGACCTATACGGTGCTGGCCTCCCAGCCGGTGGTCGATCGCCTGCTCGACGAGGAGTCCGCGGCGGTGGCCGACCTGGAGGAGTTCATCGGCAAGACCATCCGCTTCCAGGTCGAGGCCCACTACTCCCAGGAGCAGTACGATATCGTGCTGATGTGAGCCCATGTCGAGGACTCGCCTGGCCATTCGCTGGACCCTGACGCTGCTGGCGGCGGCGCTCACCCTGGTGGCGGTGCTCACCCTGGTGCTGCGCCTGCTGCTCGGTCAGGTCGATCAGCTCACCCCGCGCCTGGAGGCGCTGCTTTCGGCCCGCTTCGAGGCTGCAGTGAGCCTGGAGGCGATCGAGGGTGGGCTGGCCGGATTCGATCCCGAGCTCGAGCTGCGCGGACTCTCGCTGCGTGCGGCCGGCGGCGACCGGCCCCTGCTCGAGCTCGGCGACGCTCGCCTGCGGCTCGATGCCGGTGCCAGCCTGCGCGATGGGATGCCGGTGGTGTCCGATGCGCGGCTGTCCGATCTCACCCTGCATCTCTATCAGGCCGAAGACGGCCGATGGCACTGGCCGGAGCCGGCCGACGTGCCCCCCGAGCTGATTCCCGATAGCGAGTTCGATCTCGAGCGCCTGGACTTCTGGGTCGGCGTGCTGCTGCGCCAGCGCGCCTGGGCCGAGGACATCGAGCTGGTGCTGCACGGCGACGAGCACGAGGCGGTGCTCGAGGCGCCGCGGCTGCTGATGGTCGGCGATGCCCGACGCACGCATCTGGAGGGGCGGGTGCGGCTGCGGGGCCGACCGGGGGAGGCCGCGAGCGTGGTCATGGAGCTGGTGCCGGGCGAGGGGCTGGACGATTTCGGCGCGGCCCTGCAGGCCGACATGAGCCTCGACAGCCTGACCGGGCTGTCGTCGCTGTTCGGCGTCGAGGGGCTGCCGGACTTCGACGACCTGGCGGGCGAGGCCCGGCTGTGGGGGCGCTGGACCCACGGGCGCCTGGCCGACGCGCGCCTCGACGTCACCGCGCCACGCCTGGTGCTGGGCACGACGGTAGACGACGCCGAGGCGTCGGATATCGTGCTCGACAACGCCATGCTGCGGGGCCAATGGCGGCGCACGGCCGGCGCCGAGGACTGGCAGGCCTGGGTGCAGGCCGACGCCGAGCAGGTCGCCGGCCCCGAGGCCTCGGCCGAGGCGCGAGCGCTGCCTCGGGACTGGTATCTTCAGGGCGACGACAGCGACTGGTGGCTCACCACCGGCCCGTTCGATCTCGAGGCCCTGGCCGCCTGGCGCTCCCGGCTGCCGCTGCCGGAGGCGCTGGACCGCGGCGTGGCCGCGCTGGCCCCGCGCGGGCGCATCGAGGCCCTCGGCGCCGGGGTGAAGGATGGCGTCTGGCAGGCCCGGGTCAGTGCCAGCGAGGTGAGCGTGGCGCCCTGGAACGAAGCCCCGGGCGGCGGTCCGCTGGCGCTGTGGCTGGAGGCCGACGGGAATCACGGCAGCGTGCGCTTCGCCGGCGGCGAGGGCAGCACGCTGGCCTTTCCCGAGGTCTTCGAGGCGCCGATGTCGCTCGATCATGCCAGCGGCGAGGTGAGCTGGCGCTACGACGGCGAGCGCGGCTTCGTCAGCGGGCGGCACCTCTCGGCGGGCTGGCGCGGCGCCGAGGTGAGCGGCGACTTCGGCCTGGCCACCGGTGGCCCCGGCCGCGGCGGCTTCGGCCTGGCGCTGGATTTCCGTGACGTGGACGCTCGCTCGCGGCCGTTGACCGACTGGCTGCCGATGGTGGTGCTGCGCGAGGAAGCCCCGGAGCTCGCCGACTGGCTATCCGGCGGCCTGGCCGGGCGGGTGCCTGCGGGGGCGCTGCGCCTGCACGTGCCGCTGCGCGACGAGCAGACCGGGCTTTCCACCATCGAGCCGACCCTGAACCTGGATCTCGAGGTCGAGGCCGGGCGGCTGCCGTTCGCCGACGGCTGGCCGGCGCTGGATGACGTGGCCGGCCGCCTGCGCCTGCGCGGCGAGACCCTCGAGGCCGAGGTGGACGCCGCCGAGAGCCTGGGCATCCGCACCCGCGACGCCGAGGTGCGCCTCGAGGACGATCGGCTCTCGGTCAGCGGGCCGCTCGTCGCCGACGCCCCGGCACTCTCGGGCTATCTTGCCGCGATGCCCGTCGATGGCATCGAGGCGGTCACCGACTGGCAGGCCGAGGGGAGCGTCGAGGCCGGCCTGGACCTCGAGATGGCGTTGGACGAGCCCCAGGCGCTGCAGCTCGACATCGCCGGCGACGCCGACCTGCCGCGCCTGACCCATGCGGCGAGCGGGCTTTCGTTCCGCGACATCAGCGGGCCGCTGGCCTGGCGCCAGCGCGGCGAGGCCGGCTCCCTCGACGGTCGATTGAGCGGCCGGCTGCTGGGCGGGCCGGTCAGCGCCACGCTGGCCACCGGCGAGGGACGTGTCGCGCTGTCGGGCACTGCCCGCGCCGGGGCGCTGACCGAGCTGGGCGCGCCGGCCGGCATCGGCGGCATGCTGTCCGGCCCGCTGGCCTGGCAGGGCGACGTGGATCTCGACGCCGAGACGCCGATCTTGAACCTGTCGAGCGAACTGCGCGACCTGGTCATCGACCTGCCGGCGCCGCTGGGCAAGCCGGCCGGCACGCCGCGGGACCTGCGCCTGACCTTCGCCCTGGCCGAGTCCGGGCCCTGGTCGGGCCGGCTGGGTGCGCGCCTCGGCTGGCGCTGGCGCCCCGGGCGCGGCGGCCAGGGGCAGGCCTGGCTGGGCCGCGAGGCACCGGCGACCTGGCCCAGTGAATCCGGCTGGTCGCTGCAGGCCTATCTGCCGCGCGTCGATGCCGAGGCCTGGGGCACCGCCCTGGCGCCGTTGTCCGCCGGCGTGGACGGTGCCGGCGAGGGGCTGGCGGGCAGCGGCGCCATCTCGCACCTGATACTGGATACCGATTGCCTGAGCGTCGAGCGGCGCTGCCTGGGCTCGATGATCGTCGAGGGAGCCCCGACGGCCGGCGGCTGGGACCTGGCCCTGGACGGCAGCCTGCTGACCGGCCGGCTAGCCTATCGGCCGGGGCTTTCGCAGCCGCTCGACGTCTCGCTGTCGCGGCTGCGCCTCGACGGTCTGCTGCCGGCCGAGCCGGCACCGGTCTCCGCGGGAGGCGGCCGCCTGCTCGAGGAGCTGGAGGTGCCACCGACGCCGGTCGCCATGCCGGCGTCTCTCGAAGCGCTGCCGGCGGGTCGGCTGGGCATCGACGAACTGAGCTATCAGGGTCGACGGTTCGGGCCGCTGAACGCCCAGTGGCGGGCCGAGCCGGATCGCCTGGTGATCGATCCGCTGGCGCTGACGCTGGGCGAGATCGATGCCCGGGGCAGCCTGACCTGGGAGGCCGCCGGCCCCGAGGCGAGCCTGACCCGGGCACGGCTGGACATCGATGGCGGCGACCTGGGGTCGGCCCTGGAGGCGCTGGGCCAGCCGGTGGCGATCCGCAACGCCGAGACCCGCGTCGACGGACAGCTGGCCTGGCCCGGTGCGCCCTGGCAGTTCGCCCTGGCGCGCTCCCGGGGCAACCTGGCGGTCGAGCTGCGCGACGGTCGTTTCGTCAACCTGGAATCGCCCTCGGCGCGGCTGGTCGGCCTGCTCAACGTGGACAACCTGCTGCGCCGGCTGACCCTGGACTTCTCCGACGTCACCGGGCGGGGCACCGCCTTCGATCGTGTCAGCGGCGATGCGACCCTGTATGGTGGGGTGCTGGAGACCCGCGGTCCGGTCGAGATCGACGGTCCGGCCACCCGCTTCACCCTCGACGGCAGCGTCGATCTGGCGCGGCGGGAACTCGACCAGCGCCTGGGCATTACCCTGCCGGTGAGCAGCAACCTGCCCCTGGCGGCGGTGATCGCCGGGGCGCCGGTGGTCGGAGGGGCGCTGTTCATCGCCGACAAGCTGTTCGGCGACGCCCTCGACCGCGTGACCCGAATTCACTATCGCGTGGAGGGGCCCTGGACCTCGCCGCGCATCGCTCTGGAAAGTGCCGAATGACATCACACACGCAACCCCTGCTCGACCAGGCCGCCGAGGCGCTGCTGACCCCCGGCGGGCTCGATCTCGATGCCCTCGACACCGGCCTCGGCCACGCCATGGGCGCCGGCATCGACTACGCCGATCTGTACTTCCAGCGCAGCTGGCACGAGGGCTGGGTGCTGGAGGACGGTGAGGTCAAGGAGGCCAGCTACAACATCGACGGGGGCGTCGGCGTGCGCTCCCTGGCCGGGGAGAAGACCGGTTTCGCCTACTCCAACCAGATCTCCATGGAGGCCCTGGCCGAGACCGGGCGCACCGCCGCCGGCATCGTGCGCAGCGGCCAGCGCCTGAGCGCCGCCCCGCGGGTGGTGACGGCGCCGGCCGCTCGCTATGCCGGCATCGATCCGCTGGCCGGACTCTCCGCCGACGAGAAGGTCGCCATGCTCAAGGAGGCCGATCGCGTCGCCCGGGCCGCCGACCCGTCGGTGAGCCAGGTCAGCGCCTCGCTGACCGGCGTCTACGAGGTGGTGCTGGTGCGTGCCAGCGACGGCACCCTGGCCGCCGACGTGCGCCCGCTGGTGCGTTTCAACGTCAGCGTGATCACGGTACGCGACGGCCGCCGCGAGCGCGGCAGTGCCGGCGGCGGTGGCCGCTACCCGATGTCCCGGCTACGCGACGAGAACGTCGCCGAGCGCTTCGCCAAGGAGGCGGTGCGCCAGGCGCTGGTCAACCTCGACGCCGTGGACGCCCCGGCCGGCCAGATGCCGGTGGTGCTAGGCGCCGGCTGGCCGGGCATCCTGCTCCACGAGGCCGTGGGCCACGGCCTGGAAGGCGACTTCAATCGCAAGGGCAGCTCGGCCTTCGCCGGCCGCATGGGCGAGCGCGTGGCCGCGCCCGGCGTGACCGTGGTCGATGACGGCACCCTGGCCGACCGTCGCGGTTCGCTGTCCGTCGACGACGAGGGCACGGCCACCCAGTGCACCACGCTGATCGAGGACGGCATCCTCACCGGCTACATGCAGGACAAGCTCAACGCCCGACTGATGGGCATGGCGCCCACCGGCAACGCCCGCCGCGAGTCCTTCGCCCACATGCCGATGCCGCGCATGACCAACACCTACATGCGCGCCGGCCAGGACGACCCCGCCGACATCATCAAGAGCGTCTCTCGCGGCATTTATGCCGTGAGCTTCGGCGGCGGCCAGGTGGACATCACCTCCGGCAAGTTCGTGTTCTCGGCCAGCGAGGCCTATCTGATCGAGGACGGCCGCATCACCGCGCCGGTCAAGGGTGCGACCCTGATCGGCAACGGTCCGGAGGCCATGGGGCATGTGTCGATGATCGGCCACGACCTGGAGCTGGATACCGGCATCGGCGTATGCGGCAAGGAAGGGCAGGGTGTGCCGGTGGGCGTCGGCCAGCCGACGCTGAAGCTGGACGAGCTGACCGTCGGCGGCACGCAGTCCTAAAGCTTGAAGCTGTAAGAGCGCCGCTTCGCGGCGGGAAGCTGGAAGAGAAACCCATGGCCTGACGGGAGGACTTCCAGCTTCAGGCTTCAAGCTTCCGGCTTTACAGCTCGGCGGTCTCGCGGATCAGCTTGAACAGCCGCCGGGCGTTGGTCGGCGGCTTGCCCTGATCGCGTTCGCGGCGGGCGTTGCGGATCAGCTGGCGCAGGGCCTGGCGGTCGACGTCGGGGTAGTCGGCGATGAAGGCCTCGAGGGCGTCGTCGTCCTCGATGAGGCGGTCGCGCCACTGTTCCAGGCGATGGAAGGCGTGGTCGCGGCGCAGCTGCTCGCGGTCCATCTCGTCGAACACCGCCTGGATGCCGTCGAGGTCCTCGCGGCGCATCAGCTTGCCGACGTACTGCATGTGCCGGCGGCGGGCCTCCCGGGCGCGGATGCGGCCGGTCTCCTCGATGGCCGCCAGCAGGTCGTCGGAGAGCGGGAAGCGGTCGCGTTCGGCCTCGCGCATGGCGATCAGCCGTTCGCCGAGCTCCTGGAGGGCATGCATCTCGCGCTTGAGCTGCGACTTGCTGGGCCGTTCGTCGGCCGAAGAGAAATCATCCTGGGTCATGCGGCGTCCTGATTCATGAGAGGGGCGTTAGGCATCGGCCCAGTATACCAGCCCGCCGCGTCGGGCTGGCCAAACGACCATGTTGTGTATCGGCCGCCTGGCCGGTCGAGTGAGGAGTCAAGACGATGACACAGGCTTTCGATGCCGTCGCCCAGCAGTCGCTGCTGGAAACCCGTGCCGAGGCGGCCCTGGCGCTGGCCCGCCGGCTCGGCGCCGATGCCTGCGAGGTGGGCGCCAGCGTCGACCAGGGCGTGGGCGTCAACGTGCGCGAGGGCGAGGTCGAGACCGTCGAGCTGTCCCGCGATCAGGGCATCGCGGTGACTGTCTACGTCGGCCAACGCAAAGGCAGTGCCTCGTCCACCGACGCCTCCGAGGCGTCGATTCAGGACGTGGTCGAGAAGGCCATGGCCATCGCCCGCTACACCGGCGAGGACCCGGCCTCGGGGCTCGCCCCGGCCGAACTGATGGCCCGGGAGCTGCCGGACCTCGACGTTCATCATCCCTGGGCGCTGTCCACCGAGGAGGCGGTCGAGCTGGCGCTGGCCTGCGAGAACGCCGGCCGCGGCCAGGCGGGCATCAGGAGCTCCGACGGCGCGGGGCTGTCCAGCGGCGAGGGCGTGCGCGTCTACGCCAACAGCCACGGCTTCCTGGGCAGTCAGCGCGGCAGCCGCCACTCGCTGTCCTGCATGCTGATCGCCGAGGACGAGCACGGCATGCAGCGCGACTACGACTACACCAGCGCCCGCGACCCTCGCGAGCTACTGGCGCCCGAGGCCGTGGGCGAGAGCGCCGCGCGGCGCACCCTGCGCCGGCTCGGCGGCCAGCGCCCGGCCACCGGGCGGATGCCGGTGCTGTTCGATCCGAGCCTGGCGTCGGGGCTGGTCGGCAGCTTCTTGAGTGCCATCGCCGGCGGCGCCCTCTATCGCCAATCCTCCTTCCTGTGCGACCGCCTCGGCGATGCGCTCTTCCCCGAATGGTTCTCGCTGCAGGAGAAGCCGCGCCTGGTGCGCGGCATGGCCAGCAGCGCCTTCGACGGTGACGGCGTGGCGACCCGCGACAACGTCTTCATCGATCAGGGACGGCTGGCCAGCTACATGCTGTCCGCCTACAGCGCGCGGCGACTGGGGATGGAGACCACCGGCAACGCCGGCGGCGCCCGCAACCTGCGCCTCAGCGCGCCGCTCGAGTCCCAGGAGGCGCTGCTCGCGCGCATGGATCGCGGGGTGCTGGTCACCGAGCTGATGGGTCAGGGCGTCAACGGCGTTACCGGCGACTACTCCCGCGGCGCCGCGGGCTTCTGGGTCGAGAACGGCCGCATCCAGCACCCGGTGGAGGAATTCACCATCGCCGGCAACCTGGCGACTATGTTCCGGGGACTGGTCGGCGTCGGCGACGACATCGACACCCGCGGCAGCATCCATACCGGCAGCTGGCTGATCGACGAGATGACCGTGGCCGGCAGCTGAGCCGGCCCTGGTGACGACAAAAAGCCCGCGAGACGCTCGCGGGCTTTTTTGTACGATGTTGTCGTGGTCCGGGTGCCGGTGCTCAGCGTTTCGGGCGGTAGTGTTCGTCCACGCCCAGTCGCTCGAGCAGGCGAGTGAACAGGAAGGCCTCGTTGCCCTTGAGCGAGCGGCTCAGGCAGTCCAGGTACTCGCGGCGCGGATAGCGCCGCCAGCGCGGTGCCTTGTAGGCATCGAGGTCGATGGCGAACAGGCGACCGTCGCGAACCAGGAAGTTGTCGGTGTGCAGGCCGCGGCAGTGAATGCCGTCGCGGTCGAAGGCGACCAGCGCGTCCAGATACTGTTCCTGCAGGTCGGGGGAGTCGAGGATCAGTTGCTTGAGCGGTACGCCATGGATGTTCTCCGTGACCAGCCGATAGGGGCGCGCCTCGACGATGGTCGGCGTGGCGATGCCGAGGGTTTCGAGCCGCGAAGCAATGAGGGCGAAGTTGCGCCCGGGGTAGGGCCGGATGCGCGCCAGGTAGCGCAGCCGGTCGACGGTCTTTGGCTGGAAGGTCTTGATGAAGTGGTCGCGCTCGGGATCGAAGTGGACTCTGGAGTACTTGCCGGTCTGGATCAGCTGCATGGTCCTGCTCGGTAGAGGGGGAGTGATGGCGCCGTCGAGACGGCCTCTGGTCAGGCTTCTTCGTCGAAGCGGGCCGCGAAGAGGGCTTCCAGCGCATCCAGCACCGCCTCGCCGTCGTCGCCGTCGGCCTCGAGGATCAGTTCGGTGCCGCAGGGTGCGGCCAGCATCAGCAGCGCCATGATGTTGGTGGCATCGGCCTGCTGGTCGCCATGGCAGACGGTGACGCGGGAGGCGTAGGGTTGGCAGCACTGCACCAGGCGGGTGGCGGCCCGGGCGTGCAGGCCGCGCTTGTTGGTCAGGGTGAGCTTGCGGCTGGGCACGTGACTAGCGGTCCTTGGCGTCGTTCGGGTCGGGAAGCGTGAGTTGCAGGCCGAGCTCGCGATGGCGCAGGCGCACGCCGGCGTGGGTCTCGGCAAGACGCCGGGACAGTCGCTCGGCCAGGTAGGTGGAGCGGTGCTGGCCGCCGGTGCAGCCGATCGCCACGGTCAGGTAGCTGCGCTGGCTGGCGCGGTAGCGGGGCAGCCAGCGTTCGATCCAGGCCAGGATGTCGTCGGCCATCTCGTCGACCACCGGGTAGCCCTCGAGGAAGGCGATCACGCTGTCGTCGCGGCCGGTGGCATCACGCAGCCGCGGGTCCCAGTAGGGGTTGGGCAGGCAGCGGGCGTCGAACACGATATCGGCGTCCAGAGGCACGCCGCGCTTGAAGCCGAACGACTCGAGGGTCAGCGTCAGCCCTTCGCGGCCGTGCCCGGCGACCTGGTCGGTGATGCGACCACGCAGGTCGTGCACCGAGAGCCGCGAGGTATCGATCAGCAGATCGGCGAGGTCGCGAATCTCCGACAGGGCGTCTTCCTCGCGATCGATCGCCTCGGCCAGCGTCATCTCGGTATCGCGGGTCAGGGGGTGTCGGCGCCGGGTCGCGGAGTAGCGCTCCAGCAGGATGCGTGCATCGGTGGTCAGGTAGATCACCTGGCACTGGATGTCGCGGGCACGCACGTCCTCGAGCAGCGTCGGGAAGCGTTCCAGGGCATGGGGCAGGTTGCGGGCGTCGATGCTGACCGCGACGGCGCTGCGCAGGGACTGGCCGCTGCGCAGCTCGTCGACCAGCGGTCCGAGGAGCATCGCCGGGAGGTTGTCGATGGCGTAGTAGCCGAGGTCCTCGAGGGCCTGCAGGGCGATCGACTTGCCGGAGCCGGAGCGTCCGCTGATGATGACGAGCTGCATGACGGATCGGGTCTCCTGGTCGGGGGCGGCCCTCAGCTGCGTCCGCTGGCGGCCGGTGCCTGTCGTCGGATGGCGTCGAGGAGGCTGTCGTGCAGCTCGCGCTGGCTGCCGGCCCGACGCAGGGCGCTGCGGGTCGCGGCGTCGTTCATCACGCCGGCGACCTGGCCGAGCAGGGCGAGATGCGCGTCGTCGGCTTCCTCGGGTACCAGCAGCACGAACACCAGGTCGACGGGTTCACCGTCGATGGCGTCGAAGTCGACCGGTTCGTCGAGCTTGAGAAAGCCGGCGATAGGGGCCTTGCAGTGAGGGTTGCGGGAATGGGGGATGGCGACCCCGTGCCCGATGCCGGTGCTGCCCAGGCGCTCCCGCCCGATCAGCCGGCTGAAGACCTCCTGGCTGTCGAGGCTGGGAATGTTCTGGGCGATGAAGGTGCTGAAGAACTCCAGCACACGTTTCTTGCTCCCCCCGGGCACACCGAAGAGGGTGCGCTCGGGGGGCAGGATGGCTTCGAGTGACATGACTCAGCGGACGCTTGCGGCGCCCTGGGCGCGGGCCTGAGTCTTTTCCTTGTGCTTGACGAGCTGGCGGTCCAGCTTGTCGGCAAGGGCGTCGATGGCGGCGTACATGTCGGCGTCCATCGCTTCGGCGTGCAGATCGGCACCGGCGGCGTGCAGCGTGCAGGCGGCCTGTTGGCGTTCCTTCTCGACGGAGAGCGTCACCTGAACGGTGGTGATGTTGTCGTAATGGCGTTCCAGGCGGGAGAGTTTCTCCTGCACGTAGTCACGCAGGGGCTCGGTCAATTCCACGTGATGGCCGGTGAGGTTGACTTGCATGACACGCTCCTTGCTCCTTGGGTGGTGACTCGATTGTAACCCTTTTTGGTGCCTTGCAAACCCCCCGTGCCAGACGCGTTTTCATACTCTGGAACCCCCCGTCGGGAGGGCCTCAGCCGAGGCGCTTGCGCTGGCTGGAGGAGGGGATGTGCATCGCTTCGCGATACTTGGCGACGGTGCGTCGGGCCACCTCGATGCCCTCCTCGGCGAGCAGGGTGACCAGCTTGCTGTCGGACAGCGGCTTGCGCGGCGGTTCGCCCTCGATCAGCTTGCGGATGCGGGCGCGGATCGCGGTGCTGGAGTGGGCATCCTCGCCGTCGCCGACCTGGCTCGAGAAGAAGTACTTGAGCTCGAAGACGCCGCGGGGGGTGTGGATGAACTTCTGGGTCGTGACCCGAGAAATGGTCGACTCGTGCATCTCCACCGTCTGGGCGATGTCGGCCAGGATCAGCGGCTTCATGGCCTCTTCGCCGTGCTCGAGGAACTCGATCTGGCGGGTCATCACCTCGTGGCCGACGCGCAGCAGGGTGTCGTTGCGGCTGGCCAGGCTCTTGATCAGCCAGCGCGCCTCCTGCAGGTGGTCCTTGAGGAACTGGTTGTCGTCGCTCTTGTCGGCGCGCTTGATCAGCGCCGCGTAGTCGGGCTGGATGCGCAGCCGCGGCATCGCCTCGGGGTTGAGCTCGACGCGCCAGCCCTGGGGCGTGTAGCGGGCGATCAGGTCGGGAATCACGTAGTCGCTGTCGCCGCTGGCGAATTCGCTGCCCGGGCGCGGGTCGAGGCCGCGGATCAGGCCGATGACCTCGTCGAGGGTCTCGTCGTCGAGCCCCAGGCGCCGCTTGAGCAGCCGCCGGTCGTTGCCGGCCAGGGCCTCGAGGAACTGGCGTACCAGGCGGCGCGCCTGGGGCAGCAGCGGGGTGTCGTCGGGCAGGGTGGCCAGCTGCAGCAGCAGGCACTCGCGCAGATCGCGGGCGAACACGCCGGTGGGCTCGAACTGCTGCAGGCGCAGCAGCACCGCTTCGACCTCGCGGGTGGCGAGCCCGTCGAGGCCCTGGGCGCGCAGGCCGTCGCGCAGCTCGTCGAGCGGTTGATCCAGATAGCCGTCCGGCGTCACGGCATCGATCAGGCTCTCGGCGATGCGGGTCTCGCGTTCGTCGAGCTCGCTCATGGCCAGCTGCCAGACGAGGTGGCTCTGCAGGCTCTGGCCGGCGGCCTGGCGCTCGAAGTCGGGAGCCTCGCCGCTGCCGCCGGCGTCCTGGAAGGTGTCCGACCAGTCGCTGTCGACGCTGAGTTCTTCCGGAATCTCGTCGGACCAGTCGTCGTCCGGCGTCTCCCCGGCGGCCTGCTCGCCGAAGTCGTCCTCCAGCTCCAGCATGGGATTGGCTTCCAGGGCCTGCTGGATCTCCTGGCGCAGATCAAGGGTCGAGAGCTGCAGCAGGCCGATGGCCTGCTGCAGCTGGGGCGTCATGGTCAGCTGGGTGCCGACACGCAGTTGGAGGGATGCCTTCATGGCCATGGCAAGCGTTCCGGTCCTGCGGCAAAGAGGCCTTCCACCCTAGTGTGGGTGTGCCCGCCGTGCAAGCCTTTGCTCAGCAATTAGCATGCCAATGGCAATTGCCATGCCTGTCTGTGCATGGCGACAATATATCAGTGACTTGCGAAGCCAATAGGCTCAGAGTCGGAAGTCCTGGCCCAGGTAGACGTCGCGTACCCGCTGGTTGGCGAGGATGGCCTCGGCGTCGCCTTCGGCGATGATCTGGCCGTCGCCGACGATGTAGGCGCCGTCGCAGATGTCCAGCGTCTCGCGCACGTTGTGGTCGGTGATCAGCACGCCGATCTCGCGGGCCTTGAGCTGGCGGATGATGCCCTTGATGTCGCCTACCGAGATCGGGTCGACGCCGGCGAAGGGCTCGTCGAGCAGGATGAAATCGGGTTCGGTGGCCAGCGCCCGGGCGATCTCGACCCGCCGGCGCTCGCCGCCGGACAGGCTCATGCCCAGGTTGTCGCGGATGTGGGTGATGTGGAACTCCTCCAGCAGTGCCTCCAGGCGCGCCTTGCGGCCGGCACGGTCGAGGTCGCGGCGGGTCTCGAGAATGGCCATGATGTTGTCGGCCACCGACAGCTTGCGGAAGATCGAGGCTTCCTGGGGCAGGTAGCCGATGCCGGCCTGGGCGCGTTGGTGCATGGCGGCGCCGGAGAGGTCGCGGTCGTCGATGGCGACGCGGCCGGCGTCGGCCCGAACCAGGCCGACGATCATGTAGAAGGAGGTGGTCTTGCCGGCGCCGTTGGGGCCCAGCAGGCCGACGATGCGGCCCTGCTGGATCTCCAGGCTGATGTCGTGAACGACGCGACGGCGCTTGTAGCTCTTGGCGAGGTTCTGGGCACTCAGGGTCTTCATGGGCCGTCCTGCTGTTCCGGCTCCAGGGTCATGCGCACGCGCTGGCGCTCGCCGATGCCCTCGGCGTCGGAGCGGGCCTGCACCACCCGGCGGTCGAGGAAGTATTCGAGGTAGCCGCCGTCGAAGGTGTCGCCGCCCTGGTGCAGCTCGGCCTGGTCGACGAGCTCGATGCGCCGCTCGGCCACGTGGTAGACCACGGTGCGGCCCCAGGCGCGGACCAGGGGTTGATCGGGGGCGGGCTTCTGCTCCAGGTAGGCGCGCTGGCCGGTGGCGGTGGCGGTGGTCAGCTGGCCGGCCTCGTTGCGCTGGATCTCCACGCGGTCGCCGGTCAGCTGCATGCTGCCCTGCTGGATCTGCACGTCGCCCTGATAGACGGCGGTGCCGGCGCGGTCGTCGAGGTCCAGGCGGTCGGCCTCGACCTGGATGGGCGCGCTGGCGTCGCCTTCCAGCGCCAGGGCGGCGGGGGCAGCCAGCGCGCTGGCGAGCAGCGCTGCGCTGAGCAGTGAAGCGAGGGATCGCGTCATGACTCGGGGTCCTCCTGGGGGTCCGGCGGGTGGTGGCCGCGCACATTGTCGGTCAGTCGGGCGCGGTTGTCATCGAGCCAGGCGTCGAAGCGCTCGCCGCGCATCCACTGCGGCGGCTGGCTCAGTCGTGCCGGCGTGTCGCTCCAGGCGTGACCGGCGATGCTGTCGTAGTACAGGCGTTCGGTCTCGAGCCGCCAGCGTTCCTCGGGGGCGGTCAGCACCGCCTGCCCCTCGAGGGTGAGCAGGCGCTGGCCGTCTTCCAGGCGTCCGCGCTCGGCGTCGGCCAGCCATTGCCGGCCTTCGCTGTCGCGAAGCTGGGCGTGGGGCGTGGTCAGCCGGGTGACGTCGTCGACGGGCGTGTGCTCCAGGCGCGGCGTGGTGAGGCGCTGGTGAGGCGCGCCCTGGGCGTCGAATCGCGTCAGGTGCGCGTCCTCCAGGTAGTAGTCGGGCTCTCCCGTCTCGCCCTGGGGCGCGGGGCCCGGCGGTGCCTCGGGGCGCTGGTCGAGCAGCGCCAGGCCGCCGCCCAGGGCGAGCAGCAGCAGGAACAGCCAGGTGCGAAAGCCGGGACGAGGGAGGCGCATGGCGTCAGTCCTGGCCGTTCAGATAGGTGTCGAGCACGGCGTCCAGGCTGTCCTGGGCCTGGAGCAGGGTGTCGCAGATCTCGCGAACCGCGCCATGACCGCCCTCGCGTTCGGTGACCCAGTCGGCGTGCCGACGGATGTAGCTCGGCGCGCCGGGGACGCTGATGCCGACGCCGGCCCGATGGATCGGGGCCAGGTCGGGCAGGTCGTCACCGCAGTAGGCGACCTGGGAGAGGTCGAGTTCGAGGTCTTGGCACAGCTGGCGCAGCGTCGGCAGCTTCTTCTCGATGCCCTGATGCAGATGCCGGATGCCGAGCGCGCTGGCGCGGCGAGTGACCATCGGCGAGTCGCGGCCGGTGATCAGCGCCACCTGGATGCCGGCGCGCTGCACCAGCTTGATGCCGTGACCGTCGAGGGTATGAAAGGCCTTGAGGCTGTCGCCGTCGGCATCGAAGTAGAGGCGGCCGTCGGTCAACACGCCGTCCACATCCAGGGCCAGCAGGTGCACCTGTCGCAGGCGCTGGACCAGGTCCGGGTTCAGCAGGGGGGCGTCGAAGGGCATGGAATCTCCTTGGGTCAGATGACGCCGCTGGCCAGCAGGTCATGCATGTGTAGCGCGCCCACCGGGCGGCCGTCATCGTCGACCACGGCCAGGGCGGTGATGCGGTTGTCCTCCATCAGCCGCACGGCCTCGGCGGCCAGGGTGTCGGGCGAGGTCCGTTTGCCGGGGGTCGTCATCACCTGATCCACGGTCAGCGACGACAGGTCGCTGAACTGATCCAGGGTGCGGCGCAGGTCGCCGTCGGTGTAGACCCCGGCCAGCCTGCCCTCGGGGTCGATGACGCAGGTGAAGCCCAGGCCCTGGCGGGTGATCTCCAGCAGCGCATCGCGCAGCGGGCTGCCCAGCGCGACCTGCGGCAGGCGGGCGCCCTGATGCATCAGGTCCGAGACCTTGAGCAGCAGCCGCTTGCCGAGGCTGCCGCCGGGATGCGAGAGGGCGAAATCCTCGGCGGTGAAGCCGCGGCTCTCGAGCAGCGCCACGGCCAGGGCATCGCCCAGTGCCAGGGCGGCGGTGGTCGAAGAGGTGGGCGCCAGATCCAGCGGGCAGGCCTCGCGCTCGACGCCGGCATCCAGGTGGGCCTCGGCGTGGCGAGCCAGGGTCGAGCCGGGGCGCCCGGTCATGCTGATCAGCGGGGTGCCGAGGCGCTTGAGCAGCGGCAGCAGGGCGGTGACCTCGGCGGTCTCGCCGGAATTCGACAGCGCCAGCACCACGTCGCCCGGCGTGATCATGCCCAGGTCGCCGTGGCTGGCTTCGCCCGGATGCACGAAGAAGGACGGGGTACCGGTACTGGCCAGGGTGGCGGCGATCTTGCTGCCGATGTGGCCGGACTTGCCCATGCCGGTGACCACCACGCGGCCGCGACAGGCCAGGATCAGCTCGCAGGCGCGCTCGAAGTCGCCGTCCAGGCGCGCGACGAGGGCGCCGATGGCCTGCTGCTCCAGCCGCAGGGTGCGTTCGGCGCTGGCCAGCAGGCCGGTGAGGGAGGAGGTGTCGTCTGTCATGGGAGGATTGTTGCCTGTCGCGGGGTTGGGCTCAAGGGCGGACGGCCGATTCGGCGCCGGCGGGCCACGCAAGAGGGCGCTCATTGAACCCGCTGAGGCCGTGCTGCGCAAGCCGGCACATGACGGCGCTGGCGCCCCGGTCGATGGTTAGGATACGATGTTCGATAATCTATCAGGGAATTCATTGGATGACCGATTCTCCCCTCATCGAGGTGGAGGGCCTGCGCTTCTCTCGCGGAGAGACGGAGATCTTCCGCGGCCTCGACATGGCGGTGCCACGCGGCAAGATCACCGCGATCATGGGACCCAGCGGCACCGGCAAGACCACCCTGCTCAAGCTGATCGGCGGCCAGCTCGCCCCTGACGCCGGTCGGGTGATGATCGGCGGCGAGGACGTGCACGCCCTGTCGCGCAAGGCGCTGTTCCGGATGCGTCGGCGCATGGGCATGCTGTTCCAGAGCGGGGCGCTGTTCTCCGATCTCGACGTGTTCGAGAACGTGGCCTTTCCGCTGCGCGTGCACACCGACCTTCCCGAATCGATGGTCCGCGACCTGGTGCTGATGAAACTTCAGGCGGTGGGCCTGCGCGGCGCCCGAACGCTGATGCCGTCGGAGCTTTCCGGCGGCATGGCGCGGCGCGTGGCGCTGGCCCGGGCGATCGCCCTGGACCCGGACCTGATCCTCTACGACGAGCCCTTCGTCGGCCAGGACCCCATCTCCATGGGCGTGCTGGTGCAGCTGATTCGCCGGCTCAACGATGCCCTGGGGCTGACCGCGGTGGTGGTGTCCCACGATATCAAGGAGACCCTGTCCATCGCCGACTACGTCTACGTGATCGCCGACGGCCAGGTGATGGCCCAGGGCACGCCACAGAGCCTCGACGTGGATCGCGACCCCAGGGTCAGCCAGTTCGTTCACGGCGAGCCGGACGGCCCGGTGCCGTTCCACTATCCCGCCAGGGATTTCCATGAGGACCTGCTGGGGACGGGAGGCGCGAGATGATGGCGATGATTCAACGTCTGGGACGCCTGGGCTTCGGCGTCGCCGAGGGACTCGGCCAGGCGACGCTGCTGCTCGTCCAGTCGGCGGTGGGCGTGCCCTCCGGCGAAGGGATCCGTCTGTGGCTGCGCCAGATGTACTTCGTGGGCGTGCTGTCGCTGGCCATCGTGATGGTGTCGGGGTTGTTCATCGGCATGGTGCTGGGCCTGCAGGGCTACACCATCCTGGTCGACTTCGGCGCCGAGGATGCGCTCGGCCAGATGGTGGCGCTGTCGCTGCTGCGCGAGCTGGCGCCGGTGGTGGCGGCGCTGCTGTTCGCCGGCCGTGCCGGCTCGGCGCTGACCGCCGAGATCGGCCTGATGAAGGCCACCGAGCAGCTCACCAGCATGGAGATGATCGGCGTCGACCCGCTGCGCCGGGTCGTTGCCCCGCGCCTGTGGGCCGGTTTCGTCGCCTTGCCGCTGTTGACCATCGGCTTCGGCGTGATCGGCATCTGGGGCGGCGAGCTGGTCGGCGTGAAGTGGCTGGGCGTCTTCGAGGGCTCCTATTGGGGCAACATGCAGGCCAGCGTCGAATTCGTCGATGACATCCTCAACGGCCTGATCAAGAGCCTGGTGTTCGCCCTGGTGGTGACCTGGATTGCGGTCTATCAGGGCTACGCCCTGGTGCCGACGTCGGAGGGCATCGCCCGCGCCACCACGCGCACCGTGGTCTATGCCTCGCTGGCCGTGCTGGGGCTGGATTTCGTCCTGACCGCCCTGATGTTCGGCGGGCTCGCCTGAGGCGGAAGCATGATGGCGGCTGTCGGCCGCCGCGGATTTGTGGAGACATGGAATGAAGCGCAGCAAGACGATGGAACTCGGAGTCGGCCTGTTCATGCTGGCCGGCATCCTGGGGCTCCTGTTCCTCGCCCTGAGGGTCAGCGGCCTGAGCCTCGCGCCCCCGGGCGACGACTTCCGCCTGGAGGCCAACTTCGCCAACGTCGGCGGTCTCAAGCCGCGTGCCCGGGTCACCATGGCCGGTGTCACGGTGGGGCGGGTCGAGAGCATCGACCTCGACACGGAGTGGTACGACGCGCGGGTGGTGCTGACGCTCGACGACGAGCTGGAAGGGGCGCTGCCCGAGGATACCACCGCCGCGATTCTTACCTCGGGGCTGCTCGGCGAGCAGTACGTGGGACTGTCGGTGGGCGGCGCCCCCGAGACGCTGGCGGACGGCGATCGCCTGCGCGATACCCAGTCCGCCCTGGTGCTGGAAGAGCTCATCCAGCAGTTCGTGTCCAACATGGCCAAGGAGTGAACCCGATGAACGCAACGAGCCTTTCCCGGCGCCTGGTCGGCGCCATGACGATCCTGGTGATGTGCCTGATGGCGCTGCCGGCGGTCGCCCAGGCCAACACCCCGGAACAGTTGATCCGCGACAGCATCGACGAGCTGATGGGCGATATCGAGGGGCGTCGGGACTACTACCGCGAGCATCCCGACGAGCTCGAGGTCGTGGTCGACGACAGCCTCGAGCAGGTGGCCGATTTCCGCTATATCGGCGCCAGCGTCATGGGCCGCTATTTCCGCAACGCCACCCCGTCGCAGCGCTCGCGCTTCGTCGACACCTTCCGTCAGACGCTGATCGATACCTATGCCAAGGGACTGGTGACCTTCGATTACCAGGACATCCGCGTGCTCGACAACCAGGATGCCGGCCGCTACGAGGACCAGGCCAGCGTCGAGATGGAAGTGGTGGCCAGTGACGGTACCGTCTACCCGGTGAGCTATTCGCTGCGTCAGGATGACGGCCAGTGGAAGGTGGTCAACGTGATCGTCAACGGCATCAACCTGGGGCTGACCTTCCGCAACCAGTTCGATCAGGCGATGCGCGACCAGAATCGCGACTACGACGCCGTGATCGATGGCTGGGCGCCGGAGCTCGCCGTCGACGAGCTGGAGCAGGGTGAGGCAGGATGAGCGTGCTGCTGGAGAACGGTGCCAATCGCCTCGAGGTCGATGGCGAGGTGCTGTCGGTGTCCGGCGAGGTCGACTTCGACGGGGCCGCGGAGATTGCCGCCGCCGGCCAGCGCTGGCTTGCCAGCCAGAGCGAGGGTAGCCGCGTGGTCTTCGATCTCGGCGGGGTGGGGCGCGTCAGCAGTGCGGCGGTCAGCGTGCTGCTGGAGTGGACGCGCCAGAGTCGGGCCGGTGGCCTCACTCTCGAGGCGGTGCGGCTGTCGCCGCCGCTGGCCCGGCTGACCGAGGTCGCCGGAGTCGATACCCTGCTGCCGGTGGAGGCGAGCGTCGACGCCACCGAAGCGTGAGCGGCACCATGACGGCAAGGGGCCGGGAGCGACGGGCGTCGCCCCGGCCCCTTCGTGTTTCGAGGCTCGTCATGACCAGGCGTATCGTGTCGAGACTCGTCGGCTGGCGCGCATGTCGCCATACGCGCACGTCGCCAACGGCGTCGCTTTTCATTACCATGGTCGGCCTGTTCGTCCCGTCATCGCATCGCGGTGGCGCTTTCACGGATCAACCATTTTCTAGCGAGGGTTCGATGCTTCCCACTGAGGTCAAGGCGCTGCTCGAGAGCCGGCTCGATGGCTGCGAATTTCATATCCAGGGCGAGGGCTGCGACTTCCAGGTGGTCGCCGTCGGCGAGGTGTTCGAAGGGCTGTCCCGGGTCAAGCGACAGCAGCTGATCTACGGCGCGCTGTCCGACGAGATCGCCTCCGGCGCCCTGCATGCCGTGACCATCAAGACCTACACGCCCGAGCAGTGGCAGGGTGCCGCCGAGAACAAGGGGGCCTGAGGCTCGAGGTGACATGGACAAGCTGATCATTACCGGCAACGGCCCCGTCGATGGCGAGGTCTGGGCCAGCGGTGCCAAGAACGCCGCCCTGCCGATTCTCTGCGCGACCCTGCTGGCCGACGAGCCGGTGACCATCGGGAACCTGCCGCACCTGCAGGACATCACCACCACCCTCGAGCTGCTCGGCCACATGGGCGTGCAGCCGGTGATGGGCGAGCGCATGAGCATCCAGCTCGACGGCGCCCAGGTGACCGACTGTCACGCGCCCTACGAGCTGGTCAAGAAGATGCGCGCCTCGATCCTGGTGCTCGGACCGCTGCTGGCCCACTTCGGCCAGGCCGACGTGTCGCTGCCCGGCGGTTGCGCCATCGGCTCCCGGCCGGTCGATCTGCATATCCGCGGCCTCGAGGCCATGGGCGCCGACATCCGCGTCGAGGGTGGCTACATCCGCGCGCGGGTCGACGGTCGCCTCAAGGGGGCGACCATCTTCTTCGACACCGTCACCGTCACCGGCACCGAGAACCTGCTGATGGCCGCGGTGCTGGCCGAGGGCACCACGGTGCTCGAGAACGCCGCCCGCGAGCCGGAGGTCACCGACCTGGCCGAATGCCTGATCAAGATGGGCGCGAACATTCGCGGCCACGGCACCGACACCATCGTCGTCGAGGGCGTCGAGCGGCTGCACGGCGCCGAGCACGACGTGATGCCGGACCGCATCGAGACCGGCACCTTCCTGGTCGCCGCGGCGCTGTCGCGGGGCAGGGTGAAGGTGCGCAACACCCGCGCCGACATCCTCGAGGCGGTGCTGGCCAAGCTCGAGGAGGCCGGTGCCACCGTGACCACCGGCGAGGGCTGGATCGCGCTGGACATGCACGGCAAGCGGCCCAGGGCGGTCAACGTGCGCACCGCGCCCTATCCGGCCTTTCCCACCGACATGCAGGCCCAGTTCGTGGCCCTGAACGCGGTGGCCGAAGGCACCGCCCGGGTGGTCGAGACCATCTTCGAGAACCGCTTCATGCACGTCCAGGAGCTCAACCGCATGGGCGCGAGCATCGCGCTCGAGGGCAATACCGCGGTGATCACCGGCGTCGAGAGCCTGTCCGGTGCGCCGGTCATGGCCACCGACCTGCGCGCCTCGGCGTCGCTGGTGATCGCGGCGATGATGGCCGAGGGCGAGACGCTGGTCGACCGCATCTACCACATCGATCGTGGCTACGAGTGCATCGAGGAAAAACTGCAGCTGCTGGGCGCCAAGATCCGGCGCATTCCGGGCTGAGCCGACAACAGGCGAGACCATGAGCAAGCAACTGATTCTGGCCCTGTCCAAGGGCCGCATTCTCGACGAGACCCTGCCGCTGCTGGCCGAGGCCGGCATCACGCCCGCCGAGGACCTGGGGGCCAGCCGCAAGCTCTTGTTCGACACCAACCTGCCGGACGTCAAGCTGGTGGTGATCCGCGCCACCGACGTGCCCACTTACGTCCAGCTCGGCGCCGCCGACGTGGGCGTGGCGGGCAAGGACGTGCTGCTCGAGCACGGGGCCGAGGGCCTCTACGAGCCTCTGGACCTCGAGATCGCCGGCTGCAAGCTGATGACCGCGGGGGTCAGCGGTGCCGAGCCGTCCCACGCCCGGCGTCGGGTGGCCACCAAGTTCGTCAACGTGGCCAAGCGCTACTACGCCGAGCAGGGCATCCAGGCCGAGGTGATCAAGCTCTACGGCGCCATGGAGCTGGCGCCGCTGATGAACCTGGCCGACGAGATCGTCGACATCGTCGATACCGGCAACACCCTGCGGGCCAACGGCATGGAGCCGCGCGAGCTGATCGCGCCGATCTCCACCCGTCTGGTGGTCAACAAGGCGGCCATGACCATGAAGCACGACCGCCTCAAGCCGCTGATCGCCCGCCTGCGCGAGGCGGTCGAGCGGCGCAGCGCCGAGGCGCCGGCCTGAGCGGCCGGTCATCCCCGAGAGGAGAGCAATCGTCATGAGTGAAGTGTCCGCCGGCCGCCTCGAGATCGCGCGTCTGTCCACCGCCGACGCCGACTTCGAGACACGCCTCGATGCCCTGCTGGCCTGGGAAGGCGTGTCCGATGACGAGGTCCAGCGCCGCGTCGCCGACATCCTTGAGGCCGTGAAGACCCGCGGTGATGCTGCCGTGGTCGAGACCAGCAACCGCTTCGATCGCCTCTCGGCGTCGAGCATGGCCGATCTGACCCTGGGGCCGGATCGCCTGCGCCAGGCCTTCGATGGCCTGCCCGAGGCGCAGCGCGAGGCGCTGGCCACCGCCGCCGACCGGGTGCGCCGCTACCACGAGCACCAGAAGCCCGAATCCTGGCAGTACACCGAAGATGACGGCACGGTGCTCGGCCAGCAGGTCATGCCGCTGGACCGCGCCGGCATCTACGTGCCCGGCGGCAAGGCCGCCTATCCGTCCTCGGTGCTGATGAACGCGCTGCCGGCTCACGTGGCCGGCGTCGGCGAGATCGTCATGGTGGTGCCGACCCCGGATGGCGTGCTCAACGAGCTGGTGCTGGCCGCCGCCCACCTGGCGGGCGTCGATCATGTCTTCACCATCGGCGGCGCTCAGGCCGTGGCCGCGCTGGCCTACGGCACCGAGACGGTGCCGCGGGTCGACAAGATCGTCGGCCCCGGCAACATCTACGTGGCCACCGCCAAGCGAGCGGTGTTCGGCCAGGTCGGCATCGACATGATCGCCGGTCCCTCGGAGATCCTGGCGGTCTCCGATGGCGGCACCGACGCCGACTGGCTGGCCATGGACCTGTTCTCCCAGGCCGAGCACGACGAGGACGCCCAGTCGATCCTGGTCAGCTGGGACGGCGATCACCTGGAGGCAGTCGGCGAGGCCATGGCCCGGCTGCTGCCGACCATGGAGCGCGAGGCGATCATCCGCACCTCGCTGGCCGAGCGCGGCGCGCTGATCCACTGCCGCGACCGCGACGAGGCGGTGGCGCTGATCAACCGTATCGCCCCGGAGCACCTGGAGCTGTCGGTGGAAGCCCCGCAGGACTGGCTGCCCGAGGTGCGCCACGCCGGCGCCATCTTCATGGGTCGCTACACCGCCGAGGCGCTGGGCGACTACTGTGCCGGCCCCAACCACGTGCTGCCGACCTCCGGCACGGCGCGCTTCTCCTCGCCGCTGGGCGTCTACGACTTCCAGAAGCGTTCCTCGCTGATCGGCTGCTCCGCCGAGGGCGCCTCGACCCTGGGCCGCACGGCCTCGGTGCTGGCCCGCGGCGAGTCGCTGACCGCCCATGCCCGCAGCGCCGAGTACCGCATCCGCGACTGAGGGCCCTTCGGGCCTTGCCAGGCAACAACGACCGCGGCCCCGTCAGCGACGGGGCCGCGGTCGTTTCGGCGGAAGGGTGTCGCTCAGGGCGAGTCGGGCTTCTCGAGGGACAGCGGGCGCGACGGCGTGGGACGCTCGGCGACCTCGAGGGTGATCTCCAGGGGCTCGCCGCCGCGCACCACCGTCACCGGCAGATCGGTGCCGGGGGCGATGTCGGCGATGTCGCTCATGGTCTGGCGCGGATCGAGAATCGGGTTGCCATCCACCTTGAGCAGCACGTCGCCGGGCTGCAGGCCGGCATCGTCCGCCGGGCCGTCGGGCACTACGCCGGCGATGATCACGCCGGTGGGTGCCGCCAGGCCGAAGGAGGCGGCCAGCTCCGGGTTGAGCTCCTGGGCCTCGACGCCCAGCCAGCCGCGCACCACCCGGCCCTGGGTGACGATCTGCTCGAGGATGCTGCGTGCCAGGTTGGCGGGGATGGCGAAGCCGATGCCCTGGGAGCCGCCGGAGCGCGAGAAGATGGCGGTGTTGATGCCGACCAGTGCGCCGTCCGGATTGATCAGGGCGCCGCCGGAGTTGCCCGGGTTGATGGCGGCATCGGTCTGGATGAAGTCCTCGTAGGCGTTGAGCCCCAGGTGGCTGCGGCCGGTGGCGCTGACGATACCCATGGTCACGGTCTGGCCGACGCCGAAGGGATTGCCGATGGCCAGCGCCACGTCGCCGATCGCCGCCTGGTCCGAGTCGGACAGCTCGATGACCGGCAGGTCGTCGAGGTCGATGCGCAGCACCGCCAGGTCGCTCTCGGGGTCGGTGCCGATGACCTCGGCCAGGGTCTCGCGGCCGTCGCGCAGTGCCACCTGGATCTGGTCGGCGCCGCGGATCACGTGGTGGTTGGTCAGCACATAGCCGTCGGCGCTGACGATCACCCCCGAGCCCAGGCTCGACAGCATGCGCTGGCGGCGCGGAGCGTCATCGCCGAAGAACTGGCGGAAGAAGGGATCGGACATCAGCGGATGACTGTCGCGCTCCACCACCCGCGAGGAATAGACGTTGACCACCGCCGGGGCGGCCTGTGCCACGGCGCTTGCGTAGCTGGCCGGGCCTTCGCCGCGTTCCATGGGCGGGGCTTCGCGCAGGCTGGGGGCCGGCCGCTCGACCTCGTCGGCGGTCTGCAGCGGGGGCGGCGAGGTGGCGACGGGCGGCGTGGCCTGGCGACCCACCAGTCGCGGGAAGGCGTTGAGCAGCACGATGGCCAGCAGCAGGCCGATCAGGATGGGCCAGACATAGGGGAGGGCGCGTCGCATGCGGCGGGCTTCCTTCTGGTGCGTGGTCGCAGGGTGGCGGGGCGGCGGTTTAGAATGGCTCGAATTGTAACATTGCATGCGTGAACCGTCCGGAGGCTTCATGACGACATCCACGGAACTGGTGGCGGCCTGCGATCGGCTGCTGTCACCGGCGCGATTCAAGGACTACACCCTCAACGGCCTGCAGGTCGAAGGCCGCGAGCGGGTCGCTCGGGTGATGAGCGGCGTCACCGCCTGCCAGGCACTGCTCGACCAGGCGGTGGCCTGGGACGCCGATCTGCTGCTGGTGCACCATGGCTATTTCTGGAAGAACGAGCCGGTGGCGGTCACCGGCATGAAGCGTCGCCGGCTGGCGACCCTGCTGGCTCATGACATCGGCCTGCTGGCCTATCACCTGCCGCTGGACGCCCATGCCGAGCTCGGCAACAACGCCCGCTTGGGCGAGCGGCTGGGCTTCGTGGCGGAAGGCTGCGCCGACGGCGAGCTCGGCGAGGGGCTGATCTGGCGGGGGCGGCCTTCCGTGCCGATGAGCGCGGCGGCGCTGGCCGAGCATGTCGGTGAGCGGCTGGGTCGCGAGCCGCTGCTGGTCGAGGCGCCCGGCGGCGGCGAGGTCCGGCGCGTGGCCTGGTGCACCGGTGGGGCCCAGGACATGATCGCCGAGGCCGCGGCGGCCGGGGCCGATGCCTTCATCTCCGGCGAGATCTCGGAGCGCACCACGCACCTGGCGCGGGAGCTGGGCATCCACTACCTGGCGGCGGGGCATCACGCCACCGAGCGCTACGGCGTCCAGGCATTGGGCGAACGCCTCGCCGCGGAGTTCGGCATCGAGCATCGCTTCGTGGATATCGACAACCCCGCCTGACGGCGGCGGGGCGTGGACGCGAAGACGCCGCCCATGGAGCTCGAGCCATGGGCGGCGTCTTCGTGTTCGTGGCGGGTTCCCGGATCGGGCGCCGGGAGGGCCTCAGTAGCGGGGTGGCTGGGGCGCGTCGGCGTCGTTCTGCTTGAGGCCGAAGTCCTCCGAGAGGGTGCCGCGGTTGCCATCGGCGTAGTCGCGGGGGGCGGCGACATCGTCGTCGCTTTCGACCTCGGGCGTCGTGGGCGTGGCGGCGGCCAGGTCGGCGCGCTGCGGGGCTTCGGCCCCCAGCCGGCTGCTGGCCTCGCTCACTTCCTTGTTCAGCGCGGCGGCGAGGCTGCCGAGACGCTCGACGTGATCGCCGACGCCGTCGCGAAGTTCGGCCAGCTGGCGGTCGCGTTCGGCGAGGCGCTGGCGCAACATCTGCACGTTGCGTGCGCCCGCATTCATCAGGTGGTAGCCCATCACGCCGAGGCCGATCCCGGCCAGCAGGCAAGCGGCGCCCAGCATCCAGTTGATATTGCTTAATTCCACATCGTTCTCCTGAGCGGTCTCTCGGCTCGGCATCGGCGGCCGGCTCCAGCGCCGGGCGTGCCGGCGGCCCATTATAGGGCCGAGGCAGATGCCGGGGTCAACGGCCGGCCGGCGATGCCAAGCGACGCCCCGGTGGGTATAATGCCCCTCTTTCACCGGATGCCGAGGACCGTCGCCCCCATGTCCATGAGCGAGCGTCACAGGATGCCGACCGCCGCCGAGCCGAACACCCCGATGGGCCGCTATCGCGCCGATCTCGAGCGCGCCGATTTCGTCTTCGATCCCGCCCAGGAACAGGCCGTGACGCACCTGCAGCGCCTGTTTGACGACCTGCTGGCCAAGCCGCGCGAGTATGCTCGGCCGGCGTCGGCGGGCAAGGGGCTGAAGTCGCGGATGGCCGGGCTGTTCGGCCGCCGCGGCGAGCCCGAGGCACCGGCACTGCCGGAGGTGACCGGGCTCTATTTCTGGGGCGGTGTCGGGCGGGGCAAGACCTACCTGGTGGACACCTTCTTCGAGGCGCTGCCCTTTCCCGAGAAGATGCGCACCCACTTTCACCGTTTCATGCAGCGGGTGCACAACGAACTCGAGCACTACAAGGGCGAGAAGAATCCGCTGACCCTCGTGGCCGACAAGTTCGCCGCCGAGGCGCGGGTGATCTGTTTCGACGAGTTCTTCGTCAAGGACATCACCGACGCCATGATCCTGGCCAACCTGCTCGAGGCGCTGTTCGCCCGCGGGGTGGTGCTGGTGGCGACCTCCAACATCGTGCCGGCCGACCTCTACAAGGATGGCCTGCAGCGCGCGCGCTTCCTGCCGGCGATTGACCTGCTGGAGCGTCACTGCGAGGTGGTCAACGTCGACTCCGGCATCGACTACCGACTGCGCGCCCTGGAACGCGCCGAGATCTTTCATTCGCCGCTGGACGAGGCCGCCGAGGCCGAGCTGTCACGCAGCTTCCGCGAGATCGCCGGCCACGAGGGCGAGGACGGGGCGCCGATCGAGATCAATCATCGGGTGCTGCACAGCCGGCGGCTGCATGACGACGTGGTGTGGTTCGCGTTCGACGAGCTCTGCGACGGCCCGCGCAGTCAGAACGACTACATCGAGCTGGCTCGCGAGTACCACACCGTGCTGGTCTCCAGCGTGCCGTGCATGGACGGCGCCAGCGACGACCAGGCCCGGCGCTTCATCAACATGGTCGACGAGTTCTACGACCGCGGCGTCAAGCTGCTGATGTCCGCCGAAGCGCCGGCCGAGCGGCTCTATCGCGACGGCAAGCTGGAGTTCGAGTTCGAGCGGACCCTCTCGCGCCTCCAGGAGATGCAGTCGAGGGAGTATCTGGCCCTGCCGCACAAGCCCTGACCCGGCCTCTGGCCGGGAGCTGTAAGCCTTGAGCTTGAAGCCGGAAGCCCCCCCTTTCTTTCCTCCGTGACGAAGGGGGCATGCTGTTTTCCAGCTTGTGCGTCATTGCCTTGCCGGTCTGGGGCGTGTAGAATTCGCGCGCTTGACCGTTGTCGTCCGCGGACGGCAACCAAGAAAAATAGGGATGGTCCGAACCGCCGAGCCGGGGCAGGACCCAATACATCGATTTGGTGATTCACCCATGAAGACGTTCACTGCCAAGCCGCAGTCCGTCCAGCGCGACTGGTACGTCGTCGACGCTGCGGACAAGACTCTGGGCCGTCTGGCCACCGAGATCGCTCGCCGCCTGCGTGGCAAGCACAAGCCGGAATACACCCCGCACGTTGACACTGGCGACTACATCGTCGTGATCAACGCCGAGAAGGTGCATGTCACCGGCAACAAGGCGAGCGCCAAGAACTACTATCGTCACACCGGTTACCCGGGTGGCCTGCGCTCCATGAACTTCGAGAAGATGATCGCTCACGCACCGGAGCGCGTCATCGAGTCCGCGGTCAAGGGCATGCTCCCGAAAGGCCCGCTGGGTCGTGCCATGTACTCCAAGCTCAAGGTCTACGCCGGCACCGAGCATCCGCACGCCGCGCAGCAGCCGCAAGAACTGAACATCTGAGGGAGCTTTCGCCATGACACAGCAGTATTACGGTACCGGTCGCCGCAAGACCTCTACCGCCCGCGTCTTCCTGAAGCCGGGCACTGGCAAGATCACCGTCAACAACCGTGATCTGGACGAGTTCTTCGGCCGTGTCACCGGTCGCATGGTCGTCCGTCAGCCGCTCGAGCTGACCGAGACCCTCGGCCAGTTCGACGTCTACGTGACCGTCAAGGGCGGCGGTGGCAGCGCCCAGGCCGGCGCCATTCGTCACGGCCTCACTCGCGCCCTGATGCAGTACAACGAAGACTTCCGCAAGCCGCTGCGTGAAGCCGGTTACGTCACCCGTGACGCCCGTGAAGTCGAGCGTAAGAAGATCGGTCTGCGCAAGGCCCGTCGTCGTCCGCAGTTCTCCAAGCGCTGATCTGCGACGAGCCTCGTCAAGAACGCCCGGGTCCTCTGAACTGCACCCCGAAAGTTGGACACCCAATCCAACCTTCGGGG